>JAYUIX010000125.1:0-21085 GCA_043765635.1 Sphingomonadales bacterium
TGAACCTGCGGGCACGACCGCGCGACGCAATGATGATGCGCCGCCGCCCTTCTGGCCTGAAGAGGCGATGGAGCTTCTCCGTGTGGCGTTCAATCATCCAATCCGCATGATCGTCAATGCGCTCGGTGTGCCACCCCCTGCGATGATCGCGATGGGTCGTGAGCATAATGTGCCGGTCGGTGCGCTCGCTGGAGCCAAGGAACATGCGCTGCGGCTGGCAGCCGCAGGTGTTGACGTGATTGTTGCCCAAGGGGGCGAGGCTGGCGGGCACTGCGGTGAAGTCTCAACGCTTGTCCTCATCCCTGAAGTGGTCCGCGCGCTCAAATCCGCCGGACATGATGTGCCGGTGCTCGCGGCTGGCGGGATCATGACGGGCGCGCAGATGGCGGCGTGCATGGCGATGGGCGCAGCGGGCGCTTGGACTGGCTCGGTCTGGCTCGCCACCACTGAAAGCGAAACAACTGAAATTTTCCGCGAGAAAATGGTTGCGGCGCGGTCACGCGATACGGTGCGATCCAAAGGACGGACCGGCAAATATTCGCGGCAGTTACAGTCAGCGTGGACGGATGCGTGGGAGGGGCCGGATTCGCCCGGCGCGCTGCCAATGCCGTTCCAGTCACTGATCAGCGAACCCGCACTGCGCCGCGCCGATAAGGTGGCGGCAGGCGGCAACGAAGCCGCACGCGAACTGGTGACTTACTTTGTTGGGCAGGGCGTTGGGCTGGTCGAAAGCGTCACTTCCGCCCGCGCCGTCGTCCAAAACTTCATGGAGGAGTATGTGGAAGCAGTGGACACACTCAATGGCGCGATTGCATAATCACCGCGCCATATAAGCGTCCAAAGTCTCGTGGAAATGGCGGATTCGGCTTTCCTGATAGCGCGCGAGGGTGACTCCGGGCTTTTTTGAGGCGCGCAAACCCCTTTGAATCCGCATCAGATTATCCGTATCTTGGTCTGCAACCATCGCGGCTGAGCCAAGTTCAGGCGCATCGGCCCATTTCTGATCTTCACGTAGCAGGTTCATCTGAGCAGGTGCCGGGTGGGTGCCGTCGGGTGCTTTAGAAAATAGAAACATAATCTCCATCAGCGATCGCTCGGGATTATCCTTATACGGGCGGAAGCGGTAGGTGATCGGCAGCGCCTGCCCGCCCCACGGCACCATATTGGGGAACAGCATATATTCGATCAGATCAAGCGACTCAGTATCCGACAAATCAGACATATCCCGCCCAATTGAACGCGATATCTTCTCTCTCGCACGCTCGGCGAGTTTGCCGCGCGCCGTTTCGCCTTCACCCACCTCAATCGGTTTGCCCGCAAAGAAGGGCACGTCGCGGCGCATCTCTTCAATCGTGCGTTCGGGCGGGATGCCTGTCATCGCGGGTGAGGGCACACCTTGCACACTGATCATCCGGCTGACATGGCGGACGCCGGGCCATACATCATATTGTGTATTGGTATCGCCGTAATAACCAAGCACCTGCGGGTGCGCGATGCCGACATGATAAGCCTCGTTAAACGCCTCCATTGCCAGTTTCCAATTGCACGGCATGATTTTCGCCACATGCGCGGCCAGATAGCGGTCTTCCAGATTGAACGCTGCGAAATGCTCGGGCAGGTTTTCGAGATAGGTCTCAAGCGGCTCACACCCAGGGTCGAAATTGACGAAGACAAACCCGCCCCACGTTCCGACCTTGGCCTCGGGTAAGCTCATCTTTGCCTTGTCGACATGACCGAAATCCCATTGGCCCGGAATGATCTTGAGTGTCCCGTCAAGTGCCCATGTCCAGCCGTGAAACGGGCAGCGGAATTGCTTTACGCAGCCGCTCCCGGTGCGCAGCATCGTTCCCCGGTGAAGGCAACTATTCACATAAGCGCGGATTTCACCGGGCGCGGTGCGCGTCACGATTAGTGAATCGTGGACGATTTCATAAAGCATATGATCGCCGACATTGGGGATTTGTTCAACCCGGCACGCGAGCTGCCACGTCTTGCGCCAGACTTTCTCAACCTCACGGTCATGCCAGTCTTTGGCGAAATAGCGTTCGATTGAAATATCATCGCTGCTTTGGCCAGTGGCGGGCGATTCCTCGCGCATCGCGGCGGGTGCCGGATTGGTGTCGCTCATAAAAATGTCTTGTACCGATGGCCCCGGCCTGCGCGCAATCATGTCCATAACGCCTCCCCTTTGCGCACATCTTGGCGACCTGCTAACGCCATTGCAATGACTGAGTTACGCCACCAACACCTCATCACGCTTTGCCTCAATGTCGATTTTGCGGGGATGAGCGTGATCGGCAAGACGCCCGCTGGCCTGCGGCGGATTGCACCTGTCAGTGGCGGCACGTTTTCGGGTGAACGCTTGAACGGAACCGTCCTTCCCGGCGCAGACTGGGTAATCAACCGGCCTGACGGGGTGATGGTGATTGATGTTCGCCTGACGCTGAGAACTGATGACGGCGCGCTAATCTACCTCACCTATCAGGGGCGCTTTCTTGCCGAACCCGAGGCGATGGCGCGCTTTGGCAAAAGCGCGCTGCTTGACGCATCCGAATATTCGCTTGCGATCTCAGCGCGCTTTGAATGCGGCAATGAACGTTATGCGTGGCTCAATGATGTGATCGCGGTTGGCACAGGCGAACAAACCGCGCAGGGGCCGATTTATTCAATTTTCGAGATTGGCTGAGGCAGACGCGGGCCAGAGATCATGGCCATCAATCACGGCATCAATCAAGCTGTCATCAGCGCTAATCTGCCCGTCAAGCATCAGCATCGTCAGGCCGTGAACCTTTGACCATGCGCGCAGGGCCGCGCTGCGCAGATCCTCAGGCGTTGCCCCTTCGGGCGCGAGCGCTGCAACGCTGCTGCGCAACCAGCGCATCGGGCTTGAAACGCTGTCGGCATTTGCCGCGAAATGATCAACCTGCGGCGCGTGTGACATGATCATTTTGAACAGCGCCGGATGCTTGAGCGCGAACCGCACATAGGTACGCCCCGATGCGTTGAAACCTTGCGCGCCGTAGCCAACCTCTGCCGCCGCCTGCCGCTGCGCTGCGCCCAACCGATCAAGCCCTTCCTGTGCCAGTGCGGAAAGCAACGCCGCCTTATCAGGAAAATGGCGATAAACGGCCGACGCACTCACCCCCACCTCGCGCGCGACCTGACGCAGGCTGAGCTGATCGGCATCGCTAAACTCAATCAACCGCATCCCGGTTTCAATCAGCGCCGCGTGCAAATCCCCGTGGTGATAGCCGCGTTTTGCGGACTTTTGGGGGAGTGGATCAGTCATCAAGTAATCACCGTAAACATGGCCAAGCATTTTGCCAAGTTTTGGGGAGTATATGACGCCCGCCAAAGCAACCGTCATCCCGGCCCTTCGACCGCCTTGCAGGCGCTCAGGATAAACTCAAGCCAACGGCTTGAGACCGGGATTGCTGCGAACTTGCGCGCATCTGCAACGTGGCACGAAACCCCAAGACGGCCACGGCCTCTGCTGGGGCGACGCGTATGGCCCAGATAAATTTTTTCTCTTCTTGGCGGCTTGGCGATCTTGGCGCGAACCAATCCACCCTCACCGCGCATGATTGGCCGGGGATTAATCTCGCGCCAAGGCCGCCAAGCCGCCAAGAAGTATTTTAGACTATTAAACCCGCGTCATTACCCAATTGCCGTCTTTGCCTTTGCAGGCTTGGAGGTTTTCAGACTCGGTCGCGCCGCTTGCCGTTGAAACAGTCTGGCGGATTGATTTGCAACCTGCCGCCGCCGTGTTGATCGCGGCGCGCTTCAAGAGTGCTGAGGAGACATAGCCTTGGCCAACGCCTGCATTGGAAATGAGCATCCACGGCGAACCACTGACCGAGGCGGGCACCCAGACATTCTGCCCGCTGGCAAGCCTTCCAATGATCTTTGCATTGATGCCCGGCGCGCTGCGGATATTGGCGCTACCCGTCGAAACAAACGCGCCGTTCACCCGGTCATAGCCATTCGCTGGTTCAACGCCGTTTGCGAATTTAATGTCTGACAGCGCTGCACCGCTGGCGGACTGGCCAACCTCAACCCGGCCTGACGCGCCGGTTTCGGGGTTTTCCCAACTCTGACTCTGGTTGGTGGCAACCGCATTTTCAAGCGCGCGTTCGGCCTTGGCACGGTCATTCTTTTGAAGCTTGCAGCCAAGCACTGATCCGCCCGCCGCACCGAGAACGCCGCCAAGCACGGTGCCAAGCGTGCGGCTGTTACGCCCGGCGATCCGATTGCCAAGCAGGCCGCCCGCGACGCCGCCAATGGCTGCACCGATTTCCTGCTTGCTGCCGCTTGCCTGACAGCCAAAGATATTGCCAAGGAAGCCGCCACCACCGCTGCGCCGTTCGCCGTCATCTTGCGCTGCCAGGATTGGCGCTTGCACGGCGGCGATTTTGCCCGCCTCGATTGCGTTTGCCGCGGTTGCGCTGAGCAACAGTGCTGACGCTGCGAAGAATGCGGCCGAATGATGGGTGGATTTGAACATGGTGATACTCCCTTTCCTAATATGCGGTGAGTGTTAGAAACCGCGCACTGAACTGGCGGTTAATGGTTAATTTGCTTCCGTTTTGGAGAGCTTTGGCGCAAAGCATCGCCGCACAACGCGTAAAGGTGGGACGAGTATGAGCCGCAAATTTTTCGGGACTGACGGGATCAGGGGGCGCACTAACACTGGCGCAATGACGGCGGAAATGGCGATGAAGATCGGCATGGCGGCGGGCGCGCATTTCGTGCGCGGTGATCACCGCCACCGGATCGTGCTTGGCAAGGATACTCGGCTGTCAGGCTATATGATTGAAAACGCGCTTGTCGCTGGCTTTACCAGTGTGGGGATGGACGTGGTTCAGGTCGGGCCGATGCCGACGCCTGCGGTGGCGATGCTCGTCCGCTCAATGCGTGCTGACCTCGGCGTGATGATCTCGGCAAGCCATAATCCTTATTATGATAATGGTATCAAACTGTTCGGCCCTGATGGCTACAAGCTTTCCGACGCCGATGAACATGCTATCGAGGCGCTGCTTGTCGGTACGCCCGAACTCGCGGCATCGGCCAAAATCGGCCGCGCGCGCCGGGTTGAGGATGCACGCGGGCGCTACATTCACTTTGCCAAATCCTGCTTTCCCGAAGATTTGCGGCTCGACGGCCTCAAAATCGTGATCGATTGCGCCAATGGTGCGGCGTATCAAGTCGCGCCGTCGGCACTGTGGGAGCTTGGCGCAAAAACGATTGCGATTGGCGTCACCCCCAACGGCACCAACATCAATGAAAAATGTGGGTCAACCGCGCCTGAACTGCTTCAGGAAACCGTGGTCGCAAGCGGCGCCGATATTGGCATCGCGCTAGACGGCGATGCTGACCGCCTGATTATCGTTGATGAACATGGCAAGGTGATTGACGGTGATCAGATTATGGCGCTGATCGGCAAAAGTTGGGCCGCCTCGAGGCGTTTGCGCGGCGGCGGCGTGGTGGCGACGGTAATGTCCAACCTCGGGCTAGAGCGCTGTTTGAAGGCGGCTGACCTCACACTTGAACGAACGGCGGTTGGTGACCGTTATGTGCTTGAACGAATGCGGCAGGGCGGGTTCAATGTCGGCGGGGAGCAATCAGGGCATGTCATCCTTTCAGACTATGCAACAACGGGCGACGGGCTGGTCGCCGGACTACAGGTACTGGCAGAGATCATGCGCCAAAATAAGCCCGCAAGCGAAGTGCTCAACCAGTTTGAACCTGTGCCGCAACTGCTCAAAAATGTCCGTTTTGCTGGCGGCAAACCGCTTGAAGCGGCGGCAGTCAAAAGCGTAATCGCCGATGCTGAGGCCGAACTGGGCGGCACAGGCCGCCTTGTCATCCGCCCTTCAGGCACCGAGCCAGTGATCCGGGTGATGGCCGAAGGCGATGACGCCGCACAAGTGACACGTGTGGTTGATGCGATATGCGATGCAGTGAAGACGGCGGCGGGTTGACTGATTATAACACTGAGTGTTAGTATATGCGCATATTCAAGATTAGGGAGTTTGCCAAAGCGGCTCGCAAGCTCGGTATCGACGATTCAGCCCTTCGCAAGGCTTTGATAGAGATTGAAGCTGGTAAAGCAGATGCGATGCTTGGCGGTGAGGTTGTTAAACAAAGAGTCGCTCGGTCGGGAATGGGGAAATCGGGGGGTGCTCGTACAATTTTGGCATTCCGCCATGCACATCGGTGTATTTTTATTGATGTGTTTGCAAAGAATGAAAGCGCGAATATTTCAACCAAGGAATTACAGGCGCTTAAACATGCTGCGAAAGAAATGCTTGGGCTTCATGATGAGGTTGTCGAACATTTGCTGAAAAATGATATCTGGATTGAGGTCAAATAAGATGAAGAGCGGGTATCAAAGTCGGCTTCTAGGTGTGGTTCACCGTGCGATGGAAGATTTGCATGACGCAGGAGCCGTTAGTAAACAAACCATGCGCAGCTTCGATGAAAAATGCCTCACCCCCATCCCTCAAGTCGCCCCTGAGGACATTCGCGCGCTGCGTGATCAGGAGATGATCAGCCAAACCGTGCTGGCCCGCCATTTGAACGTTACCCCCGGCCTTGTCAGCCAGTGGGAACGCGGTGAGAAAAAGCCAAGCGGGCCATCGCTCAAACTGTTGAGCCTGATCAAACATAAAGGGCTTGAGGCGATAATCTGATGCTTGAGATGAGGCCTGACTGTGAGCGTTGCGGTACCGACTTGCCGGCCGAGGCGGGGGGGGCGTTTATCTGTTCGTTTGAGTGTAGTTTCTGCGCAGAGTGCACCGACGCGCTGAATGAGCGCTGTCCCAATTGCGGCGGCGAACTGACCGACCGACCGACGCGCGCGAAGGACAAGCTTGAGGCGTTTCCCGCCTCAAAAATCCGCTCATTCAAGGCATGACGGCGCGCATCCTGATTATCGCAGGCTCGGATAGCGGCGGCGGGGCGGGCATACAGGCCGATATTAAAACCGTCACGATGCTTGGCGGCCATGCCATGACCGCCGTGACAGCAATTACGGCGCAAAACACGCTTGGCGTTCAGGCGGTGCACGCGATCCCGACCAAGATGGTGATCGCGCAAATCGATTCGGTTGTGAGTGATATCGGCGTTGACGCGGTCAAGATCGGGATGATCGGATCAGCGGAGACGGCAAATGCGGTGGTGGGTCGGCTTGAGACGCTAAGCGTGCCCATCATCTTCGATCCAGTGATGGTGGCGACCAGCGGTTCAGTGCTGGCCGATACAACGACCATCGCCGCGTTTGAACGGCTGATGCGGATTGCCACACTGACCACCCCCAACCTTCCCGAACTTGAGGCACTCGGCGGGGAGGCTGCAATCATCGGCCTGACGCTGATCAAAGGCGGCCACGGTGACAGCGATACGATTATCGACCGCCTGGTTGGCCCCGATGGCGAAATCGCGCGCTGGGCTGACACGCGGATCGATACGACCAGCACGCACGGCACCGGCTGCACGCTGGCGAGCGCAATTGCCTGCCTGATGGGGCAGCAAGTGGAACTAGTGGACGCTATCGCGCAGGCGCGGCAGTTTGTTCGGCTCGCATTGCACGCCGCACCGGGGCTTGGGACGGGGAACGGCCCGATGGGGCATCAAAACGTCCGCCTCCTATGATCGCCGGCATTAATGAGGTTAGAAGCAGTCAAAAACGATTCTTGATTAGTATTAATATTTAAGATATTGTATTAGATGCAGTATTACTTTTTTATATTAATTTAATTTTATCAGTTTGTGGAGGGTGTATGCGACTTTTGATTTTGTTTATCATTTCAATAAATTATCTGGCATCCAACCCTGCTGATGCTCAGACACCGTTTGAAATTCAAACTTTGAAAGCCTATAATGATATTAATCCATCGCCAAGTAGTGCTATTGTGATCGGCGAAATTATGAAGAGCGCTATAGAGGTGCAAAAGAACAAGGGTGGTTGCCTCCCGTCTTCGACTGTAGTTGATACGGTGACTCCAACAACTGCTGCTCGTTTTGTTACTGAAGGGGTTGGGGCACGTCAGATAAGAAACGCATGGACTGTTATCGTTCGGCACCCAAATTGCGGCTCTGATGTTGTCCGTTATGCGGTCGTCAAACAATTCGGTGATGGCTACTATGCCTTTCGAATCAATCGAGGCCAATCAAACGCCAATGAATCACTTATTGGAGATACTCTGCCCAAGGCTGCTTTGGTGGCTGCATTGATCTTGAAACGAGCGGGAACCGATTGTCGTACCAGTGACGTAATGCTTGGAGTTACCCGGGTTACAGAGGAAAGTGCTGATCTTGGCCCAGACTTTTACGGCGCTAGATATAAAGGATCTTGGCGCGAGATTTGGCCAATCATGACATGCGGTCGGACTGTCGAAATTAGTGTGCGTTTCGAGGCGGATGGTGAAGGTGGCGCTTACACGAACGTTAAAGAAGATGAGAGTAAGCTTCTTCCATAAGTCTGTTAATGTGTTAGTTTATTTCGATCTTTATGCTTGAATCACTAAACATTAAGCGGATCGCAGGCGTTGATGAAGCCGGGCGCGGCCCGCTGGCGGGGCCAGTCGTCGCGGCGGCAGTGATCCTTGGCCCGATCCCAATTATTGGTCTTGATGACAGCAAGAAGCTATCGGCCAAGCGGCGCGCGGTGCTTGAGGCCGAGATACTTGCCTCATGTCAGGTTGGCATTGGCTTAGCCTCGCCTGACGAGATTGATGCGATCAACATCCTGCAAGCAACCTTTCTCGCAATGACGCGCGCGGTTGAGGCGCTGTGCCAGCAAGCAGATAGCGTCCACCCATTCCACATTCTCGTCGATGGCAATCGCTTGCCCAAATGGCAGTATAGCGCCGAAGCGATTATCGGCGGCGATGCGATCCACCCCTGCATCTCGGCGGCAAGTATCATCGCCAAGGAATATCGTGATCGGATCATGATCGCGGCGGATGCCCATTATCCCGGATACGGCTGGGCCTCAAACAAGGGCTACGGTGCTGCGGTTCACATGGCCGCGTTAAAGCAATACGGGCCAACCCCACTCCATCGCAGGAGCTTTGCACCTGTCGCGCAACATTTTTTCGCGATGTGAGTCAAACACGCCACACCACAAGCAATAGAGTCCGCCACCCTAAATCAAAGCTATATCTCGTAGGGGACTCGCTTCGTTCTCAAAAGGTTAACGAATTTGTTAACTATTTTGATTAACCCTTTAACTTGACTGTGGTCGCGCCTTGACTCAGGTCAGGGGTAATGTCTGATTTCGGGGTTAGCTATGGGTGTTTTGGAACGCGTCAAAAAGGCGGATTTAATCAACGTAAAGCCGCTGCCGCTTGACCAGATTCTCATGGATGATTGCATCGCGGCGATGGCTTCGCTCCCTGATGCCTGTGTTGATATGGTGTTTGCCGATCCGCCCTATAATCTTCAGCTTGGTGGCGATCTCTACCGGCCCGAGGGCGGCCGCGTTGATGCGGTTGATAATGATTGGGACAAGTTTGACAGCAATGCGATCTATGACGCTTTCACTAAGGCGTGGATGGAGCAGGCGCGGCGCATCCTCAAACCCAACGGGACTTTGTGGGTGATCGGCAGCTATCATAATATTTTCCGCTGCGGCACTGTGCTTCAGGATACGGGTTTCTGGATTCTCAATGACATCATCTGGCGCAAGGCCAATCCGATGCCCAATTTCAAGGGCACACGTTTTACTAATGCGCATGAAACCTTGATCTGGGCCTCAAAGGGCGAAGATGCGCGCTACACGTTCAACTACCGCGCGATGAAAACGCTTAATGACGAACTGCAAATGCGTTCGGACTGGAGCTTTCCGATTTGTGGCGGCGCTGAACGGATCAAACGCGGCGGCACCAAGGCGCACCCGACGCAAAAGCCTGAAGCGCTGCTTTACCGCATCCTCCTCGCCTGCACTAAACCAAGCGATATCGTGCTTGATCCGTTTTTTGGAACAGGAACAACGGGGGCGGTTGCCAAGCGGCTCGGGCGTCATTTCATCGGGATTGAGCGCGAGGCGGCCTATGTTGACGTTGCGAAGGAACGGATTGCCGCAACACTCCCACTTGACGAGTCTTCAGTCAAAACAATGCAATCGCCAACCGCTGCGCCAAGGGTTGCATTCGGCACGCTGGTTGAAACGGGTTACATCCAGCCCGGCACGGTCATCTGCGACGTTAAGCGCCGTTGGAAGGCACAGATTCGCGCCGATGGTTCAGTGCTGATTGGCGACGATGCAGGATCAATCCACAAACTTGGCGCAACCGTGCAAGGCGCGCCAAGCTGTAATGGCTGGACATTCTGGCATTATGAAACCGCCGACGGGCTGAAACCCATTGACGCGCTGCGCCAAACCTATCTGCTGGCAACGCAGCCATAAACGGAGCGGCGTCTGAGGCTCGATAAATTCCTCTATTTCACGCGATTCGCCAAGAGCCGCAGTAAAGCGCAGGCGTTGATCCTTGGCGGCAGCCCGCGCGTCGATGGCCGCCCGGTGACGACGCTTCATCAAGACGTTGCGGTAGGATCAACACTCACTATCGTGATTGCAGGCCGCGTGTGCATTATCCAAGTCGTCGCACTTCCGCTACGGCGCGGGCCGCCTGCCGAAGCTCAAAGCTGTTATACACATCTTTACCCGTCAGAGGTGATTGACGCGGACACATAGTGATTATAACCGGATATCAAAGATCCTCTGGAGCAACACACGATGACATATGTGGTGACTGAAGCCTGTATCAAATGCAAATATATGGACTGTGTTGAGGTGTGCCCGGTCGATTGTTTTTATGAAGGCGAGAATATGCTCGTCATAAATCCAAGCGAGTGCATTGATTGCGGCGTGTGCGAGCCTGAATGCCCAGCCGAGGCAATCCTGCCCGACACCGAGAGCAATCTTGAGCAATGGCTTGAGCTTAACAATAAATTCTCCGCTGATTGGCCCAATATCACCAAAAGCCGCGAAGCCCCGGCCGACGCTGACGAACATAAGGGCGAGACTGGCAAGTTTGACAAATATTTCTCGCCAGAACCCGGCGAGGGGGATTGAGATTTATCTATTTCAATTGAGTTGGATCATCCCAGCGTAAACCGTCACTCCCGCGCAGGCGGGAGTCCATATACTCCCAAGGCCTGAGATTATGGATTCCCGCCTGCGCGGGAATGACAGCTTTTTTACAACCTCGGTCAGGCCGAAACCAAACCCTAAAACGCCTCCAGCAATCTTGACTGCAATCCGCGCGCGGGGCTGAGCGGTGTGTTTTCTTTGACCAACTGATCTTCAAGCCATTTGACGCGGGCGTAAAGTTCAACGCTTGCTAAAATGAGCTGCTGGGCTTCGCCGGGCAATTGCAACAGGCTGTCAGTCTCGCTTTGCGCGACATCGCCAAGCCGCTGCGAACGCGTGGTTTCAACCGTCGGCGCATTTTCGGCCAGTGCGCGCTGAGTAAGCAGCCATGCGACAACGTGCATTAACCGAGTCGTGACCTTCAACGACTCGCAAGAAAAGCCAACGCGTTGGAGCGGCGTCATCTGGTTACGACTATCGCGGCTGTGCAAATCGAAATAGGCCCGCGCTTCATCGGCCAGCACCATCGCTTCGATATACAGCGCGTTGATCACCTTGGCGGTAACCGCAGAAGCTTGGTTAACTGTCATTATGCCAGTTATGCCACAATGTGCTGACAACGAAAACCAATCCGTGCCGCGTTAATGCTCTTTTATGGGACTCACGCAATAATATCAGGAACAAGCTGGTTTTCGAGCATCATGATTTCGTCTTTAAGTCGCAATTTGCGCTTTTTAAGCCGCGCAAGCTGTAATTGGTCTGGCACGCCTTGATCAATTAGCGCGGCAATCGCGGCATCTAGATCGCCGTGTTCACTCCTGATCAGCGCCAGACGCTGAATTATGTCCTTGGTTTCGATATTCATAATCGCGCATGCGCCCCTTTTTCGAAATTTTCTATCCTATTTGGTCGCAATTTTATAATTCTTAACGAGACATAGGCTGTAACATGTGATTTAATATAAATGTCATAACTCAAGGAGACCTGTGAATGGAATCGTCTCATGCTCTTGCCCTTGAATCCAAACATGCTGGGCTTGACCAGCGTATTGCCGATGAGCTTCGCCGCCCATCACCCGATAGCGCGATACTCGCGCAGCTCAAAAAGCAGAAGTTGAAGATCAAGGAAGCGCTCAAGCTTCACTGATCCTAAGTCGCAGAAAGTGCTTCAAACAGGCGGCGGCCATCACTGCCGCTATGTGCTGGCTCAATCATGCGTTCGGGGTGCGGCATCATGCCAAGCACATTGCCCGCATCGTTGAGCAAGCCAGCAATGTCATTGGCCGAGCCATTGACAGGTATTGCATAGCGAAAAGCGACCCGGCCCTCACCCTCGATCCGCGCGAGTGTTTCGGGCTCAGCAAAATAATTGCCGTCATGATGCGCGACGGGGAAACTGACCGCTTCACCCGCTTGATAGCGGCTGGTGAAAGCTGACTGAGTATTGGTAACGGTGAGCGGCACATCGCGACAGACAAACGATATCCCCGCATTGCGCATCAGCGCGCCGGGAAGCAGCCCCGCCTCAGTCAAAATCTGGAAGCCATTGCAAATGCCGAGGACGAACACCCCACGCTCTGCGGCACCCACTACCGCACGCATGATCGGTGAACGCGCCGCCATCGCGCCCGAACGCAGATAATCGCCGTAGGAAAATCCGCCCGGAACCGCGATCAGATCAATATCAGCGGGCAACACAGTCTCACGGTGCCACACCATCGTCGGCGCGTTGCCACTCACGCTTCTCAGCGCAACCGCAAGATCGCGGTCACAATTGGATCCCGGAAAAACAATGACCGCCGATTTCATGGTTCAGACCCGCTCAATCCGGTAATTTTCAATGACAGTGTTGGCGAGCAGCTTGCGGCACATCTCATCAAGGGCATCGTCGCTGGTGTCGTCGGCGACATCAAGCTCAATCAATTTGCCCGCGCGCACGTCATTCACGCCGCCAAAGCCAAGCCCTTCAAGCGCATGGTGGATCGCCTTGCCCTGCGGATCAAGCACCCCGTTTTTGAGCGTTACGATAATGCGCAATTTCATGGTGATCGGCTTTCGCAGCATGCGTTTGAATGTTGCGCGAGCCTATGCCGTTTTGACGCGCGAGTGACAAGCCGGTTATTAGTTTTGGACTCGCGCCGCGACTGTGATAGCTTAATGGTTCCATTATATGGGGGTATGTTTATGCGTAAAATCTTGATCAAATATAGTGTGGCCGTGGTGGCATTTGCGCTGCTTACAACGCCAGCGGCAGCGCTCGGTATTGGCGATCTTGCCAAGGTTGTGCTGGGCAATGGCTCTGTTCTCAAAAAAGGCGAAGAGAAATGTGGCACTTCGCTTGGCCTTACCAAAAAAGATTCACTTGCGATGACTTTTGCACGAAGTGCGGTTGAACAGTCACTGCCAATTTCACAGTTTCTGACGCTTGATAAGGCAAGCCAGGTTGATGCAACCACGGCGGCCGCAACGCCGACCTTTTGCAACGAGACTAAGAAAAAGAAGTCGGGCCTGATGAAGGCAATGACCAAAGCGGGCAAATCAATCCTCAAGCAAAAGGCGCTTGGCGGTTTAGGCCTCTGATTGACGGCGCGGTGCCGTTCGTCGAAGGCCATTGCGCGTTAGCCGAGTGTACCCGCCGTTGATCGAATGACCCAAGCGTCGCGCGCAAACCGCGATAATAAGGATGTGTGTGGCGGAGCAGAGGCCTTCATCCCTGCCCATCTGTTTCGCCACCGCCGTTAAGTGGACGCGCGGCCTGCCATAAGCTTGGCATTGGCAAGATAGGTTCGGCCAATTCGCACCTGTTCGCCGTCAACCAGCTCAGCATACCACGCGCCGCCGCGATCATGGCCGAGTGCCTTGATCCGGTCACGCCGGACAATCACTGAACGGTGGAGGCGAATGAACTGCGTTGGATCAAGCCGCGCCTCAAGCGCACCAATTGTCTGATGAAGCAAATAGCTGCGCGTCCCCAAATTAAGCCGCATATAATCACGCTCGGCATCAATACGCTCAATATCAAGCGCTGCAATTCGGATCAATTCGGAGCGGTAGGGCACCCAAAATTCCTGAGTATAATCATTTTTATTGGATGATGGTGGCTTGCCGCTGCGGCGCTCGACCACGCGTTCAACCGCGCGCGCAAGGCGGTCTGCTGCGACAGGTTTTAGGAGATAATCAACCGCTTCAAGATCAAACGCTTCAATCGCGAACCGGTCAAACGCAGTCACAAAAATAATCGCCGGCATCGCCCCGCCGCGCGCGGCAATTTGGTTCGCAACTTCGATCCCGTCAACCTCTGGCATCGCAATATCAAGCAGGATCAGATCGGGTGATAGCGCCTCAATCAGGCGCAGCGCTGTGCCGCCGTCATTAGCTGTACCGATCAGGCGGATCGCGGGCTGGCCAGCGCACATGAGTTGCATCCGCTCGACCGCGAGAGGCTCATCGTCCACGATCAGCGTGCGCAGCGTTACGTCATCAGTCATTGCGAGTATCCAAAGGCAATGTCAGCGTAACTGTGAATCCATCCTCGCTTGTGTCGGTTTCAAGCCGCGCCGCAGCGCCAAAGCGTCCTGCCAACCTGTCACGCACATTGGTCAGCCCAATACCATGACCCTTTTCAGGAGGAGACTTTGACTTAGCGCGGCCATTATCCTGTACCCAGACAATGAGATTGTTCGCATCACGCCGTGCACCGATCCTGAGTGTCACTGGCTTGGTGGTTTGCGAAACCCCGTGCTTGATCGCATTTTCAACAAGCGGTTGTAGGATAAGGCTCGGCACCACAGCACTGGCGAGATCATCAGGCAAATCAATCTCAACGGAAAGCCGCTCTGGAAAGCGGATCATTTCAATATCAAGATAAAGCTGCTGGAGCGCGATTTCATCACGAAGCGGCGTGTCCTCAACCGAGTCGTCCGAAAGGCTTGTGCGATAAAAGGTCGAGAGGTTCATGATCATCGCCTCAGCCTCATCACGCCGCCCGCGCATGACCAGTGCGCTTAGCGAATTGAGCGTGTTGAAAAGAAAGTGGGGATTAACCTGATAACGGAGCGCACGCAGTTCGGCGGCCTGCGCGGCACGCGCAAAACCAGAGGCCCGCCGTTCGGCACGGCCTACATCGCCTGCAAAACCCAAAGCCAGATATACCGCACACCAAGCAACGAGAAAGAAATAACGGTCAATCGCGACCGCGCCGATTTCCGTTGCAACGCTTGAATTGGCGTTATTGCCAAAAACATCTGGCGTAATTTCATCACAGTTGCACGGCGCGAGGATATGAAACGCATAATAGTTTGCAGCCGCAACCAGCAGCGCTGCAGGCACCGCAAGCAGAGCCGCTGCCAATATTCGCGTTTCGAGCGATTTGTGATCAAAGCGTTGCAATGCCTGCCACAGCAATATTGTAATCAATATGCCCAGCGCGGTGACAATGCCGCGCCGTATCGCCATTTCGCCCTGTGCTGGAAAATCAACAACATAGGCACGCAGCGTGACGATCAAAACATAAAGCAACCAGAAGCCAAGAATCGAAAACAGCGCAATTTGCCAGTTGAGATGCCGATCTCCAAGATTATAGGGCTGTCTATCCATCGCATTGGTTTAGCGCGATCACGTAAATATGCACGCTTCCGTATCGTCTCTGATCGAAGCGAATCCCCGCTTTATCGAAGTATCGCTGCGGCAAAGTGGGGATCATTACGAATGTACCGGCGTTATAACATAATGTTAACCATATCAGACGATCATGATATGGATGAAAATTACAGGTTTCTAACAATGTCAACGCATATGAAAATACCTGAAGGCAAAACCACCCTGTCCGAACTCAAGGAGTTTGCGAGCTTTGATGCTGGCGTACAACGTTACATTCGCCGTTCGCTTGATGTGGCATTTGAACGCGCTGATGCACTTGCAGTGTGGTCACGTGATATCGTTGAGTCGGCAAGCATCCGCGCACAATCGCGCGTGTACCAGATATTGCCCGACCTGCGTCGCCGCGCACCCAATGTGAACGGGCTTGATCAACTTGATGGATTTATTGGCACGCTTGTCCGCGTTTCGGCGTTTGATTTGGGGCAAGATCGGCTCACCACTTTTGGCACATACCGTTTTCTTTATGAACGGTTGCTCGGCGCGGGTGTCAGGCCTTGGCTGCCTGCCGCTTTTTGCGCCGCCGCGCTCCTTCCTCAAATTCATCCTAGCCGCCGCCGTAATCTGCTTCAATCAATCAGTGAAGCCGTTGCAACAGCGCCGGGTTGGTCAGCACGCGAACCAAGCTTTTTTCCTGAATGGGTTGAAAAGGTTGATATTGAGGTGGCCTAACGTTCAATCACACGCACGATGAAGTCGGTAAGCAATCCACGCTGAAATGACGCAACTGATCGCGACTAACAGAAGCGAGTCAGCAACTGTTACACCCATATTGGTGAGCAAAACGAAGAGCAAAGTTGAAAAAACCATCGCTCCTGAATTGACAATATTATTCGCGGCAACGGTACGAGCGGTTTCATCCTTGGCCACGGTTGTCGTCAAAAACGCATAAAGCGGGACAACAAACATGCCCCCTGCAATTGCAATGCCCAGCAAATCGAACAGCACTCTATCCGCCACACCAAGCGCAATAAAATCCATTAGCCCACGTAATTCAGGTGGATTTGGCGGCCAGTGATTCACCGTCCACCAAAGATCAAGCACAAACAACCCCATCACAATTACCGAAACGGGCGAATAGCGCGCCGAAACCGTGCCCTTAAGCAAGCGGTTGACCGCGACAGAGCCGATTGCAACCCCGACCGAAAAAATTGCCATGAACAGCGTTGCGACCTTTTGGTCAGCACCAAGCACATTTTTGACAAGTGGCGGGAATTGCGCTGCAAGAACTGCACCGATTGACCAAAAGAAACTGATTGCGATAATCGCCAGAAAAAGCCTGCGAATATGCATTGTTGCATTGACGAGCCGAATTGACGAGCGAATGATGTTGAAATCAATCTTGAAAGCAGGCGCGTTGGCCTCTGGTGGCGCTGCGGGCACATAGCCACCAGTGATCCTGCCAATCACAGCAACGAGCAAAACACCGACTGCGGCCCATTCACTTGGAATGATTCCGCCAACAATGGTGCCGCCAAGGATCGCAATATAAGTGCCCGCCTCAACCAATCCCGTACCGCCAAGCACTTCATCAGAATTGAGATGCTGCGGCAAAATTGCATATTTAATCGGGCCAAAGAAAGTCGAATGCACTCCCATTGCAAAGAGTGCGGCAAGCATAAGTGGAATATTATGGAGCAAAAGCCCCGCTGCGCCGACAATCATAATCACAATTTCGGCGGTTTTAACGATGCGAATGATCCGCGCCTTATCGCCGCTATCGGCTAACTGTCCGGCAAGCGCTGAAAACAGGAAGAAAGGCAAAATGAAAAGGCCGCCTGCAAGTCCGCTAAACCCCGCTTCTTTTGCGGGGTCATTGTAAATGGTGTAAATCACGAGGATCACCATCGCCGCTTTGAAGAGATTGTCGTTAAACGCGTTCAAAAATTGCGTTACAAACAGCGGCCCAAATCGCCTCTCACGCAAAAGCGGTATCGATGTTTGCATGAAGCGAGACTACTTTCTTAGGCGAGGCAACGGGTTGGCACAGGGCATAGCGCAGCCAATCGGCATGGCCAATGAATAATCATAGCAGTCCCATTGCCCGC
This sequence comes from Sphingomonadales bacterium, assembly GCA_043765635.1. Classification (GTDB taxonomy): domain Bacteria; phylum Pseudomonadota; class Alphaproteobacteria; order Sphingomonadales; family Sphingomonadaceae; genus Aquisediminimonas. Next base: position 17,802 of record JAYUIX010000125.1, read on the forward strand.
ATTGAGCTATGCCCTTCGGCCCCGATGATGACATGATCATGAACCGAAATGCCAAGCCGCTTGCCCGCCTCTGCGATCTCACGCGTTAAAGTAATGTCAGCGCGGCTAGGTGCCGGATCACCGCTTGGGTGATTATGGACAAGGATGATCGAACTAGACCCCAACTGCATCGCGCGGCCAATCACCTCGCGAACATGAACCGCCGCCTGATCCACTGAGCCCTCGGCAATCACTTCATCACGGATCAGCATATTTTTACCGTTGAGATGGAGGAGTCGCACCCGCTCAATCAAAATATGCGCCATATCAGCGCGGAGGTAATCAAGCAGTGATTGCCAGCTCGCCAGAATGGGTGCTTCACTTGCCTTGATGCGCAGCATTCGGAGTGAAGCCGCTTGGACAATTTTGAGCGCGGCTACGGCGGTATCGCCCATGCCATCAATACGCGCAATTGCAACCGGATCGGCACTTAGAAGTCCGGATATCCCGCCAAAATCATGAAGCAACCGCTTCGCGAGTGGCTTGGTGTCGCGCCTGGGAATCGCAAGTATTAGAAGATATTCGATCAGTTCATGATCTAGCAGCGCATCACCACCGTTTTCAAGCAACCGCCCGCGCAGGCGCGCACGGTGGCCAGTGCCGTCAAATCCCACGTCAGCATCTGCCATCAGGCAGGCACCACACCCATGAGTTCACGCGGGAGCTTGAAAATCATATCCTCAGTCGCAGTCGCCACTTCCTGTTCAGTAAGTGTAAAACGCGTCGCGAGATGATCAACAACTTCACGCACAAGGATTTCGGGGGCAGAAGCGCCTGCCGTAATACCAAGCACGGCGGGTGTTCCCAGCCAGCCAAAATCAATTTCGCTTGCGCGTTGAATAAGTCGCGCGCGAACGCCACTACGTGAGGCAACCTCAGCCAATCGCTGTGAGTTCGATGAATTAGGCGCGCCAATCACGAGCATTGCCTCACACTTGTCAGAAATTGCCTTGACTGCCGCCTGACGGTTTGATGTTGCGTAACAGATATCCTCACCGCGTGGGGCAGTGATTGCTGGAAAACGCGCCTGAAGCGCCGCAACAATTTCGGCAGTGTCATCAACCGACAAGGTTGTCTGCGTCAGAAACGCAATATTATTTGCATCCGCAACCTCAAGCGCTGCAACATCATCCGGTGTTTCAACTAGAGTCATAGTGCCCGCAGGTACTTGGCCAAAAGTGCCGATCACTTCTGGATGGCCTTTATGACCGACGAAAATGATATGCTTGTTCGCCTCAACCAGCCGTTCGGCGCGGCGATGCACTTTTGATACCAAGGGACAAGTCGCATCTAACCAGCTTAACCCGCGTGCATCAGCCTTGGCAGGCACGGCCTTGGGAACGCCGTGCGCCGAAAATACCACTGGAAAATCATCAGGCACATCATCAAGCGTTTCGACAAAAATCGCACCCTTTTGCTTTAGCGCATCAACGACAAAAGCATTGTGAACAATCTCATGACGAACATAGACTGGCGCACCGTATTTTTCGAGCGCAAGCTCAACAATTCTAATCGCGCGGTCAACGCCTGCGCAAAAGCCACGCGGGGCGGCAATGAGAAGATGAAGTCGAGGTTTTTCAGTCATATTAATATGCGCTTATACGCGATTGCTTGCAGCCGCGAAAGCGCCTTCCTATACGGCAGATGATTTTTGCCTGATATGGGAATTTGCCAGTGCCGCGTTATGCCCCTTTTATTGCCGCTTCCGCCTTTGCCATCCTGATTGCGGGGTGCGCCAGAGACGGTGAAATCGACGCAACCGGCGGGGTTTCGGTCACGCGCAGCGCCTGCCCTGCGGTCGCGGTGCCAAGCTATACCGGTGACATTACCGTTTTTGATCCACCCTCAAGCCGCGATGCGCGCGCGATTGATGTTGTTGCAGACCTCACCAACGTCCGCAGCACTTGCACCGAATCGGGTCAGGATGTCGTTGCAACAGCAACATTTGATGTGATTGGCAGGCGATCAAATTCGGCGGGCGCACGTACTGTCACCCTGCCCTATTTTTCCACCGTAGTGCGCGCTGGTCGTCTGGTCGTGGCAAAGCGGATCGGGTCAGTCACACTTGAATTCAAGGACGGCAATTTGCGCGCCGCCGCGCGCGGTTCAGCCAGCGCGAATGTTAATCGGACAGCCGCCACCTTGCCGGAGGAGATTCGCGAGCGCATCACGCGCAAGCGCAAAGCGGGCGATACCGACGCCGCGATTGATCCAATCGCTGATCCCGAAGTGCGTGCCGCCGTTGCCAAGGCGAGTTTTGAACTTCTCATCGGCTTCCAACTCACCTCCGAGCAGTTGCAGTATAACGCGACGCGGTAGGGAACAAAAAAATTGGCCGGATCGCGTGAGGAATGTGAGTCGGCAACAAAGGCTCTGCTGGCACTGGCAAACACCCTGCGCGAAAATGGCAATGACTCAGAAACGATTGCCCGAATATTAGTGGCGGAACGTAACGCACTTAAAAGCAAATTTCGTGAAGGCATTCCTGAGCTAATCTTGGAACGTATAGAAGCGCGCAACATGGCTAAATATGGCCATCCCGTGGGGCCGAAGCCTGAAGCTTTATTGCAAAAATACGGGAGCTGGGACGAGGTAATCGCTGCTGCTGCCCGTCCCGCAAACTTGAATCGTGAGTAGTAAAGCTTTATCATTTCATGCTAAGGAGTATTTCTAATGCAGTTACTTAATCTTCACGATGGCCATCTCAGTCTTGAATTTGGCCAGCAAGACTGGCCTACATTGCGGTCTCGTATGCGACGCGTTGGTGATGTGTCGATCCGTCAAGAAGCAACGCACGGAATTGTGAGTGTAAACGGCGTCCAGTTTATCTTGCTAAACGATTGGGATGATCCTTGTTTGATTTCAGCGTCAGCTAAAGGGGATGAACTGCTGCGGCTTTTGATGCGAACTGGCGCACGAAGGATGCCCTCGATCAGCCACAGACTTAGGCACAGGAATAGACGTCAAGCCAATGGAATTGCCGCATAGGCCAGTCTAATTTCAGCGGTAATAATCAAGACTAGGCGGTTGACTTGGCCAAGCGCTTTCGTCAAAGCCGCAAGTGTCGCTGACGAAGCGGGAGAGCGCGGGAGCCCCTTCAAATCGTAACCAGCTTGCTGGCGGTTCGATTTGAACACAAAGCAACTGCCGCCGAAGGAGCAACCGCCCCGGAATCTCTCAGGCAAAAGGACCGCTACGGCTTTTGCGACACTCTGGAAAGCGCATCTGCGAAAGCGGGTGCCACC
>JAYUIX010000126.1:0-5558 GCA_043765635.1 Sphingomonadales bacterium
ATCACGACTTGCGATTAATGCTGTAATCGCTGCCTCTCGGTCAATCATGCTTTTGCGGCGCACTTCAGTCGGATGCGCGGTCAATACTGGCACGATCAGTGAATCCGCAAACAGCGCGCGGATCGCCGCCTTCTCAACGCCAGAAGCCTCAAGTGCAGCAACCGCACCAACCAATTGCGTCTCGCTGTTCACCAGTGGCGGGGCATTCCGATCCTCGGCAAGATTAGCGAGCAAGGAAAAAAGCAGGAAGCCCCGAACAAAACGGATCGTATCGTCAAGATCAAGGCTTTGCAGCCGCTCTGCCAGCAATGCTGACGCATCAACGCTTGGTGCGCGGTGTGATGCAACTGAGGCAGCGCGCGCGCCTTCAATCCGGTCAAACACGGCTTCGCCGTCCTGTTCGCGGATGACATCACCGAGCAAGCGGCCAAGATAGCGCAAATCCGCGCGCGCGCTTTTATGCGCGCTCACAGTGATGAGGCTTTGCGCGCAGCCTCGGTAATGGCCGCAACGTCAGGCGCGCCCGGCGGTACGATCCAGCTTCCCCCAACGCATAGCACCGCCTCAATCGCGAGCCAATCGGGTGCGCTCGCCTGTGTAATGCCGCCGGTGGGACAAAATTTACATTGGCCAAACGGCCCGGTGATAGCTTTGAGCGCCTTGATCCCGCCCGACGCTTCCGCAGGGAAAAATTTGAAATGGGTCAGCCCCAGATCAAGCCCGCGCATGATATCGCCCGCATTGGCGATGCCGGGCAGGAAGGGAATGCCGCTTGCAATCGCGGCTTTGCCAAGCGGTTCAGTCAACCCCGGTGACACGATGAACTGCGCGCCCGCATCTATGCTTGCGCGGAGATCGGCCTCATTCAGGACAGTGCCTGCGCCAATCACTGCACCCTGTACCTTGGCCATTTCAGCAATCACCTCAAGTGCCGCCGCTGTCCGCAGCGTGACCTCCAACGCAAAGAGGCCGCCCGCGACCAGCGCCTCCGCGATTGGCCGCGCGTAGGCTGCGTCTTCAATTACTAGCACAGGAACCACGGGCGCAAGTTTCATCACGGCGGATGGGTTGATCATGAACGATGCTCCTTGGCAAAGGCTGCCGCCGCGCCGAACAGGCCGGGCTGCGGATGGGTAATAAGTTTGACGGGCATTGCGGCCATCATCGCCTCAAACCGCCCCTTGGCGGCAAAGCGCCCCGCAAATCCTGATTTGGAAAGCGTTTCGGCAATGCGCAAACCAAGCCCGCCCGCAATCACGACCGCGGACGCGCCCTGTGCCAATGCGATATCGCCCGCAACGCTGCCAAGTGTCATGCAGAAACGGTCAAGTGCTGCAGTGGCGAGGCTATCCTCGCCGCTTTGCGCGAGTGTCCATAGCGTCTTGTCATCAAGCGACTGTACCGCCTTGCCCTCAATCGCGGCGAGCGCCTCGTAAATCTCGCGCAGTCCCGGCCCAGCGACAACGCGCTCAACCGACACCCGGCGATAGCGTGCGCGTAGCCGCGTGAGGATCGCATCCTCAAGCGCATCAAGCGGGGCGAAATCGATATGCCCGCCCTCGGTTGGATTGACATGATAATCACCGCCCACGCGCAGCACATGCGCAACGCCAAGGCCTGTGCCGGGGCCGACAATGCTGATCGTGCCACTGTCAGGCAGCGGCATATCCGGCCCGCAGAGATGACGAAACTGATCCGCACTCAATTGCGCGACGCTATGGCCAACCGCATTAAAATCATTGACGAGGCTGAACCGGTCAACCTGCATTTTTTCTGGGATCATTGCGGGGCGAATGATCCAAGGATTATTGGTAAGCTTGAGCACCTCACCGCCCACGGGACAGGCAATCGCAATCCCCGCCGCACGCGGCAAGGCGCGCCCGGTTTGCGCGGCAAAATCCTCCCACGCGGTTTGGAAACTGGCATGTTCAGCGGTTTTGAGCGTGATCGGTTCGGATAGCGAATGCACCCTGCCCTCGCCTACCTCGGCAAGCGCAAAGCGGGCATGAGTGCCGCCAATATCAACTGCGACGATTTCCATTAACGTGAGATCACAGTTCGTATAGTGTCCGGTGCCATTACGTTGCCCATCCCTCGTCGCCCCGTGCTTGACACGGGGTTAGGCTTTTCTTCTGCCAGTGATCCGAAGAAGCCAAGCCCCCTTCGACTTCGCTCAGGACAGGCCAAGTCAAGCACGGGGCGACGGGCCTATTTAATCTAGCGAACACCCTCACAGCCCTGCCGCCGCCAGCATTGCCGACGCGCCTTTTTCGGCATTGTCGCAGCCTAAGCGCATCATCGCGAACAGTTCACGGCCAATTCCAACCGCTTGTGCAAGGGTTTTCGCCGCCGGACGCGCAGCCCATTCATCTGCGGGAACCAGGACATTCAAATGCCCGTCATGCCCGCAAAGCCGGATCACATCACCGTCCTGCAAACGCGAAAGCGGCCCGCCGCCAAGTGCTTCGGGCACAACATGTATTGCCGCCGGCACCTTGCCGCTTGCGCCCGAAAGCCGCCCGTCGGTAACAAGTGCAACCTTAAAACCCTTATCCTGAAGCACGCCGAGCGACGGCATCAGCTTGTGAAGCTCAGGCATTCCGTTCGCACGCGGCCCTTGGAAGCGGATCACGACGATGACATCGCGATTAAGATCGCCCGCCTTGAACGCAGCCACTGCATCATCCTGATCGCCAAAGATTGCGACAGGTGCCTCGACTGTCCAGCGCGACGGATCAATCGCGCTCGTCTTGAATGTTCCGCGCCCGAGATTGCCCGTCACCAGCCGCATTCCGCCATCGGGCTGAAACGGATTGCTCGCGGGGCGCAGCATCGTCTCATCAAGGCTCGCGGACGGTGCCTCACGCCACACCAGCGTATCCTCGTCAAGCGCGGGTTCCTTGGTATATTCGGAGAGATCACCCGTGCTGACCGTCATGATATCGCGGTGGAGCAGCCCCGCCTCAAGCAGCGTCGCGATTGTGTAACCAATACCGCCTGCCGCGTGAAAATGGTTCACATCGCCTGCACCATTGGGATAGACGCGCGCGATCAAAGGCACGACGCCCGATAGCTGATCAATATCCTCCCAATCAATGATGATCCCCGCCGCGCGCGCAATCGCGGGGATATGGATCGCATGGTTGGTTGAGCCACCCGTCGCCAGCAGGCCAACGCACGCGTTTACAATCGCTTTTTCATCAACACAAAGTCCGAGCGGACGGTAATCATCGCTGCCAAGGCTGATCGCGGCCAGCCGGTGCGTCGCCGCGCGGGTGAGCGCAGTGCGCAGTTTCGTCCCCGGATTGATAAAAGCGCTGCCCGGCACATGAAGCCCCATCACCTCCATCAGCATCTGGTTGGAATTGGCCGTGCCATAGAAAGTGCAGGTGCCCGCCCCGTGGTAAGACGCCGACTCGGCCTCAAGCAAATCCGCGCGGCTTGCTTTCCCTTCCGCATACAGTTGGCGGATGCGCACCTTTTCCTTATTGGCAAGCCCCGATGGCATCGGCCCGGCGGGTACGAAAATCGTCGGCAAATGGCCAAAACGCAGCCCACCGATCAACAAGCCAGGCACGATCTTGTCACAAATGCCAAGCATCGCCACGCCCTCATACATCGCATGGCTGAGCGAGACGGCGGTCGAGAGTGCAATGACATCGCGGCTGAACAGCGAAAGCTCCATGCCGACCTGCCCCTGCGTCACGCCGTCACACATTGCTGGAACCCCGCCCGCGACTTGCGCCGTCGCGCCAATTTCACGCGCGAAGAGCTTCATTTGTTCAGGGTAGCGGCCATAAGGCTGATGCGCCGAAAGCATATCATTAAACGCGCTGACGATGCCGATATTGATCGCCTTGCCGCCACGGATCGCAGGCTTATCCTCGCCTGATGCAGCGAAGGCGTGCGCGAGATTGCCGCAGGAAAGCGCGCTACGGTTGATCCCCGCATCACGCGCGCGCGCAATCAGATCAAGATACGCCCCGCGCGCCGGCTTGCTGCGTTCGGTGATCCGCTGGGTGACGCGAACAAGGGTGGAGTGCAACTCAGTCATGCCAGCTAATCCCGTCTCTTTCTGTCAGCGCAATCGCTGCCGATGGCCCCCATGTGCCTGCGGTATAGGGCTTTGGCTTGATCCCCGCCGCTGCCCAGCCGTCGCGGATCGCGTCAATCCACTGCCACTGCGCCTCAACCTCGTCACGTCGCACGAAAAGTGTCGGATCACCTTCGATCAGATCAAGCAGCAGCCGCTCATACGCAATCCGCCGCCGCGTATCGGCAAAAGCATTGGGCATCGAAATATCAAGCGGCACCTCACGCAGGCGTATCCCCTGACGGTCAAGCCCCGGCTCCTTTGACATCAGCTTTAGGCGGATATTCTCATCAGGCTGCAATCCGATGATCAGCTTATTGGGCAAAGCATCGGCCCCGCGTCCGGCAAAGATGTTATGCGGCACAGGCTTGAACTGAATGAATATCTCGGATTTGCGCGTGGGGAGCCGCTTGCCCGTGCGCAGATAGAATGGCACGTTTTTCCAGCGCCAATTATCGACATGCGCCTTGATCGCCACAAATGTTTCAGTGTCCGACGCTTTGCCAAGCTCATCAAGATAGCCCGCGACAGACGCCCCGCCAATCGCCCCAGTGCCGTATTGCCCCGTGACGGTATGCGCAGCGACACTCTCACGCGTGATCGGGCGGAGCGAGCGCAGCACCTTCACCTTTTCATCGCGCACTGCCTTGGCCTCAAACGTCGCGGGCGGCTCCATCGCGACGAGCGCGAGCAATTGCAGCATATGGTTCTGCACCATATCGCGCACCGCCCCGGCCTCATTATAGAAACCAATCCGTCCCTCAAGCCCCACCGTCTCGGCAACGCTAATCTGGACATGATCAATTCCAGCGGCATTCCACAGCGGCTCAAACAACACATTGCCAAAACGCAGCGCGAGCAGGTTTTGCACGGTCTCCTTGCCCAGATAATGATCGATCCGGAACGTCCGCCCCTCGGGAAACGCGCTCGCCACCGCGTCATTGATCACCCGGCTTGACGGGAGATCATAGCCAAGCGGCTTTTCAAGGCCTATCCGCACGCCCTCCCCCGCCAGCCCTGCCGCCTGCAATCCCGATATCGTCGTGCCGAACAGCGAGGGCGCGGTGGAGAGGAAAATCGATAAGCCCGCCGACGGATCACCCACCGCTTCCGCAAGGGCTGCAAACTGCGCCGGATCACTCGCATCAACGCCGACATAATCAATCCGCGCGAGAAATCGCTCAAGCTGGTCAGGCTTCAGGCGATCTCCGTCGAGATACCTCGTCAGCGCCTCACCCACAATCGCGCGGTACTCAGCCCCCGACATCGCCGACCGCGCCGTGCCGACAATCCGGATCGCAGGCGGCAGCAGCCCGTCAACATCAAGGCCGTAGAGCGAAGGCAACAGCATCCGCTTGGCAAGATCACCAGTGGCACCGAACAGAAGAAGCGTTTGTGAGGAGGACATGACCATTTAATCGCCTGATAAAGCCGTAGCGTCAACTGCGGGAAGAGACACAAAATT
>JAYUIX010000127.1:0-5553 GCA_043765635.1 Sphingomonadales bacterium
CATCATGCCGCCTCCTCAAGAAAATCGAATATGCTAGTTTGCGCGGGATCGGTGGCGCTGCGGCGCGGCGTCCACGGATCAATGCCAAGACCTTCGTCACTTTGGTTGACGAGCTTGTTGAGGCGTATGGTTGAGGTGCGGACGCCGCCTTCGCGCAACACCATCACGGCCTCACTCAGTGTCAACCGACGCGCGCGGATCGCCGCGACAACGCCTTGCATCTTGGCATGGCGGATTGCGGCGTGGGCGACGGGCACTTGGATCGCTTCGCGGACATAGACTTTGCAAAGGATGCGCGTTTTCTCCGCGCCGATGAGCGGCCATGCCCCGCACAGTTCGGGATTTTTTGTGGTGAGCAGCGGCATCCCGCCAAAGCGATCAACGATCAGCATCGTTTCATACGCGCCGATGTGCGCGGCCATTTCGCGCATTGAATCTGTCCAGTGACGATTGGGCGTCACGTCACGCGCGATGGGTAAATCCCCTTCGCCCGGCGCGGCTTCGCCCCAATCGCGGTACTTACCCATTTACTGGGCGTCCTCGTCGCTGGCTTTGCGCAGCCGGCGCAGCTTTTTGCCAAGGATGCGAATGCCTGCGTCAAGTTCGGTCTCGCTCCAGCGCAGATACTGATCGGCCTCAAGCCCGAGCGCGACGCTGAGATAATGATTATAATCGCTGCCACGCGCGGTCTGGCCAGCCTCAATCAGGCGCTGCCAAATCGCCGCGAGTACCGCGTGGCGCTCAAGCCGCTGGATGGTGAGCTTGGGATTATGCGCACCGCCAAGCGTCTTCAACCGTGCTTCACCCGGCCAGATCACGCCCGCACGCGCGGCGATTGCTTTGAGGCCTTCGATGATCTTTGCAGCCGAACTATGATCGACGAAGCGCAGATTGCTGATGCCAAACCGCTTGCTGACAAATGCGTTGATCGCGTGATCATTGGGTTCGCGGACTTCGCCAAGCCAATAAAGCGTCCACCACAGTGCGCGAATTTTGGTTTCATGCGGGCGCTTCGCCCCGCGTTCGGCGCTGCGATTTTTGTTGAGCTTATCAAGCACCATCCCGATTTGCGCGAGCGTCATTTCTGACAGGCTCGCCTTGCCCGTGACATCAAGCTGCATCGCGCGGCGATCATCATCGGTAAGGCCGTGGCGACTTGCAGCACCGTGGACGGCACCGATCAGCTTCTTGCGGCTGTCACTCTTGCCGCTCGCGGTGCCAAGCTGGCGGCGCGCGAGCTGGCCAAAGCTACGCGCGCTCATTGGATTGTCTCGCCTGCTGGCGCTGGCGATTGAGCGATTAGCAGATCAGCTATGCTTTCCAACTTCTGTTGATCAAGCGAAGCCCAAACGATGCCCAAGCCCACAATGTTGATCGTGATCATTAAATTCTGTGTGTGATCAGGATCGGACGAAACCAAAAGCCCACCAAACGCAGGCGGGTTGCCGCCTGATTTTGCCAACGCCGCATTGTGCACGGCTTCCGGAACAAAGCCCACCGCACATTGAACGCCAGTAGCTTCGATCATTTCGACTTTGCTCATGACAACACTCCCTCGCCGCTCTCGACCAGTTCAGGATCATCCGTCGCGGGCGTGGCAATCCGGTCGATGAAAAATTGCTCGGGCTGTTTGGTGTCGATGCCTTCATCTTTGAGCGCCATCGTCGCCATCGAGGGCGTGTCGAGCCGTAGGACTTTGATGATCGTCTGCTTATCGAGCTTTTCGGTGCGGCGAATGCAGCCTTCGGCCCAGCGTGCGCCTGCCGCAGCCTGCGCCAACAACCAGTTGAGCAGGCCGCTTTCATTCATGCCGCTTGGCAATTTAAGGCTCGGCGTCGCGGTGCGGATGCCAATCATGCAGCCCGCGATGGTCACTGACTTGCGGACGCCGCCGGTGACATCATCGGAGGCCACCGCCCACCAGCGCGATAGCTGGCGAAACAGATCCTTTGCCTCAATGTCGAGCGGCGCAATCTGCGCGTCACGGTGCGCCTCTATCTGCGCGATCGCATGATCGGCAGCGGCGCGCATTTCTTCAACGCCAGTGATGACTTCGGCGTAACGACCGATGAGCAATGTGGCGGCTTCGGTCGATTGCGGCGCGTCAAGCGCGGCGGTTTTACGGCGTGGTGCGGCCATTATGCGGCACTCCTTTCAAGTAGTTTGATGGGAAGCGATGCACTGCACCGGGTGCAGTGCGCGATTTTGGGCGGCGCAATATATTGCTTAAAGCCGCATGAGGGGCACTCGGCGAGCGAGGATAACGCCATCACTGGAAGCGATTGATCAATCATCACAGCCACCGGCTGCACAGATCAAAGGCCGCAACGCCGACAACAACGAGGATCATGAACGCCGCGATCCGCTCCCACCCGGCGCGGCAACGCGCTTGCGGCAGAGGGAGGATGCTATTGCTGCGTATCGGATGGCGCGGTTTTGCGGCGTCACGAAGTCGGATCATTGACGTACTCCTTTGTCAGTGTTGATTGGGCATTTCGGGCAGTGGCTTGCGGCCATCCGGTCGAGATTGTTGGTCGGCGCGCCCTTGCGCCTGCGGGTACGGATGCAGCGCACGAGCGGCATGTTGCCAAACAGCGGGCATTCAATCCGGTCTGATGCGATCAATGAGCGCACCAATCGTTCGGCCTCGGTCATCCGCGCGGGATATTTATTGCTGAGGATGCGGCTGATATAGCCGCCAGATCGGCCAATGCGCGCACCCACCTGCTTTTGATCGCTCGCGTCACATTCGCGTGCCAGGACTAAAATCCACTCAGGCGGCTCACCATAGGCGATGCGCGCACGATCGACGTTCGATTGAGCGCCGCTTGGTTGAGGTCTAACGCTCATGCGCCGCGCCTTTGTGTTTCGCTAAGGCGCCAGCGGCCCTCACTCTCAAGGCAGGCAATCCCGGTGGCGACAAGGCGCGCCATGATGTTGGCAACCGTTAGCGCGCGGACGCGGGCGGCGGCGCAAAGCTGTGCAAGGTCAGCACTGCCACAAGCCAACAGCACTGCGTTGATCCGCATTTCGACGACGCGGCTCGTGCTGCACCGCGCCATATTGGTTTTGAGTTTGACCGGGCGCGCCTTGAGCGGCTTGGGCGCTTTCGGCCCGGTATCGCGCTTGATCCGGTATTTCGCGGGCAAGCCTTTGCGCGGGTTGGCCGCTGCAACGCAGGCAAGATAGCCTTGGGCTTCGAGCCAGCGCAGATAGCTGCCCGTGGTGCGCGGACTGGCAGAAGCTGCCAGTGCAACCATCGGCACATCGCCAATCCGCATGATCCGGATGGCTTTCCAGATGCGGTCAAACACAGGGATTTTTGGCTTTGGCGTCATCAGTAGCCACCCACCAATGCCGCCGAGCACTTACTCCATGCCGCCAGATCAAGCGGGCCATCAAGGACAAGCTTTTCCATCGCGATATTTTCAATCGCGATGGTTTGCGCGTTTTGCAGCGCGTTGACGATCCGCCGCGTCACGCCCTTATATTGCTGGGTAAAGTGATCGGTTAAATCATCAGCAATCGCCACACGGTCGCAATATATGTCACGCAACAAGTGGCCATCTTCAAAACTTGAAGGCGTCGCAGCTTTGGCCAGCAGAATGCGACTGTCAAAGCGATCCCACCGCTTGATGCGCGCGAGGAATGACTCCTCGCCGACCATAAGGATGGGGGTTTTGGCCTTGATATGAATATCGCGCAGGATCTCGGGCGATCCGCGATCAATCATATAATCAGCCTCGTCGATGATCAGCGGTCGCTGCGTTTCGATGAACTTTTCCACGACCTGGTCAAAGATTCCGGTGGTTGTCCTTTGAATGTACGCCAGATCAAGTTCACGTGCGATCTTGGTGAGCAGCCATTTGTCAGTCCAGATTTTGTTGAGCTCAACATAAACCGCGTCAGTGGTGGCTGCGACGTGCGTGACAGCGACGGACTTCCCATAACCGCTCGGTCCGTAGAAGATCATCATCTTGTCAACGCCTTCGGGCGCGTCGATGCCAGCGTACATCGTCTCTAACGCAAGCTTCATATTGTTGGTGGCGGCCGAGCGACCAATGCGCGGCGACTTGTTGGGGATCATGAGGCGTTCCTTTGGTTATCGTCGATCAGTTTTTGAATGTTGCGGTGCGCCTTGACGGCGGAACCGCTGAGAAAGAGCCGGGCATGATCAAGACGGCGCGTATCAACGGGCGCGCCACCCGCTGCGTCGGCAATCAACGCCTCGGCACGCGCGATCCGTGCGGCAACATCATCGCCAACGCGTGCAATAGGGTGGCTATAAAGCGTGGCTGAAGCTGGGGCTGAAACGCGATTGTCAGCGGCTTGCAATCGCGGTTCATTCGCCACTGCCTTGGGGGTAGCGGTTGGCCGGACGGGAAGTTCAATCAGCTTGCCCGCGCGCGTCGCTTCGTCGCGAAGCAACTGATCACGTGCGCGCTCAAACGGAAAATCCTTCTTGAGCTTGCGGATATGCTTGCGGTGCGCGGTTTCATATTCGCGCTCATGTTCGCGCGCGGCACCCGCAAACGCGCGCTCCGAAAGCCCCGCGCGCTCATAGTTGACGGCCGTGCCGATGAAATTGCCATCACCGTCAAAGGCGTAAAGCTCACCAAGTTCATTCTCGTCACGCCGGACGTGAAGGACATTGCCCTTATGCGGGATGAGTTCCTTGCAATAATAGCTGCCCCGCTTCCAGCGCAGCCCAAGCTTGCCAACCGTAAGATCGCCGACATAGGCGGTGAGCATCATCGACAGCAGGTCAATCGCTGGGGCGGGCGCTGCCGCCGTTGGTGAGGCTTGCGCCTTGTCAAACGGCGACATGCCGATGCCTGAATGGACGTTCGCTTCGTAAGTGCCGACCGTCCAATTATCGAGTATGTCCTGAAGCTGGTCGGCGCTAATTGTACCGACAATCTCGGGCTTGCCAGTTTCTTTGCGCGCGACGGCGCGGAGCCGCTGCGCCTCGGCAACATTATGACCGACGAAGCCATCAAGAATGCGCGCGCGTTGGCGTGTGAAGGTGCCGAACAGGCGCTCGACAAAGGGCTTAAGCTCAGGCGAGCTTGGCGGGCAGGGATGATGATCAATGCCGAGAAGCTCGCACGCGCTCTTGACCGTCTCGTTCACATAACCACTGCCCTGGTCAACAATGATCATCGCGGGGACAACGCCCCAATCGCTGATCGCGCGGAACAGCAGACGGCGCACACTTTGCGCAGACTCAGAGTCCGCCACGATGAAGCGGACGCGGCGTGAGTAGCGATCAATCAACCCAAGGATGCGCTTGCGCCCTTCTACGCACATCACGTCTGCGGGCGTGGTATCAAGCTCCCAAATCTCATGCGCGTAGGTGACGCCGCCATCGGCGCGGCCGAGCGAGAGGCGGTACTGCGCGCGTGCGCGATCAGGATCACGGAGCTGCGCCAGCACGACTTTCTTATCCGCCTCAACTTGCGCGACAAAACGGCGCAGCGTGCGGATGTGCGGCTGTTCACGGTCAGGAAATTCAGCGGCCAATAATTCATAGATCCGCGCCGCGCCCAGAAA
>JAYUIX010000128.1:0-2009 GCA_043765635.1 Sphingomonadales bacterium
GATGTTCGCGGTTGATCCCTTGATGTGAAAAGGCCGCCACCTGTGATGCCAAGCGGTCAAGCAGGTTTGAATCAAGGCTTTGGACATCGTGCCGCTCAATTGCGCCGCCCAGCGTTTCAACCCAAAGCTCATGCGGGCGATTGACGTAAATATCAGTTACGTCACCACGCGCAAGAAATGGCGCAAGCGGCGCTAATGCTTGCGACAAATAAACGCCGATAGGTTTCACTGGCGCGCAGCCACCGAGGAGAAATCAAGATCGCGTGCTACGAAAACCGAGATGCGCGTGCCTTGCTTGACCTTCAGCGTTGGCCGTGGCGGTTGGCCGACAATCTGCGAAGTCGCACCCTGCGCGGCTCCGTGGATAGGCACGAAAAAGCGGGAATTAGAAACGGCGCCTGCGGCGGCGATGGCTCCGAAATCAATCACTGATTGCAGCAGCGCGCCACCAAAACGTGGGATGAACTGTGAATTGACTTTGCCCTTAATCCCAGCACGGCCAAGCTGATCCGCAGCGGGCGAATCAATCGCGATGGTTGCGCCGTCAGGCGTTTCAAGCCGCGTCCACTGCACCATTGCGCGCTTTTGTCCGGGGCCGAGCTGGCCGCGATATTCGCCGTAAAGCCGGCTGCCACGCGGGATCAGGACTGGCCCTGAAAGATTGGGCACATCGCGTGACACCAGAGCACGGGTTTGGCCGGGCTGGGTTGAGTCTAGCGCGGTTTCAAGCACTGCCGCAATCAAAGTGCCCTGCGGCACAACGTTCGTGCGGTTACGCACCCGGCCAGCGCGCGCACGGCTAGCCACTACCGGGGCCGGAGATGCAGATGTCTGCGGCGCATTGGATGCATTGGGCCTTATTCCGCCCTCTTCACCAACAGTTTGATCAAAGACAATTGCTGGGTTGGTATCGCTGGGCGGCTTGGGGCGTATAATTGGCTGGGGCGGCGACGGCGTAAAGTCGGGTGCTATTCGCGTTGGCGGGAACTGATTGACTAGTTGCGGTGCAAACTGCGGCTGCACCTGGCGCAGGATTTCTTGGGTTTTCGGTGCTTCAGATGGCTTGGACGGTGGAACTGCGCTTGCCACTACAGGTTCTGGCGGGACATAGAGCGGCGGCAAGGACGACGGGGCCACCGCAAGATCGGCAATGCGCGGACGGATGGCGGGCGCTGAAACGCTTTCACGTCGCCCCTCAAGCATGAAGAACAGCATTGCCCCGAGAAAAATGATCACGCCAATACCGATCCACAACGGGCGATTGCCGCTATCATGCGCGACGAGCGGGCGAACGTCAGCAACGACTGCCTCTTCGCGACTATCCTTCATAATCGTTTCGCCTTTGCTTTTACGCGCACGGCCTTCGCCACTTGCTTATCAAGGCGAAAGAGCAGCGTTTTGGGCAATCCCGCAATAATGAAGCGACCATCTTTAATCTCGCTATTCACCAGCGTTTCGTTGCCGTCCTCTTCAATCCGAAAGATGGCGGGCAATGCCGCACTTTCGGGCCATTCGATGATAATATTCTGGCCCTCCTGCATCACTACACTTGGCCTCAGTGTCCGCGCGCCGCTGATCCGGTAACGATAGCTGGCCACTGCTTGAACAGGCGCTTTTGCGGCCATTTCATCTTCAGGATAAGTGAAGCTAAGGCTGAAGGCTTGCCCTTCACCGTAAGGTGTAGAAGGGATAAGCTCGAACATATAAATGCGCGCATCAGTCACAACCGTCATGTTGGTGACGCGGGCGTCCCCAAGCGTTTTGATGAATAGATAATCACTGCGCTTGTTGGTGGTCACTTGCCAGCCGCTGCTATCGCCAACTGCGATTGTTTCAATCCGCTCACCAGGCGAAAAACGCACCAACAACTGATAGCCGCTGGCCACAGCAAGCTGAACAATTTGATCAGCGTTATAGTCGATCATTTGCAACCGGGGATCACCTTTGCCGGGAATAGGGCGCACTTGTGCTGAAAGCGGTGCCGCCGTCGTCAGAAGGAGGATGAGAAA
>JAYUIX010000129.1:0-76559 GCA_043765635.1 Sphingomonadales bacterium
CTGTCGAATTTCCGACATGCCAATGGCTAAGGGACAATATCATGGTCGACATAGTCTCAACTGGCTTCGTGAAAGCCGCACCGCGTCAATTGCCCGCCGTGACGGTTAAGGAGGGCGTTACGACGCCCAGCGTCGCGGCTGCCAATGTCGAAAGCATCAAGTCTTTGCCCAAGCTTGTGAGCCTGGCGAATGAACTTGCCGAGCAAGGCCCGCCGTTTGATTTTGCCAAGATTGCCCAAGTCCGTCAGGCGATTGCGCTTGGCACCTACCGCGTGAGTCCCGACGCAATCGCTGAAGGGATCATGCGCTTTGCAGGCAAGGCCGCCGGATGACGACCGCGCTCATCGAACAGTTGATTGCGGCGCAAGCGACCTTAATCGCAGCGCTAGATACGCGCGATGCCGTGGCGATTGAACAGGCAACACAGGCGCTTGGTTCCTCGGTTGCGGCGCTGCGCGGGCAAGACGCTTGGCGCGAAAGCAGTGACGTGCGCGAACGCGTTGGTCACGCGCTCAAGCAAACCGACGCGGCGCGGATTCGTGTCAACTATCTGTCCGATTGGACGCGTCAGCGGATTGACGGCATTGCCCAGCTACGCGGCGGCACGCCAACACAAATCTATACAAACTCCTATAAAGCCAAGGAAAATGCCATGCGCGCCTGAACTGGCATGATGATTGCTGTGCCTATCCCGAACCAACGGGAATTTGCACATGCCGCTATCAAACGCGATCAACCAGGCACAATCGAGCCGCCAGCGCGTCGAGGGGGCCATCGCGAATGCCGCCGCGCGCACAGGCGTTGATTTCGATTTTCTGGTGCGTGAGGCAAGGGTTGAAAGCGGCCTTAACCCCCAAGCCCGCGCGCGGACATCAAGCGCGACTGGCCTGTTCCAATTTACCAAACAAACCTGGCTGGGCACGCTCAAACAGCACGGGGCCAATCATGATCTTGGCTGGGCGGCCGACGCAATCACGCGCGGTGAAGATGGCCAGTACCGTGTTGCCGATCCGAACTTGCGCGCTCGAATTCTTGATTTGCGTACAGAGCCCGAGGCCGCCGCCGCAATGGGGGCAGAACTTGCATCGGATAATCAGGATTTTCTTGGGCGCAAACTTGGCCGTTCACCTGAAGATGTCGATCTTTACCTTGCGCACTTTCTTGGTGAGGCGGGGGCGGCACGCTTTCTTGAGGGCCATGATGCTGACCCAAACGCGGCAGCAGCGCCTCTGCTTCCCGCTGCGGCAAACTCCAATCGCGCGGTTTTCTACCGCACTGACAGCACGCCGCGCAGCTTTGCCGAAATTCGTAGGGATTTTGCTAGCAAGTTAGGCGGCGAGAACATTTCAAATTCACCGCCGTTTGCCCTGAGCCTGTCGAAGGGTCGTCCTTACTATTCGCCTTCGCTTGTTCAAGAAAAGGCAGCCCTTCGACAGGCTCAGGACGAACGGTTAGCCGATACCCTTAAAATGCGCAGCATCGAGCCAATGCCGCAGCGGCTCTCGCTTGATTTTGCGCGCGATGCGTATCGGCGGCTGGCGGCAATCGGGGCTGCGTCATGAACGCGGTAAACCTCCGCGTCTGGGCGGGCGTCGCCAAGGGCAGTGTGATGCCGATGGCGATCCTGCTCGTCGTCATGCTGATGATCGTGCCAGTGCCCGCGACCGTGCTTGACATTGGATTTATCGCCAACATCATGATCAGCCTGGCGGTGCTGATGGTTGCGCTTAACGCGGCCAAGCCGCTTGATTTTTCGGCCTTTCCAACGGTGCTGCTCCTCGCGACACTCTTTCGCCTTGCGCTTAATGTGGCGTCTACCCGCGTGGTTCTGGTTGACGGGCATACAGGTGCCGCAGCGGCAGGCCATGTGATCGAAGCCTTCGGTAGCTTCCTGATCGGCGGCGATTATGTTGTCGGGCTGTTCGTTTTTGCTGTCCTCATGATCATCAACCTTGTCGTCATCACCAAGGGCGCAGGCCGAGTGTCCGAAGTCTCGGCACGCTTCACGCTTGATGCTTTGCCCGGCAAGCAAATGGCGATTGATGCTGATCTAAACGCTGGCCTCGTCACCCCCGACGAAGCCAAGGCCCGGCGTCAGGAAGTTGCGACTGAGGCTGATTTCTACGGCTCGATGGACGGAGCCTCCAAATTTGTGAAGGGCGATGCAGTTGCGGGTGTCCTCATTCTGTTTGTCAATATTTTCGGCGGGCTAGTGCTCGGCACGCTTAGCCACGGGCTGAGCCTTAGTCAGGCGGCGCAAACCTATATCGTCCTCGCGATTGGTGATGCGCTGGTGGCGCAGGTGCCCGCCCTCATCCTTTCGATTGCGGCGGCCGCCATCGTCACCCGCGTGTCATCACCGCTTGACCTTTCGGGGCAGATTGCAAGCCAGTTCGGCCATGCCCGGGCTTGGGGGCCGGTGACAGTCGTTCTCATTATCTTGGGGATGGTTCCAGCAATGCCGCAGCTTGTTATCCTGCCCGCCGCAGGGGTTGCCGGCGGCATATTCTGGCATTTGCTACGCAGCGCGCGCACCATTCGCGAAACCCCTGCCCCACTGCCCATTGCTGATCCTCCGCACATGATCGCGTGGAGCGACGTAAGCGAAAGTGCGCCGATCACGATTGAGCTTGGTTACGGCCTCGTCGATCTGGTTGATGAGCGCAAGGGCGCGCCGCTGATGGCGCGGATCACTGGCATCCGTCGGCAGCTTTCGCGTCAGCTTGGGTTTGTCCTGCCCTTGGTCAAGGTCAAAGACGATCTGGCACTGCCCGGCAACGCGTACCGAATCAGCATTGCGGGCGTAATCATGGGAGAGGATGAAGCCTGGCCGCTTGATCTGCTCGCGCTTGATTCAGGCGATTGCCTTGACGGGATTACGGGGCGCGCGGTCAAAGATCCCAGCTTTGGCCTCGACGCACTTTGGATCACCCCCGACAAGCGCGCCGATGCGGTCGCCGCTGGCTATACCGTGGTTGACGCGCCGACGGTGCTGGCAACGCATCTCAATAATATCATATCTGGCTCAGCGGCTGAATTGTTCGGGCTTGACGAGGCGCAGGCGTTGCTTGCGGCACTCAAGGAGGCGTTTCCGCAACTTGCGCAGGGGCTTTCGCCGCAGCCATACTCGCTTGCCGCTGTCACCGCGCTCTGCCGCGCGCTGCTTGCCGAGCGTGTCCCGCTCAAGGATTTCCGCCGTGTGGCCGAGGCGATGGTTGATCTCGCCAGCTATGATCTTGATACGGCAGGCTTGGTTGAGGCCGTTCGCCAACGGCTCGGTGCACTGATTACGCAGACGATTGTGCCAATGCGGATGCCGCTGCCAGCGGTCACCTTTAACGGCGAACTTGAGGCGCTTCTGACGCAAGCCGTGCGCGCGGGCCCCAATGCTGTTTGGCCATTTGAGCCAGAACTTGCCAACCGGATTATTGGCGCGGTCGGCGATGCCGTTCAGCCAATGCTCATGGCCGCACGCAGTTTTGCGATCATCACATCGCCTGTATGTCGCGCGGCTATAGCGCGTCTACTGCGTGCACAACTTGCTGACGTGCCAGTGCTGTCCTTCCTCGAAATTCCAGAAACCAAAGCAGTCGATGTGATCGCCGTTGTCGGCGGCCATCATGTCGCCGCCTTGCCCGATGCTTCTCAAATTGGAGACCAATAATGCAACATAATTCTATCGCACATGACGAACTCACCTACGCCCCGCTCCGATCGCAGGGTGACGCAGATGCAATCATCCGCGCGCACAGCCAGCTTGTCCGGCGGATCGCGTGGCATGTCCATTCACGCATGTCGAGCGCGATTGAGGTTGAGGATCTTATCCAGATCGGGATGGTCGCGCTGATTGAAGCCGCACGGACATTCGAGGATCGCGGGATACCCTTTGTCCCCTACGCCTCAATGCGTGTGCGCGGCGCGATGATTGACGAACTGCGCCGTGACGCGCGGATGTGCCGATCCGGCATGGTCAACCGCAGGCGGCTGGCTCAGGTGCGCGCTAGCCTTGAAAACCAGCTCGGCCGCAGCGTGGGCGATGCGGACATGGCACAGGCGCTTGAACTTGAGGGCAGCGCATATCATGCGCTGGTCGCCAGTACTCACGCCGTGCGCCAAGACTCAATTGATGAGGTCTATTCCGATCATGATATCTGGTTCGCCGATATGGCCGATGCTGCCGATTCCGTACTCGAACAATCGCAGTTACGCAGGGTGATAGCACAGAATATCGCGCTGCTTGCCGAGCGTGAGGCAATGGTGATCCAGCTTTATTTTGTCGAGGAATTGAACCTAGATGAAATTGGCGAGACGCTCGGCGTCGGCGCAGCACGCGTCTGCCAGATCAAGAAAGCAGCCCTTGATAAACTGCGCGTGATGATGACTGAAGATTAGAAATTGGCGCGCCCGGAACGATTCGAACGTCCGGCCCTCAGATTCGTAGTCTGATGCTCTATCCAGCTGAGCTACGGGCGCGCAATGAAAGTTCGTTAGTCTGAGAGCAGCATAAGTGCAAGCCCCGTTGCGCCAAAAACATAGTGTGGCTAGACAGTGTGTCAAATGGAGTTTGCCATGTTTTCCCGCTTTGCCGTGCTTTTCTCAATTATTTTCATTGCCGGATGCGCAAGTTCGGTTGACTCGCCCTCGCTTGCCATCCGCCCGTCCGAAGCAGCCGCGACGATTGATGCCGCGCAGCCTGCTGTTGTCGCCACCCCAATTATCGTGGCCGAGCGCATTCCGCTTGATGCGGCCACAATTGCGCGAGTTCAAACGAGCATCGCTGCGGCGCGCGCAAGCATCGCGCCTTTTACAAAGGCAACAGAACCCGCGCGCGTTGCAGTGGCCAGTGCCGTCGGCGCTACAGTCAGCAGTGAACCTTGGGTAGCAGCGCAAGTCGCGATATCAAGACTGGAGCGCACCCGTGAGGCATCGGCCAATGCCTTGGCCGAAGTTGACGGATTACGGCGAGAGCTTGTGGAGAGCGGCAAAAATTTTGATCGTGACGCGTTTGCGGCAATGCAGAATATCGTTGCTGAGATCGATTCAGAGCAACGCGCGCAAGTCGCTGCGTTGCTGCTTAGGCTCAAGTCGCGCTGATCGCGGCCTTGTGCACCTGCGCATTGTGGACATAGTGCGCGACACCCATTTGATTGGCCATTGACCAGTTTGGATCAAGCTCACGCATGAAGCGCGCGGGTCGCCCACCCCACATTTGCCCGGTTGGAACGGTTTTTCCCGGCGTGAGCATCGCGCCCGCCGCCAGCATCGCATGGCTTTCAATCACGCACCCGTCCATCACAATGCAGCCAAGCCCGACAAGACTTTTCGCGCGGACGGTGCAGCCATGAAGCATTGCCATATGTCCGATGAGCGCATCCTCCTCAATGATAGTGGGGAAACCGACCATCCCGCCTTTGTCTGAATCGCAGTGAATGACAGTGCCATCCTGAACATTTGTTCGCGCGCCAATCCGGATTGCATTAACGTCCCCGCGCAGCACGCAGTTATACCAGATGCTTGCACCCTCACCGATTTCGACATTGCCCATGATCCGGCACCCCGGCGCGATGAATGCGGTTTCGTGAATACGCGGCGTGTGGCCGTTCAGCGTGATGATTGAGACGTCTTGCATCGCGATACTATGGCTGGCGATATGGCCGCGATCAATCCTGTTCTTTGATCTTGATGATTGAAAGGATGCTCGCATGATCATCGCCCCACGGCGCAAAGCCGGAGCGCGGTTGTAGCGGCTCCCAAGATTGGGCGCGGTCATAAGCCATCAAGCGCTCAATCGTTGCGGGATCAGGCGACATCGCCACCCAGATTGAGGCGGAATAGCGAAGCTTTTCGCCTACTTTGTCAGGCGCGTAGTTGCGAATGCGCGCGCTCCAGCCATTTTTTGCCGCCGCTGCAATTACTGGAGAAAGATCAAGATAGCGGTTTGAGATATGCACCATCAGCAAACCATTGCTTGAGAGATGCTTGCGGTACGTCGCAAAGGCTTCAGTCGTCAGCAAATGCATCGGCACTGAGTCTGACGAGAACGCATCGACCGCAAGGACATCCGCACTGTTGGCGGGTTCGCCCGCAATAACGATCCGCGCATCGCCAACCGCCACGTCACCGCCGGGCAAACAGCGCGATAAGAAGGTAAAGCTCTTAGCGTCGCGCGCAAGCGTTACGATCACTGGATCAATTTCATAAAAACGCCACGCTTGGCCGGGCTTAGCATAGCAAGCGAGCGTCCCCGCGCCGAGGCCAACAACGCCAATCCGCGCCCTTTCGCCGAATATCGTCGGGGTCGCGCGCATTGCGAGACCAACACCTGAATTGGGTGCATAATAGCTTGTCGGCATCATTTCGCGCGCTACCGTACCGCGATTTTGGATGCCGTGAACGGTGGTGCCGTGAACCAGCGTGCGGACATCCTTGCCATTGCGCAATGAATACACCCCAAAGAAGCTGCGCGTCATCTGGCCCGGCTCTGCTGAAAGGGAAAGCTTGCTCCACCCGCCAAGGCACAGCATCAGCGCGATGACGGCACCAGCATAAAGCAGCCGATTACCAAGGCTAAGCACGGCAAGCCCGATCAGAACGAACGACGTCACCATCGCCGCCGTCCGCGATACCGGCAGGTCAAAGCCGCCCTGCCCGACTGCCGAGATGAGAAGCAGCAAGACTAAACCGATGAGCGTGATCCGCATAGCGCGCCCATCTTCGCTCCACATGCGCTTTGCCCAATCAAAGATTGCGGGCGGAGCAAGCAATAATGCAGAGGCTGCAAGCAGGATCGGATGCTCATACGTCCAATCAAAAATAAGCGGGGCCGCAAGTGCGCAGAACAATCCACCAATCACCCCGCCGACTGACATCGCCAGATAGAAACGCGTCAAATGTTCAGGCTCCGGCCGCCGCGCGAACATTGCGCTGTGGAGCGCAACCGAAACGATGAACAGATTTGCAAGCGACGCAAAGGCAAAGGCAACTGGCCAACTTGTTGTATCAGCAAACACGCCGCATGCCGCGAATAACAGCGCAAATGGCGCAAGCCGCGTTAGGATATCAGCCAGCGTCCGGTTCGCCGCAAAGGCCACCGAGAAGCTGAGCAGGTAAAGCCCAAGCGGCACCACCCACAGTAGCGGCATCGCGACAATATCAGTCGTCAAATGCAGGCTCGTCGAGAGCATCAGGCCTGACGGTACAGCCGCAAGGATGATCCAATACGCCACCCGCCAACGATCTGGCAGCGGCAATGCAGGCGCTTGTGCCACCGCAGCAACCTCGCCTTTGGGCAAAACCACCGCACACAGCGCGACAAGGATTATCAACGCGACATAGCCGCACGTCCACAGCGCACTTTGCTGGGCGACGGCAAGTAACGGCTCAACGATCAGCGGATAGGCAATCAGCCCACCAAAACTGCCCAGATTTGACGCGGCATAAAGCGGATAAGGATCGCCCCCACCTGACAGCGTAAACCAGCGCTGCATCAGTGGCGCTTGCGCGGCCACCACGAAAAACAGCGGGCCGATCGAACCAAGCAACAGCATCGGCACCCACAGAAACGGGTTGGCATCCCTTGGCGGATTGCCCGCCGCAAGCCCGATGGGGAGCATGAGCGCGGCCAGCAAAAACGCCGCGATATGGATCATCGCCTGCCTGCGCGGCGCAAACCGCCCCAGCCAATGTGCATAGGCATACCCACCAAGCAACAGCGCCTGATACACCAGCATCGCCGAATTCCACACCGCCGGCGCACCGCCAAGCCGGGGCAGCGCCATCCGCGCAATCATCGGCTGCACCAAGAACAGCAAGAACGAGCCTGCGCAAATCGTGGCAACAAAACGGAATTTTGATGCGTTCGGCACTGCAACATTGCTGGTCATTGGTACACTTGCCATAAAATCTCCGCACAGCTGAATAGCTTTGCATTAGGGCGAAGGGGTAAGGACATGGTTAACAAGGACTAAAAATCAGCATCGTTAGCGTTTGATACGGTAGGTAATATGCTGCTTGAGCGGGCTATCATCCGCCACGTTTGGATGATCAAAATCCATATCATGTTGGCGTTCCATACCGAGCCGCTCCATCAACCCCCATGAACGGGTGTTGTTAACCGATGTGATTGCCCAAATTTCATCTGCGCCAAGCGTTTGAAACCCCCAATCCAGTGAAGCCTGCGCCGCCTCACGGGCGTAGCCCAGCCCCCACGCTGAGTGCGCCAACCGCCACCCGGCTTCCAATTTTCCAGCAATCGGCAATTCATCGAGCGCAATCACAATACCGCACCAACCAATGAACGACCTATCTTGTTTGCATTCCAGCGCCCAGAAAGTGTGGCCATGATCAATTTGCCGCTTTTGCAGCCTAGCAATCAACGCATCGGATTGCGCGCGAGACATTGGCGGGCCAAGCGTAGCCATAACGCGTGGGTCTTCACTCATTGCGTGAAACGGCACGGCGTCACCCTCCCGCCATTCGCGCAGGATCAAACGCTCGGTTTCAATCTGGAATTCAGCCACCAAGCAACCGCGCTGCGTGAGCCGCGTGATAGGTTAGCATCCCCGAACATCCTGCCCGCCGGAACGCAAGCAATGTTTCAAGCACAAGCGCGTTACGGTCGCCTGCCCCTGCTGCTGCCGCTGCCTCAATCATCGCATATTCGCCAGAAACTTGATACGCGAATACAGGCACTTCAAAGCGATCCTTCACACGGCGTATAATATCAAGATAGGGCAGACCTGGCTTGACCATCACGCTGTCCGCCCCCTCGGCGATATCAAGCGCAACTTCACGCAGTGCCTCTTCGCTGTTCGCGGGATCCATTTGATAAGTCTTCTTATCCCCCTTAAGCAGGCCCGACGATCCAACCGCATCACGAAACGGGCCATAAAATGCGCTCGCATATTTGGCGGCGTAGGACATGATCTGGACGTTGACATGCCCTGACCCTTCAAGAACGCCCCGGATTGCACCAATCCGCCCGTCCATCATGTCCGACGGCGCGATAATATCCGCACCTGCCGCCGCTTGATTGAGCGCTTGCTCAACCAAAACTTTCGAAGTTTCATCATTCAGCACATAGCCCGCACCATCGACCAGCCCATCATGCCCGTGCGCGGTATAAGGATCGAGTGCAACATCAGTCAGCACGCCGATTTCTGGGACAGCATCCTTAATTGCGCGGATCGCGCGGCACATCAGATTGTCGGGGTTCAGTGCCTCACGCCCATCCTCCGTCCGCAGTTCGCGCGGGGTGTTGGGAAATAGCGCGACAACGCATATCCCCAAATCGCGCGCCTCCTTTGCCCGCGCGACGATCCCGTCAACCGACCAGCGCGACACGCCGGGGAGCGATCCAATCGGTTCCTCCACCCCCTGCCCCGATGTCACGAACAACGGCCAGATCAAATGCGCTGGCGCAAGACTGGTTTCGGCGACAAGCGCGCGGCTCCATGTGCTTGATCTGGTGCGGCGCATACGCAGGGCGGGAAAGGCTGGGTTGGTCATGAGGGTGGTCTAACCCAAGCGCCCATCTGTGCCAAATGCGAATTTAGCACGATTTTAGTATTAACGGCGCTATACCGTTCTGATGCTACGACGAAGCGAAGCCATTTCCGATGTTGGCGCACCCATCACCGTGCGCATCGCTCCAGCGAGTGCGACCGACGACACGCTCGTTGACGCATGGGCACGGCTCGCAAGTGTGGCGTCAGAGCCGAACGCATTTGCCGAACATTGGTTCGTCGGCGCATCGCTGAATTACCTGTGTGAAAACCGCGAAGTGCGGCTGGCGCAAGTCTGGGCGGATGACGCACGCCTGATTGGGATCATCCCGCTGACGCACTACAGCCGCTATGGCCGAATGCCCGCGCGCCACGTCAGCAACTGGACGCATTATCAAAGCTTTATGGGCACACCCCTGATTGAGCGCGGGTTTGAGCAAGACTTTTGGCACGCGCTGATTACAGCATTGGACGACAGCGACTGGGCCGCTGGCTTCCTGAGCCTCACAGGCCTCAACGAAGACGGCCCGGTGCATCGCGGGCTGACCGCCGCCGCTGCTCAACTTGGCCGCGAAGCCCCTACCGTCCACCGCTTCTCCCGAGCACTGCTTGCCAGCGAAACTGACGCCGAAACCTATCTCAGCACGCATGTACGGGGTAAAAAACGCAAGGAGCTTCGCCGCCTTGCCAATCGTCTGGGTGAACTTGGCACAGTGCAATTTGCTGTGTTTGAAGACGCGACAGACTTGCCCGAATGGTGCAATGCCTTCCTCGCTCTTGAAGCCGCCGGCTGGAAAGGCCGCGAGGGCGCGGCACTTGGCAATTCCCCCGCCACCGCGCAATTTTTCCGTGACTGCATGGCCGGTGCGTTCGCCGCAGGGCGGCTTGATTTTCAACGGCTTGATCTTGATGGGCGCGCAATCGCGATGCTGATCAATTTCCGCACCCCACCGGGAAGCTGGTCATTCAAGATCGCTTATGACGAAACCCTCGCGCGTTTTTCACCCGGCGTGTTGATTGAACTTGAGAACCTGCCCCGCGTCCTTGGCGATCCCCAAATTGACTGGATGGATAGCTGCGCCGTCGAAAACCACCCGATGATCAATAGTCTGTGGGCCGAGCGCCGCAGCATCATCCAAGTGTCGCTGCCGCTCGCCGGGGCAAAGCGCACGGCAATTTACCGTGCCTGCCGCGCCGCCGAAATGGCATCTGCACGGCTGCGCAACCTTCGGAGCAAAACATGACCGCCTTTCCAGAAAGCGCGCGCGCGGCACTTACCGCCGCTTATCCTGAGCAAGTAACCAAACTGACGCACAATCTTGCGAGTGATCCGCGCCTGACGCTTGAGGCACTGGTTAAGCTGGCAGGCGAATTCGCGCCCGAAAATGTGGAGTATAATCCCGGTAATCTGCCCATTGGGATTGACCCCAAAAATGTGCCGCGCGCCAGCCTGAGTATCGCTGACACCGTTCGTTCAATTGAAGAAAACGGATCATGGATGGTGCTCAAATTCATTGAGCAGCACCCCGTCTATCGCGCGCTGCTTGAGGAAACGCTTGCCGAAATTGACCCGATCACAAAGGCCAAAACTGGGGCGATGCTCGGGATGGAGGGCTTCATCTTCATCTCATCGCCGGGTGCGGTAACGCCGTTTCATTTTGACCCAGAGCATAATATCCTCCTCCAAATCAGGGGAAACAAGGTGATGACGCTGTTCCCGGCGGGCGATGAACGCATCGTCAGCGGCGTGGCGCATGAGCATTTCCACCTTGGCCTGCAACACCGCAATCTTATCTGGCGGAATGATTTTGCCGTTCTCGGCCAGCCTGTGCCGCTTGCATCCGGTGAGGCAGTCTATGTACCCGTCAAAGCCCCGCACTGGGTGCAAAACGGTGATGCTGTGTCAATCTCGCTTTCAGTCACATGGCGCAGCGAATGGAGCTATGCTGAGGCCGACGCGCGCGCGTTCAATCATATCTTGCGCAAACGCGGGCTAACACCTGCCAGCACCAAGCGCTATCCCGCGCAAAATGCCGCCAAATCAATTGCTTATCGCGCGCTCCGCCGTCTCGGCGTGGCCGGGCGGTAAACCAACCCGCGCCGCCTTCCACCCGCCGTTCAGATAATAGGCCACCGTCAAACCAAATGAGGCAACCGAAGCCGCAATAAATGACCACCAAATCGCATCCGCACCGTATTGGGGATGCAGGCCAAAGCCGATGCCAAAACGCACCAGAATCGCCGAAACAATCAGGATCACCAGCGGGGCAATCACAACGCCGTTCGCGCGGACAAGGAAGGTGAGCACCATCGACACCCCCATCAAAATAAAACTCCAGCCGATGATGTGGTTGATGTGAATCGCAATCGGGATTGCCGCACTTCCATCAGGCAGGAACAGGCTGAGCAACGGTTTGGCGGCAAGCGTAATCATGAGAATCAGCGTCGCCGTCATCAGGATATTGATGCCGACACCCGCCAGTGCAACCTTGCCAATCCGATCCCATTTGCCAGCACCGATATTCTGCGCGGCCATCGCACTTACTGCGCTGCCGACTGCAACGGCGGGCATTTGCGCATAGCTCCAAAGCTGATTCATCACCCCGAACGCCGCCGTCGTATCAACGCCCTCACGGTTGATCAGGCCGATCATGATCAGCGCTGACCCCGCCATGATGATCATCGAAAGCCCCATTGGCAGACCCATTTTGAGGATCGGCGCAACGAAAGCGGGATTGGGCCGAAGCCACGCCAGTTCCGCCCCGCGCAGCCGGATCGTCAAATCCTTGGCGTAAATCCGCCGGATCAGCACGACGACGCTGACGAGCCCCGCGATCAGCGTGGCAAAGGCCGATCCCGCAATCCCCATCGCCGGAATTGGCCCAAGCCCCAAAATGAATACCGGATTGAGGACGACATCAAGCGCCACGTTAAGCAGGCTATTTTGCAGCGGCGTAACCGAATCCCCCACCCCGCGCAGCGATGATGACAGCAGGATCATGACGAACGAAAACGGCATCCCAAGGAAAATCACCCGTAAATAGGAAAGTGCGAGCGGATAGGCTTCGTCGGGCGTCGCCAGCGCATGGAGCAGGTTCGGCGCGAAAATCCAGCCCAGGATCGCAGTGGCAATGCCCGCCAGCCCGAACATCCCCATCGCGGTGCCAAGCGTGCGCCGCACGCCCTCAATGTCGCGCCGCCCCATATTCTGGCCGATCATGATCGTCGTCGCCATCGAAAATCCGAACAGCGTGGAAAACATTAGGAACATGATCATCGCCGCGTTCGAAGACGCCGCGAGCGCCTCCTCCCCCAGAAACTTGCCGATCCAGATCGAATTGACCGAGCCGTTGAGCGACTGAAGAATATTCACCCCGAGCGACGGCAGCGCAAAGAGAAACAGCGTCTTCGCAACCGGGCCAGTGGTCAAATCACGCTGATGCGCGGGTGCCGCCACTACCCCAACCGCGCCAGTGCCGCCTGCAATCGCTCAACTTCAGCCGATTTTTCAGCGTGATCCGCGCGCGCCTTTTCAACTGCCTCGGGCTTGGCCTTTTCGACGAATGCAGGGTTGTTGAGACGACCAGCGAGCGCGTCCCGTTCTTTGGTGATGGCTTCAATGGCTTTGCTGATACGGGTGCGTTCGGCGTCGAGGTCGATGACACCTGCGAGAGGAATTTGAATTGTGCCGTGCATCATGTGGAGAAACACGCACTTTCCTGCTGGCACAGCAGGATGACCTTGCTTTCCATAGGCATCCCATTTTGGCCTATAGAGATGATCCAATCGTGCCAATTTCTTAATGGTAGGCGTATGCAAGGCGACCATTCGATCTCCAAAGTCTGAATTTGCTTCAAACCAAACGTCAAGCAGCCGTGCCGGAGCAATAGATAGCTCGACTCGCGCTGACCGCACTTTAGTAAGAAATCCAATTAGCCAGTTAATCTCATCTCTTGCCTCACCATCAATCACAGCCTCCGGTTCCGGCCACTGTGCATGGATCAACAGATTACCACTGCGATCCCCCATCGCCCCCCACAACTCTTCGGTGATGAACGGCATGAACGGGTGGAGCATCACCAATATCTGGTCGAAAACCCAGCCAGCAACCGCGCGGGTTTCTTTCTGCTCCCTCTCCCCTTCAGGGGAGAGGGCCGGGGAGAGGGGGAGTCCGGTTGAGCCAAGCTCAGTATTAGCCGAAATAGACTCTCCCTCTCCCAACCCTCTCCCCTGAAGGGGAGAGGGTTTTTCGGACAGCACCGGCTTAATCAGCTCCAGATACCAATCGCAGAATGTCCCCCACGCGAAGTGGTAGATCGTGTCGGCCATCGCATCAAAACGCAGATCCTCAATCGCTTGATTGAGATGCGAAAGCGTTTGCACCACTTCGCCGATGATCCAGCGATTGACCGCGAGTTCGGCGTTCGGCGCCGCGACCGAATTACTCGCACCAACCCCATTGGCTTGGCAGAAACGCGCGGCATTCCAGAGTTTGGTCGCGAAGTTGCGGTAACCCTCGACGCGTTTTTCATCGAGCTTGATATCGCGCCCTTGGCTTTCCATCGCGGTCAGCGTGAAGCGCAACGCATCCGCCCCGTACTGATCAATCAGGCCAAGCGGATCAACCGTATTGCCCTTTGACTTTGACATTTTGGAACCGTCAGCAGCGCGCACCAGCCCGTGGAGATACAGCGTTTTCCACGGCACTTCCTTCATGAAATGCAAGCCCTGCATGATCATCCGCGCATCCCAGAAGAACAGGATGTCAAAGCCTGAAATGAGGATGTTATTGGGGTAGTGGCGGGTAAGTAAGTCCTCCCCGGAACGGGGAGGGGAACCAGCCAAGGGCTGGTGGAGGGGCGGGTTCAGGGAATCGCGTGAATCGGCCTGTGCCCCTCCCCCATGCTTCGCATGGTTCCCCTCCCCCGTTGGGGGAGGATTTTGATCCGGCCAACCCAGCGTGCCAAACGGCCACAGCGCCGAAGAAAACCATGTGTCGAGGACGTCATTGTCCCGAACGAGATAAGCAGTTACCTTCTTGCCAGCAACCTTATGTCCGCCAACGTCATTACCATCACCAAGCTTTTGGATTTCAACGAACACATCCAATTCGTTAGGTAAACGATCACGATAATAATTCTCCGCTTGGGCAATAGCCTCGGCTTCAGATTCAGCGACAAATATAGGATCCGGCCCGCCAGCGCCAACAAACTCCGGATCATTGTCAAAGTCGCGATCCATCATATCTTTTTCTAAGGCAAAGGCATCCAAAGAAGTCCCAAACCAAGCCGGAATCCTGTGCCCCCACCACAACTGCCTACTCACGCACCAAGGCTGGATATTCTCCATCCAGTTGAAATAGGTCTTCTCCCACGTCTGCGGTACAACCTTGATCGCCCCACTCCGCACCGCCTCAATCGCGGGTTTCGCAAGCGTTGCCGCGTCAACGTACCACTGATCGGTCAGCCACGGCTCAATCACCACGCCCGAACGGTCGCCATAAGGCGTCTGGATCACGCGATCTTCGACGCGTTCGAGCAGACCGAGGCCGTCCACCAATTCCACCACGGCCTTGCGCGCGTCAGCCACACTCAAACCAAGCAGCGTTTCAGGAATCAGCCCATCCGAAACCTGCACCACCCGCGCCTCAGCATCGAGCATATTGAGCATCTCGCCCGCCTTGAACCCGGCGCGCTTGCCGACCTCGAAATCGTTGAAATCATGCCCCGGCGTGATTTTCACTGCGCCACTGCCAAGTTCAGGGTCAGCATGTTCGTCGGCGACAATCGGTATCAGCCGCCCGGTGATCGGCAGGCGAACATACTTCCCCACCAGCGCCTTGTAACGATCATCACCGGGATTCACCGCGACGGCCATATCGGCGAGCATCGTTTCGGGCCGCGTCGTTGCAACTGAAATGTGGCCGCTGCCATCCTCAAGCGGATATTTGAAATGCCAGAACTTGCCGTTGACCTCACGCGTTTCGACCTCAAGGTCTGAAATCGCGGTTTTGAGCGCGGGGTCCCAATTGACGAGGCGCTTGTCGCGGTAAAGCAGGCCTTCGTTATACAAATCAACAAACACCTTGATAACGGCCTTGCTAAACCCCTCATCCATCGTGAAACGTTCATTCGCCCAATCGCAACTCGCGCCAAGCCGCCGGAGCTGGCTGGTGATCGTGCTTCCGCTCTCGGCTTTCCATTCCCAGACTTTGGCGATGAATTCTTCACGAGTAAAATCAGTCCGCTTTTGCTGGTTGAGCGCCATTTGCCGCTCAACCACCATCTGCGTCGCGATGCCCGCATGATCGGTGCCAACAACCCACAGCGCATCCTTGCCCTGCATCCGGGCATGTCGGATGAGAATATCCGGCAGCGTATTATCAAGCGCGTGGCCGATGTGGAGGCTGCCCGTCACATTGGGCGGCGGCATGACAATTGTATAAGGTTCCGCATCAGGGCGAGAGGGGCGAAATGCGCCCGTGCTTTCCCAATGCGCATACCATTTGGCTTCGATTGCGGCGGGATCGAATGTCTTTGGAAGTTCGGTCATCGCGACGCCTTAAACTAGCGCCACGTCAAAAACCAAGCGCTTATCTACCGCTGATCCGGGAAATTTCCTTGGCGACCATGGCTTCGACGACTTCGGGCAGCTTTGCATCAAGCCATTCCTTGAGCATCGGGCGAATCATTTCGCGTACCATGCCTTCAAGCGTATCGCCGCCGTGGACTTCAGGTTTCACGATCAGTGCGGAAAGCGATTCGAATGCCGAGCGTGTTGCCGCAGTCGCAACGGGCGAGATAATTTCGGCCGATGTATCCACCGGCTTGATTGCCACAATGTCAGCAACAGGGGCAATCGACGTGTCTTCAACAGCCATTTCAGTTAACTCCAGAACATCGTCATCATTTTCGGGCACGGGCGGTTCGAGCCTTATTTCAGGGCTTTTGGCAGGAAGTTCGTCATCATGAAAGTTGCGCACTCCGGGCATGACATTGCTCATTGGAATGCTCACCAAATGATCACGCGAAGGTGTTTTATCGAGGTTGCGACGCGCGGCGAGCGATGACGGGACTTTGCCACTATCTTCAGCAATGATCTTTTTGATTGACGAAAGAATCTCTTCCATTGTTGGCTCACTATTCACTTCGGCCATAAATTTTGCCCCCGATTCTGCCGCGTTAACCCTGATTTTTAACGTTTTGGCGGATTTTGGGCGGGTGTGTCAACTGTTCGTGTGGCAATGGGCGGCCCAACCTTATCCTCTTGAAAATCAAGGAAGCGGCCTTTGACGCGTTTGTAATTGATCTCAGGATCATAAAGCACGCCGCCATCAAGCCCGAGATCGCGCGCCTCGGCCTGCCCCATTGCGGCAAGCAGTGTGAAGCCTGCAACATAGGCATTGCGCCGTGCGCCGACGAGTTGCACCTGCGCGTTCAAAAGCTCCTGCTCGGCGTTAAGAATGTCAAGGATCGTGCGATTACCCACCGAATTTTCGGCGCGCACCCCTTCGAGCGAGAGTGCTGCGGCCTTCACCGCGACATCGGAGGACACGATGACTTCGTTCGACGCGCGCCAACTGGCGTAAGCCGTTCGCGTTTGCGAAACAACGTCACGCTCGGCGGCAACAATGGCTTCAATCGCCTGGCTTGAACGCGCCTGAGCTTGTCGTACTTGAGCCGAAACCTGGCCGCCAGCATAGAGCGGAAGCGTGAACTGCACTCCGGCTTGCGAAGTGTTGGACGTATTCGGCGGACGCGCTGGGTTAGGGTTGTTGACAGTTGCCGGTGCGCCTGGTGCTGAATTCAGAAAATTTGCATAACTGCGGTCTGCAGTTGCCGATATGCGGGGCAGCGTGGCCGCTCTTGTCGTTTTTATGTCAAAACGTGCTGCATCAGCATTTTTCTTTGCGGCTAGAAGATCCGGATTATTTTCAAGCGCTTTATCTACCGCGACCTCCGGGTTATCAGGCAAATTGGGCAATTGCGGTGGTTCTTCAAGCGCAGTTGGCACATCGCCGACAAGCTGGATATAGCGCTCACGACTTGCGATCAACTGAGCTTCGGCGGTTTGCAATTGGCTCTGGGCAAGCGCCAATCGCGACTCGGATTGAGCAATATCGGTGCGGGTCAAATCCCCAACTTCAAATCTGTCTCGTGTAGCCTCAAGGTTTTTGCTGAGCACTTGCACTTGCTTGGCATTCAGCCCGGCAATTCCGCCATCACGAATCACATCAAGATACGCTGCAACGACTTGGCTAAACAAACCAGATTCCGTACCACGAAGATTGGCTTGACCCGCATCGACCCTGGCATCGGCAGCACGAATTGCATTTTTAACGCCCCCACCCTGATAAAGCGGCACATTGAGCGTTGCACGACCGCTTGCGATGCGTTTCGGCGAGAAAAAATTTGTTGAAGATATAATCAGGTTTTCTGTTACTTGCCCTCCCAAGTCAGCCGTTGGACGTCCGCGTGACCGAGCAATCGGTACGTTTTCATCATTTGCACGCTGCCCAGCACGCGCACCTGTCAGCGTTGGGTTGGTGTTATACGCTTTGGCCAATGCCTCACGCAGCGTTTCGGCAGCAGCCGGTGCTGCGCATAGCATTGCCGTTCCTGCCAATAATACAAGTTTAGAAAAATGCCGTACCATCATTATACTTTCAAAAAGCGAAGCCCTTGGCTGTTTCAAACCCCGGTAGTCGCACTGTTTCAACATCGGCAAAAGCGATGAGCGTACAAAAATTACCCGTTTTACGGCCTGCGGCAAGCCGCGTCACGACACCATCATCAAGTCCAGCAAGCAATCGACCGCCGTCGTTAAGCTGCCCAGTAATACGCGAATCAACCTGTTCAACCGCACCATCAATGATGATAACATCATAAGGCGCGCCAGCCTTCCAGCCCGCAGCAAGCGGGCCCCAAACTGTCACAATCTGCGAATCATCCCCCAAATTTTCCTTTGCTTGCGCCAAAAGCGCCTCATCCTCTTCAACTGTAATTACACTTGCTACTAACTTGACGGCAACAGCAGCGGCATAGCCAGTGGCCGTACCGATGATCAGTAGCTTATCGACAGGGGACAGCTTGGCTTCGGTCAACAACCGCGCGGTTGTCATTGGCGGGTTGAGCGCACGACCACTCCCAAGCGGTACTGGCACATCAATGTAAGCAAGTGCGCGACGTTCAGCCGGCACAAAACGCTCACGCGCGACAACCTCCATGGCGGCAACGACTCGGGGATCGCTTACGTTATTGGTGCGAAGCTGGCTTGCCACCATCGCTGCGCGCATTGCGGAAAAATTTTGTTCTGTCACATGGGCCTCGTGGCATAACTGTTTTAGTTGTGCAATACACAACCGACGAAAACGCGATTTACTTTGATAAATGCCAATCGCCAAGACTTGACTCTACGCCATCTCCACTGCAAGGCCGCGCCCTGCACCGAGGCCCGATGGCGGAGTGGTGACGTAGAGGACTGCAAATCCTCGCACGCCGGTTCGATTCCGGCTCGGGCCTCCAAATTCTTGTCCATCGCTGTACATTGAGATGGAGATATCATCATGAGGCTGACGGCGTTAGCGTTCAAAGCGGTGCGAACTGAAAGCGATGTGACGGCTGATCTGCGCGGGGCGCTGACCACCCCAAAGCAATGCACAAAGCGGCGATTATGACGCCTATAGAGGAGGGGCACTGCTTCGGGGGATAGACCACGCCTTCACGCTTGCGGCGCTCAGATTGCTTCGGCATGTGTTGATGTTTCCCGGTGAACTTCGTCATGCGCATGGAGCGAGCTTGATCTTGATCAGGCGCTGTAGACAATCTCGGCGCACAGAATGGAAATTCGCCGCGCGCATATGGTGCCCGCTAACTAAAGGGGTATACAACTCTAAGTACAAGGTTCTGGATGATATCTTAAAAATCCTACCGTATCCAATAAGGCCTTAGCATCTGCTCGATCTTGAGGATTCGCAAGCTCGGAGCGCCTTATCCGTTCCAGCAACTGTACCGCGCTGCCTTCACAAGCACCGACCTGCTTGGCCCAACTTAGTCCTCTCTTCACCCAAAAGTCCATTTTAACTCTATCTGAGGCCCTATCAGTTGAATATGGCCTGTCTCGGTCTAATGCATATGGCCTATCGTGACGTGCTTGTCGTTCAGGCCGTGCCGATTCACGTCCTTGAATATCTGACTCCACTGCAGCAGCCGCCATTCCTTCTATGAGACTTCCCAGTGTAAGTTTTGCTTTGCGGCGGTTATCAGCTTCAGCGACTGCATGCGACAAAGCGAGAGCTAAAATTGTCGAGCTGTCGCCAGCTATTGCTGTCTGTGGAAGGACATCTTTACGCAAGCACAGTATAGTACCATCTAAGTATCCTAGCAGATTTTTTGGGTGCGGAGTACAGGCTGTGCTTATTTGCTCTACCTCGCTGCCACCTTCGCGCGCGACCTTTAAAACTGCCGAAAATTGAGAAGTTTCCGTTACGTATCCTGGCGTTGCAAACACAGATAATATTCCAAGCAGCAGGTTGCGGCCTAGCTTTCTTAATTGAAAAGATGATGACCGATACCGAGTCATCGTTTGGTTCCAGACTCTTGATTGTTCCCAAAAACAGCAAATCCGTCGCGTTGTGCAACCTTAACCAGCGGTTCCATTACGCCATTAAGGGCATCGGCCGCTAGAGCGATCAATGGTGCTACAGTTTGCATCGATGGACGATGATCCTGTTTATCCAAAACAATCAAAATCGACCCTTTGGGTGCTACAGATAACAATAGCTCGGCTTGGGCTTGGGAAACGACGTCGTCATAGCGACCGCGAATAAACGTGACAGGTCGATTGAGCTGTTTAGCATGATCAATGTTCGAAAAGCGTTCAGTAACAAGTGACCTAAAGCCTTTGGGGAAAGCGGCTTTAAGGTCAGTAAAAGCGCCCAGAGCAACCACCGACACAACGCGAGTGTTGTTCTTTGCTGCGTTAAGAGCAACCGACGCCCCAAGCGAATGTCCAACAAGGATTTTAGGGCAGTTGCCGCAATATATATCTGCAGCTTCGACAAAGGCAGCTCCATCCAACATCAAACCAGCCTCGTTCGGCTTGCCAAGATTACCCGAATAACCACGATAAGACGTAATCATCAAAGAATAACCCTCGGCATGCAGCGGAGCGGCATATGCTGCAGCCTCGGCTATACCCCCAGTTCTTCCTTGGAAAAATACTATAATTGGTTTGCCTGGAGAGCCTTCCCAAAACATTCCAGTTAAACGAACACCATCACCTGACATCACCGAAATGGTCTGACCATTTGGCGGCAAACTCGGCAGAACGGAGTCGATGCTACCGTTTGGCTGATAAAAGGAGTTCCTCACCACTTGGGCACATCCTCCGATCATAAACGAAAGCAATATCAAAATTGTTATCGGGCTGCGCATGTTCGCCTTCCTTAACCTTAAAGCCGAATGGGTAAAAGGATCATCAGCGCATTCCGAGTGCCGTCAAGATGTTGAAATTCAAACCCTATTTTCTGACGACCAGAAATCCGAAACTCGACGCCGCCAGACAATATAAAACTGTTGTTGAATTTCTTGAGCGGGATAACGCCTGGTGGAGAGATTCGACCGTATTTATGCCCCCCATAGCCAACTCCTCCATATATAATCGATTTTCCTCCAATCTGGAGACCCGCACGACCCAAAAATCCATATCCCCAACGCGGCTTAATCCCTACCGTACCAAGTGCTGTGCGCGCTGAAGGTGTACCTCCGCCCACATCAATCTGCGCTCTTACACCCACCAATATCTTATTTCCCATATTGAAGTCGTATCCGGCCAAGGCGGCACCGCCAACACCAACTTTCTCGATTTCGCGAACGGTTGTGCTGACAGGCGTAGTTTCTTCCAACGTGAAATGGTGCTCAACGAATGAAATCGCAGGTGCGATATAAAAACCACCTTGATCAGCATCTGCGGCTGACGCAGTTCCTGAAGACATTAAAATTATAAAACAGGGTAGTACAGATAATTTAAATAATCCTGACATAGCTCAGCCTTTCAAATTAGCGCTATATTCAACGTTGTACAATAAAAACTGATTTTGACAAATGATCTGCGGTTTTGTCATAGGAATATATTAATGTAAAAAAAGAAATCATCTTTATAAAAATAGCAGCATCAGCGTCCTGCGGGACATAGCGTAAATCAAGCTCAACTGTTGTAGATTTCCTTAGAAATTCAATGGCTCGATTAAAATCACATAATGGGTCAAGTCGATATGGTATCAATACATCAATATCCGATGGAATCAAATCCCTAATAACAAAACTCCCGCCAATCAATAATACATCCACGATAATTCCATTATTGGCTAAATCATTTAAATGCGAATCAAGCATGTTAATCATTTGTTTGCGTTGAGTGCTGTTACCAAACTGTATCGACAAATCATCCCACATGAGCACATGAGGACTGCTGTCAGAGAGAATTGGTCGGTTCTTTGGAGCAAAAATTGGAAGGTCTGGTGACATCTCACGAGTGCGACGTGCAGCTTCAAACGAAAACTTTCTTCCAGCACTCATTATGAATCCCCATCAGGCATCAAACTACGCGTGTCGACCAACAATGTGCCAAACTTCAAAATCCCGTCTTTCTTATCATAAGAAAAAACATTAGAGAAAAAAATTGCTCTTTTTACTACGACTGCTGTACCACAATCAATCGGGCAAATCTTCAGATCGCAGTTTATGTAATCATCGTCATTTTCAAATTTGTCTATTACTTGCTCTACATTTGCATAGTCATGAATGTGATAAAATCCCAAACCATCAATATCTCTTGGAGTTTCTTCAAGCCGTAAGAAGCTTCCGCCTATCAAAACAAGATCAATAATTAAACCAAGTCTGCCAGCAAATTTTAATTTCCTTTCCAGCGCATCAATGAGCGCTAACCTGTGCTGGTCATTGCCATAAACTCCACAAAAATCAGTGTAGCTTAATACATATGGTGAACTGTTAAGTACTGTCTCTTGACCGAATTGCTTTCCGAATATTGGTAGCGGGTTTACGCTTGGAAGGCTTAGTCGCCTCAATGCGTCTAAGAAAGGATCAGCACGCGTTGGCATGACGAACAACGATCGAGGTATTCAGCCCGCCGAAAGCGAATGAATTAGACAACACATGCAGCACCTTCATTTGCCGGCCTTGTTTAGGAACGCAGTCTACAGGACACAGAGGATCAGTATCTAGGAAACTCGCGGTAGGAGGAACAAACTGAAATCTCATTGTCATAATCGATATCGCAAGTTCTATGGCTGGCGCGGCACCAAGCGCGTGCCCCGTAACGGATTTGGTCGCTGACACTGGCACTTCTGCCAACCTGCCGCCAAAAACCTGCATCAGCGCTGCGCTTTCGGTTCGGTCATTAAGCTCAGTTCCCGTACCGTGAGCATTTACCGTATCAATATGCTCAGGTAACAGCCCTGAGTTCGCGATTGCAAGCCTCATCGCTCTGTTCATGCCGTCAACATCAGGTGATGTGATGCTTCCGGCGTCAGCTGCAGACCCTATACCCGCAATTTCCGCGAGGATCGGAGCACCGCGAGCTTGGGCATGTTCAAAAGTTTCAAGGACAAGAGATGCAGCGCCATCTGCTAACACTAAGCCGGTTCGGCCCAGTGAAAAAGGACGGCATGCGTCGCGGGCGAGGATATGCATTGACCGCCATGCCGTTACACATGCTTCGGTTAAGCACGCTTCACTGCCTCCTGCGATGACAATATCAGCTACGCCCGCTTTTAAAATTAGAGCCGCTTGTTCGATAGCCTGTGCGCCTGATGCACAAGCGCTACTAATGGCAAAGACAGGCCCTTTAAAACCGAACTCAATCGAAATCAGACTTGGAAGTGAGCTGATCATTATTCGAGGTACGGTAAGCGGATGTGAGCGAGTTCTTCCTTCGCCGTGGAAAAGCCGTGAGGCGGAGTCGTGGCTGTGTTCGGAACCAGCACCTGTACCCATTACACATCCAATCCGTGTTGGATCTATAGTGATGGGGTTCAAACCTGCTTCGTTCATAGCATCGCTAGTTGCCGCAAGCGCCAATCTTACGACGGGATCAATAAGCGATTCTGGAGCCTTCTGCGGGCAGAACACATCCGTGTATTGATCAATGCGACCAATGGGGCCAATCTCACCGCCCCGTCCCAACATTTCCTGCCGGAATCCTGGTGTACCATTTGAAACGGCTTCCCACGTCTCATGCAGATTATGTCCTACGCAGCTGCGAACGCCAATTCCGGTTACAGCAATTCGAGTCATGTGGCGTCGGAGTTGGAAGCGTCGGCATCATTTGCAACTGAATCCTGCGCCATCTTGACCAGATCACCTACTGTAATTTCGTTTGCCCCAACTTTCGCGAATTCATTGGCGTTGAATGGCAGGTTCACATTTAATCTTTCCTCAATCTCAAAAACAATCTCAATCAATGAGAGAGAATCTGCAGCAAGGTCGGATAATGGCGTGGAAGCATTAACGACGACATCACGATTTAGCGTTTTTGTGGCAATCTCGGAGATTGTTCGAAAAATTTCTTCCTCATGCACCATATTATGTTCCTTAGACCTAAATGTAATTATTCATCTTCAAAAGATAAGCGTCGTCCATCGACACGATAGCGAATCGAACAAGATTCAAGTGCAAATTGATCATGCGTCGCGATCACCTTTGTAGCCGTTGACTTAGAAAGACTTTCCAGCACTTTTGCGGCCGTCTCACTGTCTAAATTTGAGGTAACCTCATCTAAAAAAATTATTGCAGGATCACGGTACAGCGCCCGCGCCAACATCAGCCGTCTCCGCTGCCCGCTTGACAGAACACCATTTTCCTCACTGATTACGCTATTATAACCACGCGGTAACGCCTCAATTTCATCCCAAAGACAAGCATCTCGCAAAGCGCGCTCGACGCGATCCATATCAGCGCTCCGCTCAAACGAACTGACGATTTCCCGGACACTTCCCCTCGCTAACTTGTCCGATCCCAACAGCAGCGCAACATTTTCCCTAAAAGCCCCAAGCCCCCATGACTTTAGCCGCGTGCCATCAACATAAAGATCGCCTTTGCTGGGAACATAAAGTCCCGACAACAGCTTTAACAATGTCGTTTTGCCTGATCCCGAAGAACCAGCAATTCCTATCATCACTCCCGATCTTGCTGGAATTTTAATGTTTACCGCTTCTAGAATCGGCCAGTCTGCAAAACCTGCGCTAAAACTTGCGTCACGAAGTTCGATATCATTTCTGATGACGCGGACATTTGTGCCACCCTCATGCTCGGGCTGCTCTTCAAGAAAATCACGCAGTTGCGCCATATTAACACCAAGCATCACCAGTTGTTGAGAATGAACAACCAGGGTATCGATTCTGCTAAAAAAAATTCCCCTATAAGTATAAAATGCGTAAAGAATCCCAACTGTTGCCTGTTCATAAATAACTGCTAAAACACCAAGATATAAAGTTATTGCTGTGCCCAGTGCAGTAACAATTTCGACAGCGAATGATGCATTGGCTTCAACAATCCCAACACGAAATGACGCATTAGAACTTCTAACAAGGCTATTATACCATCTATCTATGACTGCTGTAGTCGCATTAGCCATTTTTATAGGCGCAGCTGCTCTTATGTTGTCAATAAGACGTGACCGCTCTTCAGATTTTTCTGTAATCGCTTCAGTTCCCAATCGCTTCAATTGGGGAATTGTTAAAATTCTAATGGCAATGACAACCAAAAAAAGTGATGTAACTATCAGTGCCAATTTAGGCATGTAAATAAACATGAATATTCCACATAGAATTATCATGGATAAATCTACTAGAGATTCAACAACTGTACTTGTTACAACTGTTTTTATATTGTTGATGGAATCTAGTCGTACGGCAATGTCCCCAGGATGCTTTCGTTCAAAGTATCGTAACGGTAAAAGAAATATATGGCCTACCGCATTGTGGGTTAGCTGCGCAAAAAAAGCTGTTCCTGCATTGAGTACAATTCGCTTCTGAAGCCAATCAGCAATACCAGTCATTAACGATAGTATCAATACTCCAATCGTAAGTAGCTTAAGCAGATCCAAATCGGCTTTTGGAATCACTGCATCTAAAGCAATTTGAACGATAGCAGGCAAAGCAAGCGTCAATAAGCTTGCTGCAAATGTCATTACAGCTACTTGAGTAATTGAGGTTTTTAAGCCATGAGTTAGGCGTATTATATTCCGCAGAGGATATTTTTGATTCTGAACAATCCGTGAAAAATTTTCTGCTGGACTTAGCTCAAGAACTGACCCCGAAAATTTCGATTCGAAGTCGCTTTTATCATATGTCCAAATGCCGGACGCCGGATCGTGTATTACAAATGTATTGCGCCAGACCTTTTTTAAAACGACAAAGTGATTTTCCTGCCAATGTAATATTGCTGGGAGCTTTATACTCTTGAGATCGCTGACTTCTTCAATTGCAAGTCCCCTGCCTTGCAAACCAAGCTTTCCAGCTACAGCCTGCAACGCGGCAAGATTCAATCCCTGCCGGGTCGTCGGAAACTCACTGCGAATAACATTGAGATAAATTTTATGACCGTAATATTGACCTATCATTACTAAACATGCAAGTCCGCATTCGCCGTTGCTCTCTTGACGAATAATTGGTAATTTAACTCCGAGATCTGCAAACATCTGCATTACATACGACCGCTGATAGAATATAACGGCTCAAGTACCCACTCTATAAGCTTGCGTTTTTCGAGTTGAATTTCTGCTGTCACCTTCATGCCAATTTTAAGAGGTCGACGTTCACCCCTTGCTAAGATCGCCTTTTCTTGTGGTCTCACATCCACTATATAGGCAGCTTCAGGTTCATTAGTTGGAGTTTCAGATTCGGTCTTTGCGGAAGCGGCGCTAGAAACTGAGGTGATGACGCCACGTTTTGCGCCAAATGTCTGAAACGGAAAAGCATCATATTTCAGAATTGCCCTTTGCCCCTTTTCCAAGAAACCTATTGCACTGCTGGGAACTTTCAAAGCGATTAGTAGCTCCGCGTCAGGATCTGCAATAGATATCAATGGATCACCCGTCTCCACTCGCTGGCCATTCCGTACGGAAAGCGAGCTAATTTGGCCACTTGTTGTCGCAGCCACTTTAATGAACTCTTGAGCTTCCAACTCATTTATTTTGGACTCAAACTCAAGAATTTGATTTTCTATACCAAATAAAGATTGCTGAAGAGTTCGATATTGGTTTAAAATGCCATATTGTCGTTCAGTTTGCGTCCGTTGAAGTTCAGATTGCGTGTAGGAAGCGTTTGCCAAGCTCTGCTCCGATGAAAGAAGCGCAGCACGCACCTCATCGACGGCAGTCTGCGTTGCAAATCCTCGGTTTGCCAAATTGGAAATGACTTTCAATCGCTGCTCAGCGACGCGTCTTTGCTCTTCGGCTGCGGCCCGCAGCTTGCCCACAGAAGTCGCGGATGAGTTCGCCACCGCTGGCAATTGCGCACCTAATTGCTGTAGATCCCTGAGGCTCGCTTTCATTTCTGCACGTTGGGCAATAAGATTGGAGCGCATTTCAATCATGCGAGACAAACCAAGCGCTGCCCGATCTCCCGATGCAGCAATCACTCTTGAAACACGAATTTCAGCGACAATTTGACCTGCCTCCACACTATCACCCTGCTGCACCAGCAACTTGAAAATATTCCCTGGATATTCAGTAACAAGCGTTGTTGCCATGTCCTTTGCCACAACTTCACCACGAACAGATTCTTGACGGCTGTAGCTACCAAAATAAAGGAAGATAATCGCAATTAAAAAAACCACAATAAACGCTATCGTTAACACACCATGCATTACTGGTTGTGCTAACAAGATTACCGAGTCCATTGGTCTATTAGAAATTAAACGACGTTTGAACATGATGATTCTACTTCTTTTTTACAATAATACTCATCAAGTCGACCCCACATTTGCCATTGATGAGGATTTCTTTTAATAGCCTTAGTAACAAATGAAGATATATATCCAGTCATTACACTGCGATTCACATTATTATTTACATTTGATTGATCCAATACCGTGTCACTGAAAATTCTTTCACCGGTAACACTAGTTTTCAATCCAAAAAATAATATCGGTGCTTTACAAATGATTGACAAGTCTATCATTCCATTGGCAAGATCGGCATAGCTATCAAGAAATTCTACTTTTGAAGATTTACCATAAGATTTTGGCAAGTCAGCCAGCATAAATAAGACAGCACCCTCTTTCAAGTAGCGCATCATATCAAAAAATTCGTTCTTTGCTTCATTTGTGAATACTTTGACATCAAATCCTAATAATTGAAAACGTTCTATTGTTTGAAGCTCCTGATCCGTTAAAGCAAAATTTTTTATGATAATGATCCTTCGATCAGAAAAGTATGTTTTAATCAAATATGCTATAGCGATATGATAACATCCGGAATGCAAAGTTGCCAAAATCAAGCTTTTACTATCTGAATGCCATTCTAACTGAGAATCGTCTTCAACAGTTACAAATCTAGCATCTTTGGAGAGCTGATCAAGCGAGCGTACCGCCAAAGCAGCCCATTCCATAGAGAATAATAAGTCTTGAAATATAGCTTCCATAGCCACTGCGCGGGCTTTCCAGATCGGAATACGAAGCGCTTGCGCAATTTGAACTACCTCCGCATATGCTACCTTGAAATATCCAAAAGTTTTCAATGTAGAAAACAAGCCACGCAAAACACGGCGGCGGACTGGCATCGGCCTATGAGCAAGCCAACCCTCAATTTTATGTATAAAGGCTACCATTTAAAGTATCTACACAAAACAAAAAAGGGTTAATAGGTTATTAATTGAATTTAATATTTACTATTGCAAATAATGGAGGAGGGGAACTAGCCCCTCCCACACTATTTAGCAGCGAGCCCTTGCCCGGA
The DNA here is from genome assembly GCA_043765635.1 of Sphingomonadales bacterium. GTDB lineage: Bacteria > Pseudomonadota > Alphaproteobacteria > Sphingomonadales > Sphingomonadaceae > Aquisediminimonas. The sequence goes on from JAYUIX010000129.1 coordinate 28,482, forward strand.
CACCAAAACGAATCGAGTTGGCACCCGAAAATGGGTTAAAAATTGGAGTAACATTGAACGGGCCGATTGGAATACCAAAACTTGCCGCCTGCTGAGCACCAAAAGTCTCTGCTTCAGCAGTCGACAAATTCTGTGCAGTAGCGGCAATTGCATCAATCTGAGAATCAGTTACTGCTTCAGGATTACCAGTATTTTGATTATCATAGCCACCAATTGTAATTTCAAGCTCTCTTTCGGACAATACTCTCATAATTCACCTCTGAAATATAAAGCTAATGTTTAACGTCTATGAGAATTAAACGTCAATATTTAATTTAGTGTATTTTAATAATATGTCAACATAATTATTTGAATAGAACGCATCTCAATATTTCCATACAAGGTTTGATATCGATAACAATAGCTGAATTTATCTTAAAATATTAGAATTTATTGATAAAGAATTTTAACTATAACCATACTGTGACAAGTGCGAGCAGGCTTTGTAAGAACACTACGACCTTGTTCTATGAGTTCCGATTGGGCATTGCTGCTTCAGTTTCACGAACATGCCCTCGACGTGGCTGCAATCTTTGTGGCAGCAATAGTCGGAGTGCTCTGATTTTACGAATTCGAACTTCGCGGAATGATATGTGTGATGCCAAATATAATCATATTCTTATTGAGCCTTTCATGATTATATCACTTAAAGCCGAACGGAACTTTTGGCATAGGTAGAAATGACATAGGATTGTCAACAGCAGTATAATCCTAAATTCAAAACTCCTAAAGAATTACAGTCTATTATTATAGACTGTAAATAAATAATTCTGCTCAACTAATGCTGTATTTACCTGCGAATGAATTCATTAATTTACCAAAGTATCATTGGTAAATAATCACGATCTACTGCATAAAACGCACTTCGTTGAAGTTTATCATTCTTTATATTTTCAAAGGTGTAATAGGCTATTAATATATTTAGACTTGGTTTTCTGGCTGATCTTAATTTTTTCTACCACTATAAGGGATATTATAGTTTTGTTAGAATAGTTTATTTATCTTTTCAATCTCGCCTCGGTGCCAAACTTAAGGCGTGACAATCCTGAAAGGTGCCACGGGCATAGCCGGATCAAAGCTTGTAGTGAGCGCTTGAAGCGCAGTTACATCACCTTCGATTTTCATAATCCCTGCTTGGATCAATTCGATTGGCGGGCGGCCCGCGAACAGCATCGCGAGAAAAGCCGCGCGCGGCATTGTCACGGTTGCCTGCACTGGATCGTCAACGCCCGCCTCTTGCACCATCACCGCATTGCGCAGCGTGATTCGCGTGCGTTCTTTACGTTCGGGAAAAACAAAAGCGACCGCGACATTCTTGCCAACCGCCTTTGCCGGATCAATCCGAATGGCGAGCAGTTCAAAAAGCTGGCTCGTTTCAGTGGCGGCAATGAAATCAACTGAAACCGTGGTCGAAAGAATAGCGGTCGGAATCACCCGCGCTTCTTGCGCGCCAGTCAGATACATATTACGCCACAACATTCCCTCTGCCTGATAGCCAAGCTGTTCAAACGAACGCGCAAGCAGTTCGCGCGCAGGCGCGTCATCCTTGTTGGCAAACACGATTCGGCTCGTCACTTCGGCTGACCAGCGGTAATCACCACCGTCAAAAGCAGTCTGTGCAATCTTGAGCGCAGCCTGTGCCCCGCCCATTGCCGCAACATAGCGCTTGCCCGCTTCCTGGGGTGGCCAGCCGTTCAAATTGGCAGGGTTAGCGTCATACCAACCGAGATAGCGCTGATAGATGGCCTTGGCGTTGTGCCGCATCGTCCCGTAATAGCCGCGATTATACCATAGTTTTGCCAGCGCATCAGGGAGTGCAATTTGCTCTGCAATCTCGGCCGCATTAAAGCCTTTGTTCATCAGCCGGACTGTTTGATCATGGAGATATTTATACGCGTCACGGTGTGAACTGATGTAGCTGGCAATTGCATCCTTCCCGAAACGCGGCCAGCCGTGCGAGTTGAACAAGACTGTGGTACGCTCACTGTAAAGGCGCTGACTTTCGGTGAGGTATCCCGCCCATGCCTTGGCATCACGCACCAGCGCACCGCGCGGCGGCAAGATGTTGTGCATCGTGACATTGGCATTTTCTGATAGGCATAGCGCGCCGAAATCAGGCAGGAAGAAATTCATTTCGGCAGGCGCTTCAGTACCCGGTGTTACTTGAAACTCAAAACGGACGCCGTCAAGCGTGACGATTTCGCCAGTCCGTTCAATTGTCTTGGTCGGTGCGATGAGGGTAATCGTTCCCCTCGCGAGCCGTGTGCCGATCCCTGCCCCGGCCTGGCCCAATGGCCCGATTGGCAAGTCTATACCAAATTGGAAATTCGCGCGCCTGGTCATTGCTGGGCCCGCGGTCAGATTTTCGCTGACCGCATGTTCCATGAACCCGGCTGGCGCGATGATCTGCACCTTGCCCGCGTCAACATCGGCCTGACTGACGACCCCCCTCACCCCGCCGAAATGGTCGCCGTGGCTGTGCGTATAGATGACGTCGAGTACAGGCTTGTTGCCGACATGCTCCTTGACAAGCTCCATTGCAGCGGCGGAAGCTTCAGTCACAGTCAGCGGATCAACGATGATGAAACCGGTTTTGCCCTCAATGATGCTCATCACCGAAATATCGAAACCGCGTACTTGCCAGATTTTAGGCGCAACCTTGTAAAGGCCGTGCTTGCTGATCAGACCGAGATGACGCCACAGGCTTGGGTTGGCGGTAGTTGGTGCGGCATCTTTTGCAAAATCATAGGCCGATAAATCCACGACGATCTTGCCGTCCGCTGCGCGGATCACAGGATCTTTGCGCGTGGCGACAAAGCCCCGTGTGGCCAATTCTTCCTCGCTGCGATCAGCCCACGGCAGCCCTTGGGCAAAGACGCGGTTCGCCTCGATCGTCTGCGAGGTGGCGGGCTGCGGCTGCGCAAGGGCTGTAGCGCTTGATGCAAGCGTCGCAATAATCGCGATTGTGTAACGTACCGTCATGTGATGCCCCATAGTTTGATAATAAACAAGTTATGACACAAACAATGTCATTTTCAAGCTGCCATTCCTGATAGCCAGCACTAACCGAGCACGATAAGGCTTGAAGCGATGACAGACGGCAAATGGCAATTCTGGGTTGATCGCGGCGGTACCTTTACTGACGTGATCGCCCGCGCGCCGAACGGCGAAACCGTCACCAAAAAACTGCTTTCCGAAAATCCCGGATTCTATGCCGATGCAACCGTTGCAGCGATGCGTGAGATTACGGGCATTGCCAACGGGCCATTGCCGCCTGCTGAACTGCGGATCGGCACGACTGTGGCGACCAATGCGCTGCTTGAGCATAAGGGTGCCCCTACCCTGCTCGCCATCACGCGCGGTTTTGGTGATGCGCTACGGATTGGTTATCAGGAACGGCCTGAACTGTTTGTGCGTGAGATTAAAGTACCGCCACCACTCTACGCCGATGTGGTTGAAATTGACGAACGGATAGACGCGGGGGGCAATGTCCTCATCCCGCTGCGTGAGAGCAAAGCAAAAGTCGATTTGCAGGCGGCTTATGACAACGGCCTGCGTTCAATCGCCATCATTTTGATGCACGGCTATCGTTATCAAGCGCATGAGGCGGCACTTGCAAGACTGGCAGGCGAAATTGGTTTCACCCAGATTTCAGTCAGCCACCGCGTTGCGCCGCTGATTAAGCTGATCGGGCGCGGTGATACAACATTGGCTGATGCCTACCTCTCACCCGTGTTGCGCGCCTATGTCGATGGACTTCAGGCCGGGGTTGGCGGCGAAGTTTCAACGCTGTTCATGCAATCAAGCGGCGGGCTGGCAAGCGCGAACGCATTCCACGGTAAGGATGCAATCCTCTCGGGCCCGGCGGGCGGGATCGTCGGCATGGCGCAAACCGCGACACAGGCCGGTTTTGACCATGTCATCGGTTTTGACATGGGCGGCACATCAACCGACGTGTCGCATCATGCCGGCCATTATGAGCGTGACAGCGAAACAATGGTTGCAGGCGCGCGCATTCGTGCGCCGATGATGCGGATACACACCGTGGCGGCGGGTGGCGGATCAATCTGCCGATTTGAGGGCGGGCGCTTTCAGGTTGGCCCGCATTCGGCAGGCGCGTTGCCGGGGCCGGCCTCCTATCGGCGCGGCGGGCCGCTGACTGTGACTGATTGCAATGTCATGCTCGGCAAAATTCAACCCGCACATTTTCCGAGGCTGTTTGGCGAAGGCGGGGATATGCCGCTGGACAGTGACGTGGTTGCGCGGAAACTTGCAACGCTGATTGCCGAGGTCAAATCAGTGACCGGTCAAACGCTTACCCCTCAACAAGCCGCTGAGGGCTTCATTACGATTGCGGTCGCCAATATGGCCAATGCGATCAAGAAAATTTCGGTCGCGCGCGGGCATGATGTGACGCGCTATACGCTCGCTTGTTTTGGCGGGGCTGGCGGGCAGCACGCTTGCCTCGTTGCTGATGCGCTGGCGATGGAGCGCGTGATGATCCACCCGCTTGGCGGCGTGCTTTCAGCCTACGGCATGGGGCTGGCAGATCGACGGATACTGCGCGAGGCTACGCTTGGCCTGCCGCTTGAAGTGGAAACAGTGGACGCTCTCAAAGCGGCAATTGCGGCGCTTGGCCACGAAGCCGAAGCGGCTCTGCGCGCGCAGGACATCGGCGATACAGATGTGCGCCGCGAAGCCCTTGTCCACATCCGCCATTTGGGCACCGATAGCAGTATCGCTATTCCACTGGCTCCACTTTCAGAAATGGAGGCCACCTTTGCCGCGCGCCATCAGGCACAGTTTGGCTTTATTGGGGAGGCTGGGCTGATTGCTGAAATGATCGGGGTTGAGGCGATTGCTATCAACCCAAACGCCGTTCGGGCTGAGCCTGTCGAAGCCCTGCCCTTTTTTCTCCGCGCGATGGAAGAAGAAAGGCAACCCTTCGACAGGCTCAGGGCGAACGGTTCAATCACCGAAGTGGCGTGTTTCATGGACGGTGAAGCGCACCCTACCCCCCTCTACGACCGTGCAACTCTAGCCAGCGGATTTGTGGCGAACGGCCCAGCGATCATCCTTGATCCGGTTTCGACCACCATCGTTGAGCCGGGCTGGCGCGTTGCGGTGGACGCTATCGGCAACCTCATCCTCACCCGTCATACCCCGCGCGCGATTACCACAGCCGCCGGCACAGCAGTTGATCCCATCCGTCTCGAAATCTTCAACGGACTGTTCATGGCGATTGCCGAGGAAATGGGTGCAGCGCTCCAGCAGAGCGCATCGTCGGTCAACATCCGCGAACGGCTCGATTTTTCCTGTGCGTTGTTTGATGCAAGCGGAAGCCTCGTTGCCAATGCGCCGCACATGCCGGTTCATCTTGGCTCAATGGGTGAAAGCGTGCGGACGATCCTGACGCGGCGGGCAGGTACGATCAAAGCGGGCGCTGTTTACGCACTCAACGCGCCTTACGATGGCGGCACCCATTTGCCCGACATTACAGTGATCATGCCTGTCTTTATCGAAGGTTACGACGACCCCACCTACTTCGTCGCGGCGCGCGGGCATCATGCCGATATTGGCGGAATCTCGCCTGGATCAATGCCGCCGAACAGTCAGAGTGTCGAGGAAGAAGGCGTCCTGATCGACAATGTCCAAATCGTTGAAGGCGGGCGTTTCCTTGAAAGCGAAGTGCGCGCGCTGCTTGGCTCGGGGCGCTGGCCATCGCGCAATATTGATCAGAATATCGCAGACTTGAAGGCGCAAGTCGCCGCCTGTGCCAAGGGTGCGTCTGAGTTGCGGCGCATCTCGGCTGATTACGGTGCAACCATTATCGCGGCCTATATGCGCCATGTTCAGGCCAATGCCGAGGAAACCGTCCGCCGCCTGATCGCGCGGCTTACTGACGGTCATTTCCGTTATGCGATGGATAATGACGCAGTGGTTAAGGTCAGCGTCCGCGTAGATCAGGCGAACCGATCGGCTACCGTGGATTTTGCGGGCACATCAGCGCAGCTTGCGGGCAATTTCAATGCGCCACTGCCGGTGGTGCGCGCTGCCGTGCTTTATGTCGTCCGCACACTGATTGATGATCCGATCCCGATGAACGAAGGTTGTCTTCGCCCGATCACAATCATTGTCCCCGAGGGATGTATGCTAAGTCCACGCTATCCCGCCGCCGTTGTTGCGGGCAATGTCGAAACCAGCCAAGTGGTGACTGATGCCCTGTTTGGCGCGCTTGGCGCAATGGCGGGGGCGCAGGGGACGATGAATAATTTCACCTTCGGCAATGACACGCACCAATATTATGAAACGATTGCCGGTGGCGCTGGTGCTGGGCCAGATTTTGACGGCGCGAGCGTCATCCAAACACATATGACCAACAGCCGATTGACTGACCCCGAAATATTGGAAACGCGCTTTCCGGTGCTGCTTGAAGAATTCTCAATCCGTCGCGGTTCGGGCGGCGCTGGCACCCATAAGGGCGGTGACGGCGGAACGCGACGCATCCGTTTCCTTGAGGCGATGGAGGCGGGCATCCTCTCCAATCGCCGCAAAGTGCCACCGTTCGGGTTGGGTGGCGGCGCACCCGGCGCGCTGGGCGCAAACCGGGTCGAACGAGTGGATGGTCGCGTCGAGCATCTAGGCGCGACTGCCGCTGTACAGATGCAAGCGGGTGATGTGTTCGTAATCGAAACACCCGGCGGCGGTGGATTTGGGAGCGCGGCATAATGTGGACACTTGTCGGAATTGCGGTGATCGTTGCGGGCTTTATGCTGCGCTTCAATCCGCTCTTAGTGATTGTCGTATCAGCGCTTGTGACGGGCCTTGCAGCAGGGCTTGATCTCCACGCAATCATCGCGGCCTTTGGCAAGGCCTTCAATGACTCGCGCTACGTCAGCGTTGTCTGGATCGTCCTTCCAGTGATCGGAATGCTTGAGGCATTCGGCCTTCAGGAGCGCGCGCGCGGGCTGATCGCAGGCCTCAAAGGCGCAACCGTCGGGCGGCTCCTCACCGGATATCTCCTGATCCGGCAGGCAACCGCAGCACTTGGCCTCACCTCAATCGCAGGCCACCCGCAGACGGTGCGTCCACTGGTTGCACCAATGGCCGTAGCCGCTGCTCAGCAGCAAAAGGGCGCGCTGAGCGAGGACGAGAGCGAGACGGTCAAAGCCTATTCGGCCGCGACTGATAATGTCGGGCTGTTCTTCGGCGAGGATATCTTCCTCGCGATTGGGTCGATCCTGCTGATGAAGGGTTTGCTTGAGCAATACGGCATCATCCTTGATCCGTTTGAGCTTTCAGTCTGGGCGATCCCGACCGCAATTGCGGCGTTCGTAATCCACGGGTTCCGCCTGTGGCGGCTTGATCGGAGGATCAGCGCGAAATGATCACGCTCACTTACGTCTACTGGCTCGCAGGCGGCGCCTTTGCGGCTTATGCGCTGCTTGGCCTGCGTGACAAGCGCTTCGGCAATGCAGCCTTTTGGGGGTTGCTCGCGCTTAGTATGTTTGCGGGCGACACGCTTGGTGATTTCGGCAATGGTGTGCTTGTCTTGGGACTGGTCGGCATCGCAGGCTTTGGCGGCCTCAAACGCGCTGAAGGCGATGAGGTGACGCTCGCGGTCAAGCAAGAGCGCGCCAAACGTTATGGCAATGGCCTGTTCGCCATCGCGCTGATTATCCCCGCCACTGCGTTGATCGGCACATTGCTTTTCAAATATATCCCGGAGTTGATTGATCCAAAGCAGGTCACGCTAATCTCGCTCGCGCTTGGTGTCCTGCTTGCACTCGCGGTTGGCTATGTACGGCTGCGGCCTGCGGCGATGCTCCCGCTCCAGCAAGCCAGCCGCTTGATCGACTCGGTCGGCTGGGCGGCGATCCTGCCGCAAATGCTTGCAAGCCTTGGCGCGGTGTTCGCGCTGGCAGGCGTCGGCGATGTCGTCGGCGGGCTTGCCGGCCAAGCAATCCCGCAGGGCAGCTTGATCGGCGCTGTGCTGGCATTCGGACTTGGCATGGCGCTCTTCACGATGGTGATGGGCAATGCCTTTGCCGCCTTCCCGGTGATGATTGCCGCGACCGGGATGCCGCTGCTGATTAAGCAATATGGCGGCGATCCAGCAATTGTCTGTGCGATCGGAATGCTCGCGGGCTTTTGCGGCACGCTAATGACGCCGATGGCGGCGAACTTTAACCTTGTCCCCGCTGCGCTCCTTGAACTCAAAGACAAGAACGGCGTGATCAAAGCGCAGATTGGCACTGCGCTGCCGCTGCTCGCGGTCAACATCGCGCTCATCTATCTGCTGGCGTTTCGGTGAATAGGCCAATGGATATTGCAGCTAAGTTCCCACCACACTGTCACCCTGAACTTGTTTCAGGGTCTATCTCTCAGCGAGGGAAAGCGGGGCTCGTTGAGATATGGATGCTGAAACGAGTTCAGCATGACAGCTTGAGAATGCAGCGCCACCCTGAATGAAAAACTCACTTACCCCCGAAATCGCCGCGCAATTTGCACGCGCGACGCTTGGCCATCTTGGCCGCCAATATCCTTACAAGCTTGATCTTGTTCTGAATGGCCCAGAGGACGCAGTGCCGCCAATCGCACTCCACCCGATTTTTCATGGTAGTTTTGACTGGCACAGTTGCGTTCATGGCTGGTGGCAAGTGATGCGGATCGCGCGCCAATATCCTGACCTGCCCGAGGCTGCGCAGATTCGCGCGCGCGCCAATGAAATGCTGGTGCCAGAAAAGGTTGCGGGCGAGCTTGCGTTTCTTGCACGACCAATGGCGGCTGGGTTTGAGCGGCCCTATGGTTGGGCGTGGCTGCTTGCGCTCCACGGCGAACTTGCGCAGCACGACGCGCCTTGGGCCGCCGCAATTGAACCACTCGCGTGCGCGTTTGCTGATAGGTTCCGCGCCTTCCTGCCAAAGCTTACTTACCCACTTCGCGTTGGCACCCATTTCAACATTGCCTTTGCGCTGGTACTGGCGGGCGATTGGGCGGCGAGGCATGACGCTCCTCTCGCCGCATTGATCAGCGAACGCGCGCACGATTGGTTCGGGCTAGACTGCGACTGTCAAGCATGGGAACCCGGCGGCGATGAATTTCTCTCAGCAGCCCTGTGCGAAGCGCTGTTGATGAGTCGGGTGCTTGAGCGCGAGGCATTTGCGCACTGGTTCGACGCTTTCCTTCCGCGCCTTGCGCATGGCGAACCAGTGACACTCTTTACCCCCGCTATCGTTTCAGACCGGAGCGACGGCAAGATTGCGCATCTTGACGGCCTCAACCTCAGCCGTGCTTGGTGCTGGCGCGGCATTGCCCACGCGCTTGGTGCCAATCACCCAATCGCTGCGATTGCCGAACATACCGCCCGCCGCCACCTTGATGCCAGCCTCCCTCACGTCACCGGAGACTATATGGGCGAACATTGGCTGGCTACTTTTGCGCTCCTGGCATTGTTGGAATAGCCTTGATTTGGGGTGCGAGTGATTGGTGCTGCTAATCGCTCAACCGCTTTGACCGCGCAGCACTTTCCTGCCAGAAACGCGGCATGACTAATACAGATTTCGCGCCAACCAAGGGCATGAGTGACGGCGATATTGCCGACACCGTGACCGCAATCCTCGCCAACACTACGCTGACTGAGAAAGTCGCGATGATGTCTGGCCGGGGGTTTTACAAAGCCTATGTCGAGGATGGTCGCGTCTGGGCGGCACGGCCTTACCGCGCTGGCGGGGGGTGTGAACGGCTAAATGTCCCTGCACTATGGTTCACTGATGGCCCGCGCGGGGTGGCGCGGGGCAATTCAACCGCCTTCCCCTGCACTATGGCGCGCGGGGCGAGTTTCGACACAGACCTTGAGGAGCGCATCGGCATCGCGATGGGCGCAGAAATCCGTGCGCAGGGGTGCAACCTCTCAGGCGCGGTCTGCGTCAACCTGCTGCGGCATCCCGGCTGGGGCAGAGCACAGGAAACTTACGGTGAAGATCCGCATCATCTTGGTGCAATGGGGGCAGCGCTTGCGACGGGCATCCAGCATCATAATGTGATCGCAACGGTCAAGCATTTCGCCGCCAACTCGATTGAAAATGCGCGGTTCAAAGTGAATGTCGAGATGGACGCGCGGACGCTGCGTGAGGTGTACCTCCCCCATTTCAAAACGATCCTTGATGCCGGATGTGCCAGCGTGATGAGCGCGTATAACAAGGTCAACGGCCCTTACTGTGGGCACAGCCATGAACTATTAACCGATATATTGCGCGGCGACTGGGGCTTTAACGGCTTTGTCCATTCGGATTGGATGCTCGGCGTTTATGGGCCCGACGGCGCGGTCGCGGGACTTGATGTCGAAAATCCTGAGCCGGTGCAGTACGGCGAAAAGCTCATCGCCGAAGTCGACGGTGGGCGGATTGAGAGCGCAGTGATTGACCGCGCCTGCACGCGAATACTTACGACGCTGTATAGCTTTGCGAGCGCGCATGATCCGCTGCCTGATTACCCACTGTCGCTGGTGGCAAGCGAGGATCACCGCGCACTCGCGCGGGAGGCCGCGCAGAAATCGGCAGTATTGCTCAAAAATGATGCGCTGCTCCCGCTTGACGGTGCGACGCGCGTGGCGATGTTTGGGCGATTGGCTGACCTTGAAAATACGGGCGACAACGGCTCAAGCAAGGTACGCGCGCCTTACGTCATCACCCCATATGCCGGAATGCGCGCGAGCCTTGGTGAGCGAGTGACGCTGGCAGGCGATGAACGCGGTCTTGAGGCAGCGGCACAAGCTGCGCGCGGTGCTGACGTCGCCATCGTCGTTGCCGGCTATACTGCGGAGGAAGAAGGCGAATATATCCCCGGCGAAATGGCGGCAGGGCTTTCAGGCCAAGATGCGCAGGGACGCGTCCGCGCGATTGGTGGTGATCGTGACAATCTGGGCCTGCTGGGTGATCAGATCGCGCTGATCCGCGCGGTGTCTGCCGCAAATCCGCGCACATTGGTGGTGATCGTTGCAGGCTCGGCAGTGTTGGTAGAGGAATGGGTGGACGGGGTCGCGGGCATTATCCAGACTTTTTACGCGGGCATGGAGGGCGGCAGTGCACTGGCTGATCTGCTCAGTGGCACGGTCAACCCGTCGGGCAAATTGCCGTTCACGGTGGCACGCGATGCAGGGGATTATCCCTTCTTTGACAAGGATGCCGACGTTATCATTTACGGCCCGCTTCACGGTTATACGCTGTTGGAAGATAGTGGAATCGCCCCGCGTTACCCATTTGGATACGGCCTGTCCTATACTCGCTTTGCCTACAGCAACATCGCCGCACGCGTTGTTGGCGGCCAAGTGGAGGCCTCAATCAGCGTTGCCAATATCGGCGATGTAGCAGGCCGCGAAGTTGCTCAGCTTTATGTCGGTTTTCCAGACAACGTAAAGCGCCCGCACAAGCTGCTACGCGGCTTTGCCTCAGTGCCGCTTGCCGCCGGTGAAACACGGCGGATTGATTTTGCGGTGCCACTGTCCGAGCTTGGCTGGTGGGATGAGGCGGCGCACGGTTGGCAGATCGAGCCGGGTGTCCACCGCCTCTACATTGGCGGCGATAGTGCACGTGCGGAGGCCAATACCGTACAGTTCACACTGGCTTGACTGGGATAGCACCATTGTCACGCGCCGAAAACCGGACGCGCGCGCTTGGACTGCGGCTGTTCGGTATATCATGCCTTGCGGTGATGACAGTGCTGGTTAAGCTTGCGAGTGATGCGGGCGTCCATTTGGCTGAGATTATGTTCTGGCGGCAATCACTTGCAGTGCCCGTTGTACTGGCTTGGGTGATCGCTGGGCCGGGGCTTGCTTCACTCGCCACGCAGCGGTTTGGCGCGCATGTGACGCGGAGCGCGCTTGGGTTGACGAGCATGACATTCTACATGGGGTCGATCACGCTGCTGCCGTTGGCTGAGGCGACGACGCTTGGTTTCACCACGCCGATTTTTGCGACGATCCTTGCGGCAATTATATTGCGAGAGAAGGTTGGCAAGCACCGGATCGGCGCGGTGATCGCTGGCTTCATCGGCGTTCTCGTTATTGTTCAACCCGGCGGAACGCATATTCCGGCAACTGGCGCTGCGGTTGGCCTGATCGCGGCACTGTCAGTTGCGATTACCAGCCTGCAAATTCGCGACATGGGCCGCACTGAGGGTGCCGCGACCACGGTGTTCTGGTTTTCAGCGCTTTCGACCCTTCCGATGGGGCTGCTGCTGCCCTTTTTCATTACCTCGCATGACGGCTATGAATGGATGCTACTCGCAGGGATCGGCACGCTTGGCGGCATTGGCCAGATCGGGCTGACGGCGGCGCTGCGCCTCGCGCCCGTCTCAACCGTGATCGGGATGGATTATATCAGCCTGCTTTGGTCAAGCCTCTTCGGCTGGCTGATCTGGCATTATGTGCCGGGGCCAGCAACATGGATTGGCGCGGCCATCATTATCGTCAGTGGCCTTTATATTGCGTGGCGTGAACACCGCCTCAGCATCGCGCGCGAAACGGAGATTGTCGCATGACCAAGCCAGTGCTTTACCACTGCAATGACGCGCGGTCGTTCCGCTGTGTCTGGGCCGCAGAAGCCGTCGGGCTTGATTATACGCTTGAAGCCATGCCCTTCCCACCGCGCTTTCATGTGCCTGCGTATAAGCAGATCAACCCGCTTGGCACGATCCCGTGCTGGGTGGACGGTGATATTAACTTGACTGAGTCTGCCGCGATTTGCCAGATCATGGCGCGCGGCGCTTCGCTTGAAGTCACGCCCGATGAGGCCGATTATCCCGCCTATCTCAACTGGCTCCACCGCAGCGATGCAACGCTGACCTTCCCACTCGCGATCATGCTGCGTTACAGTGTCTTTCCAAAACCCGAAGATCGCAAGCCAGAGATTGCCGAGGATTACAAACTCTTCTTCCTCGGCCGTGCGCGCAGCATCGAGGCAGCACTTGCTAATGGGCGCGAATGGCTCGTCGGCGGGCGGTTCACCATTGCTGATATTTGTATCGGTTACGCGGTGATGCTGGCAGGCAATTTGGGGCTCCACAGCGAATTGGGTGAAGCAACGCTGGCGTGGTGGGGACGGTTGAAAGATAGTGATAGCTTCAAAGCGGCAAAGGCACGGCAGAAAAGCGCCCAATAGATAGAGTTTCCAAACAACGAATATTGTGCCATGATCCTCCTCAACAGTTGGGGAGGCAATGATGGATCGGAAACGACTGCCGCCACTCGCGGCACATACTCTGCGTAAATTCACTGATGCGATGTTTCACGGCGTCGATATGAAAATCTCGTCTCGACAAGTCGTTGATAATATTCAGGAACAATTTGCCAAATTCACCAGCGATAAGCCGCAGGAAATTGCCATTGCGCTCACCGGGCTTTGGGCGATTGGCGGCGGCCCTTGGTTTTCTGCGCGCAGCAATGCCTCGCGCCAGCGCTGGCTCAACACACATTTACGCGGATCAAAGCTTAACATTGTTCAGGATATCGCGCGACTGCGCGGGGTCGTTTACGCGGGATATTACGGCCATTGGATTGGCGTCGATCAGGATGATAATCGCAATAATCCAGTGCTTGGTCAGCTTGGTTTCACCTTGCCCAAGCATAGGTCGCCACGACCAGCGGGGCAGCCACAGTTAAAGCCTTTCCTTGGCAATGACCTCCAAAACGGCGCTTTCATTCCCGAGGGCACCATCCCTGCTGAGGCCGAAATCATTATCATCGGATCAGGCGCTGGCGGGGCAACTGCTGCGGCAGCACTCAGCGAAAAGGGCCATAAAGTTCTGATCATTGAAGCAGGATCGCATTATTCAACCAGCCAGATTACCCATCAAGAGGCACATATGACTGCGCGCCTTTATGTCGATGGCGGGCTCCAAACCACGCGTGATAATGACATCATTGTCTTTCAGGGACGGATGGTTGGCGGATCGACCGTGATCAACAATGGGATTTTCCTTGGCGCGCTCAAGGATGAGTTTTTGCACGAGGATTCCAAAGACCCGTTTGATACGTGGAATGCGCTTGGCGCGGGGCTTGACCGTGCGAAGCTGCGGGCGGCGTTTGATACGGTTGGCGATCTACTAAAAATCAATCTGGTGCGCGATTTTCAAGGTCGTAACAACGGGCCGCATCTGCTTGAGGGCTGGCGCAAACTTTACACGAGCAACGGCAATACTCGCGATGCAGTTGCTCCGGCGAAATGGTTCCGCAAAAATTTCGGGCCTGATGAAACCAACGGCGGTTGCGCATACTGCGGCTATTGCAACACCGGATGCCCTTACGGTCGCCACCATGCCATGCCGCAATCCTTCCTGCGTGATGCTGTGGCGGGCGGCGCAAAAATCCTCGCTGATGCGACTGCAACCGAAATCCTGTGGGGCGCGCCTGATGCCGACGGCAACCGGGTAGCAAGCGGGGTAAAGATCACACTCGAAAACGGTACCAGTCATATCATTGCCGCGACGCGCGGCATTGTGGTCGCCTGCGGAACGATGGCATCAAGTCGGTTGCTGAACGACAGCGGGATCACCGAAAGCGGCAGCGGCATTTCGCTTAACATCGCCAGCCCGGTGCCCGCACTGATGCCCGAAGGCACTGACGTCAGGGCGTGGGACGAAGATCAGATGGCAACCTATGTTGACCAAGGCGAATATCTGCTTGAATCGCATTTTCAGCCGCCGATGAGCATGGCAACGCTGATGCCCGGCTGGTTCGCCGAGCATCACCGGAGGATGCGCAACTATAACCGCACGATGTCGGCGGGCATCCTGTTCCCGGTTGACCGGATTGGCGCAATGGTTGGCGGCAAATTGAAAATGAAGCTTGGTGAGGCAGAATTATCGCTCGCCCGCCGCGCACTTGCCAAACTGTGCGCCGTCCATTTCGCGAATGGCGCGATTGAGGTTTATCCGCCGCTGATGACAGGCGAGACGCTCATGCCATGTAGCGAGGCGCAAGCGCTGACTTTCTTTGAGGAGCGGATCAAGCAGCCTGATGACATGGTGCTCTCAAGCTCTCACCCCCACGGCGGCAACGCGATCAACGTTGATCCAGACAAAGGCGTGGTCGATCCGCACCTACGCGTTCACGGCACCACCAACCTGTTCGTCACCGACGCCAGCGTCTTCCCCAGCAACATGCGGGTGAATGCGCAATATTCAACGATGGCGATATCGCATTACGCAATGGCAATGCACACCCCGTTCGGGCGGTAAGAGTGTAAGGTAGAATATTTCAGCTAAATCGTCACCCCGGCGAAGGCCGGGGTCGCTTGGATGTTTCGCGCTACGCTATAGCGACCCCGGCCTCCGCCGGGGTGACGAATACCCACTCAATTCACCTGCCGCTCATACCCAACCCAGTACGGTGCCCGCAGATCCTTACGGAGGATTTTGCCGCTGGCGTTGCGCGGGAGGGCGGCGATCACGTCAATCGTTTTAGGCACTTTGAACGCGGCGATCTTTTCGCGTGTCCAGGCGATGATATCAGCCTCGTCAATTTCAGCGCCTGGCTTGGCGACGCAAACCGCCTTGACCGCCTCACCCCATTTTTTGTCGGGCACGCCGATAACTGCAACCTCGGCAATGGCAGGATGGCCGTAAATCGCGCTTTCAACCTCGGCCGGATAAACATTTTCGCCGCCAGTGATGATCATATCCTTCATCCGGTCATGGATGAAGAGATAGCCATCCTCGTCAAGGTAGCAGGCGTCACCAGTGCGGATCCACCCATCATCAGTGACAGTCTTCGCGGTCGCTTCGGGCAATTTCCAATAGCCGATCATGTTGTTTGATGATCGCGTCATGAGTTCCCCCACCTGACCCGTCGGCACTTCATTGCCATCCTCATCAACGACCTTGAGCTCAACACCGGGCAGCGCACGGCCCGCCGCGCGCATCCGGATATTGCCCGCCGGATCATGATCCTCGGGCCAGAGCGATACGATCGTGCCCGTGGTTTCAGTCATGCCGTAAGCCTGAATAAACTCAGCCCCGAACACCTTGATACATTCGCGGAGCAACTCAAGCGGGATCGGGGCCGCGCCGTAAATGATATAGCGCAAGCGGCTGAAATCAGTGGTCATGGCGCGCGGATGGTTGATGACCATCTGAAGCGCGGCCGGAACCATGAAAAAGCGCGTCACCCCGCCCTTTTCTACCGCATCAAGCACGCCGTCCGGGGTAAATTCAGCCAAAACATAGGCGGGAACGCCCGCCGCAAGCGCCATCACGCCCAGACCAGTACCACCGATATGCGCGCACGGCATCGCGACGAGTGCCACCTCGCCCTCTTCCCAGATTGACCACGGAATGCCCGCATCAGCGGCGGGCAGGCGCAGGCCGAAAAGATTCTGGTTTGAAAGTACCGCACCCTTTGGGTTGCCAGTTGTGCCCGAGGTGTAAAGCTGGAGCACCGCCTCATCCGGCGCTGCCGGTTCAAATTCTGCGCGCATGGTTCCGTCGATCCAGGCGCGCGCCTCCTTGGCGGAAAATACGCGTTCGACATGGGACAGATTCGCTGCAACGTTACGCGCTGCCTCATCAAAGCCCTGCCCAGCGAAAAATAGTCGTGCCTCAGTATCGCCAACAATATAGCCAATTTCAGCAGGTGATAGCCGCCATCCGACCGGCACCATCACAACGCCAAGCCGCGCCGCACCGTATAGCAGCGTAAAATAGAGGTCAGAATTCTTGCCAAGCCAAGCGATCCGGTCACCTTTGTTCAGACCGGCAGATTGCAGTGCTGCAACAACTTGCGCCGTTCGCGCTTCAAGCCCGGCAAAGGTCAGTACCCGGTCTTCTTCAATCAGGGCTGGAACATCAGGCTTCGCACATGCCCACTCACTGATAAAGCTATCAAATGAGAGCAACGTCGGGGCAGTCATTATAGCATTGGTCATTTGGGGCATCCATCCTAACGATTCTGTTCAAATCGGTTCTAACTGAAATGATGCGACACACAAATTTTTCACTTATGATTAACCACATGACGATATGCTGACGCCGCGTAAAGCTGTTGAACCGAGATTTTTTCCTGATGACAAATCTATCTACGCGAACTGGTGTGATGCCTAACTGGAGTCACGACGGCAGGCGGGCTCAGCGACTCGATGTGCGGATGAAAGCATCACTGCGCGAATCAGGATGCACCAAATTCAATGTTGACGTTCTTGATATGTCAGTCAGCGGTTTCCGTTTTGAAACCGCTTATTCCATTGCGCCACAAAGCCGGGTCTGGCTGACCATTCCTGGATTGACTGCACTTGAAGCGATTGTCGCATGGCAAGACCGGTACCGCTATGGCTGCTATTTTGTTGATCCACTGCACATCGCGGTGTTTGATCATATTATCGCACATCAACGCCGATCAAGCAGCTTTGCGCAGAAAAACGGTTCCGGCTGAATAGCCAGCGCCAAACGAACAAATTAGCCCAAGATCGCCTGCGACCAGATCATCATTGTTAAGATGGAAAGCGATAATCGAACCTGCCGATGACGTATTACCATAAATATTCAGTACAGTCGGGCTTTCATCATCATTCGCCTCATGACCAAGCACGCGCGCAGCAATGAGACGATTCATGCTTTTATTGGCTTGATGTAGCCAGAGCCGACGAAGCTGTGCTGGTTCAAGCGCAAGCCGCGCCAGTTCGTCAACGATCATTTCAGCGACCATTGGCACAACTTCCTTGAAAACCTTGCGTCCCTCCTGAACAAAAAGCTTGTCGGCATTGTCACGCGCTTCGGGCGCAGCGCGATTAAGAAACCCAAAATTATTGCGGATATTGTTGGAAAACTTGGTTTTGAGTTTAGTGCCGACAATTTCCCAATGTTGCGCCGGAGCGATATCTTTTGCCTCGACAAGAATCGCGGTTGCGACATCACCGAAAATGAAATGGCTGTCGCGGTCACGCCAGTTGAGATGGCCTGAACACACCTCAGGATTAACGACAAGTACTGAACGCGCATTGGCTGAACGAATAAAATCAGCCGCGGTCTGAATACCAAATGTTGCTGAAGAACAAGCGACATTCATGTCAAAGCCAAAGCCATCGATACCAAGCGCATCCTGAATTTCAACTGCAACCGCGGGATAAGCGCGTTGCAAATTCGAACAGGCGCAAAGCACGGCATCAACATCAGCGGGATCACGATCAGCGCGATTAAGAGCATCGCGCGCAGCTTTGACTGCCATTTCGGCAAGCACTGACAATTCGTCATTGGAACGTTCGGGGATGCGCGGCGCCATAATATTGGGGTCAAGGATTGGCGCTTTTGAAAGGACAAAGCGTGATTTGATACCTGACGCTTTTTCAATAAATTCAACTGATGACGGCATTAGGGCAACAGCATCCCCTACCGCAATTTCAGCTGCGTTCGCATAGTTATGACGTTCAACATAAGTATTAAAACTTGCCACCAACTCATCATTAGAAATTGAGTCTGCAGGCGTAAACAGACCAGTGGCGGATATAACCGGCTGAGGCATTTGTATCATAATTATTTTTGCCTGAAGAATAAAAGTCCAACTTGCGTTTAGCGATATCGCTGGATGGCTTCAACTCGCATTTGAATCATCAACCGGACGCACAAAAAAAGGGCGGCCCGAAAGCCGCCCTTTAATTTCCTTGCGGAAGAGACCAATTACGGGCTCTTTGGCTTGTTCTTGCCATCCGCAGCGATGATGATACCACCAACAACCGCAGCTGCAGCAAGCAGTGCAATCACGATGCTACCGCCACGCAGTTCGCTTTTTTTCGTAGGACGAACGCTGAGGCGCTCAACGGCCTTCGACTGGCTTACGCCAACTCGACCGGCTTCAGCTGCCTGAGCAGCCATTGGAACAGCAATCATAGCAACGGCCAAAACCGCAGCAGTAGCTGACTTAAGTACACGCATATCGAACTCCTTGTTTGGCCGCTTTCGCATTACCGTTATCGCCTCTGGCATTGATTCGCTAAGATTTCAACCCGATTCTGCCGTTTCACCGCAAGTTTTTAACCATCTGTCGCCACACAAATCATTATTCCAATGTCAGCACATAATGTGTCACAATCATGACACACCCACACCAGACATTACACGATGACAATAATGTGTAATCATTACATTAATGACAACACTATAAGGATGAATATTCGCGATGACTTAGATTTGCAGAGTGATCACTTCGCAATCAAAGTTTGGCTGGGGCGGCAGGATTCGAACCTGCGAATGACGGCATCAAAAGCCGTTGCCTTACCACTTGGCGACGCCCCATTATCTTGCGAGAAACGGCTCTATAGCAGCAGAAATTAGGTTGGCAATGTTAGCAATCCAACCGTACCACCCAGTTATCGGGATCAGGCGCAAGCCCGCGCTGAATTGCGACCAGCCGTTCACGCAAACGCCCCGTTAATTGCCCAGGCCCACCAGCGCTTATAGTGAAACGGCCTTCACCATCGGTCACGTTGCCAATAGGCGTAACAACCGCCGCTGTGCCGCAAGCAAAGGATTCAACGAGGCGACCGCTGAGTGCATCGGCGCGCCACTGGTCAATCGCATACGGCTCCTCGCGCACAGTCAGCCCTTCAGAACGGGCAAGCGTCAAAAGCGAGTCGCGCGTCACGCCGGGAAGGATTGTGCCAGTGAGCGGCGGAGTCTGAATTGATCCGTCATCAAACACAAAAAATACGTTCATTCCACCGAGTTCTTCAACCCAACGCCGTTCCACCGCATCAAGAAACACAACCTGATCAAAACCTTGGCGGATCGCCTCGGCTTGGGCAATCAAACTTGTCGCATAATTGCCACCGCATTTTGCAGCCCCCGTGCCGCCACGTGCCGCGCGGGTATAATCTTGCGAAACCAGAAGCGAAACCGCAGGCGCGCCGCTCTTGAAGTAATTGCCAACTGCTGAAGCAATCACCAAATAAAGATATTCCGCTGATGGTTTGACCCCAAGAAACACCTCGCTTGCAAACATGAAGGGCCGCAAATAGATTGAACCGCCTTCTATTTCTGGAAACCAGTCACGATCCGTTGCAACAAGCGCCTTTACTGATTGAATAAATAATGCGTCGGGAAGCTCTGGCATCGCCATCCGCTGTGCCGATGCCCGGAAGCGCCGCGCATTTGCATCAGGACGGAACAACGCCATGCTACCGTCGGCAAGGCGATAGGCCTTTAATCCTTCAAATATTTCCTGCGCATAATGCAGAACCGCTGATGCTGGATCAAGCAGCAGCGGCGCGCGTGCAGTAATTTTCGGATCATACCAGCCGCGCGCTTCGCTATAATTGATCATCACCATATGATCAGTAAAAACACGCCCAAAGCCAGGGTCTTTGAGCAGCGCATCGCGCGCACCCGGCGCGATCGGCGACGGGTTGGGTTCAAAATCAAATGATGGCAAATCCGCATTCATCTCATGATCAGCCATAGACCGTTACTTTCATATTTCATTGGTGAAGCCATCCCATAACCCTCTTGCCAAGCGTTTAGCAATGACCCAAGATACGTCAATATGACTGTCCAAATCTCTCTTGCTCAAAGCAAAGGCGCGTCGCCGCTTTTTCTGCGTGAAACCGAAATCAGGCGCGGCATCGAATTGCTCTATTTTGGCTACAGCCATTTGAACCGCGCGATTGATAAACGACTGGCCATTCAGGGGCTTGGTCGCGCGCATCAGCGTGCGCTCTATTTTATTGCGCGTCAGCCAGGGCTGACTGTGACTGACTTGCTCAGGCTGCTTGCGATTACAAAGCAATCGCTGGGTCGCGTAATCAATGATCTTGCCGCGCGCGACCTCGTAGAAACTTCGCAGGGGCGCACTGACAGACGGCAAAAACTTCTGCGCCTAACCAACACGGGTGTCGCGCTTGAGGCAAGCCTGTTTGATGATCTGCGCGAACAGCTTGCCCATGCTTACGGCGAAGCGGGGCAAAATGCGGTTAGCGGTTTCTGGCAAGTGCTTGAAGGGCTGATCCCAGCGGAAGAAATCGCGCGTATCATTGCGCTTCAGCAGGGGGATTGAGTTCAGCACTGCGCCGCGCTGCCGCTGCTAGGGTGGCCGCTACGCACACTTTGAATGCACCGCCTTCATCAAGCACGGCGAGCCCGGCCTGCGTCGTGCCGTTCGGGCTTGTCACCCGTTTGGCCATTGCGGCTGGCGCTTCGCCATTGATTTCGAGCAACGCCGCTGTGCCCCCAACCGTTGCAAGCGCCATCCGCGCCGCCTGTGCTTCGGGCAGGCCAAGCGCCGCGCCCCCTGCCGCCATCGCCTCAATGAAACATGCAACAAAGGCAGGGCCGGAACCCGAAAGCGCAGTCACCGCATCAAAATGGGTTTCCGCGCCCAGCCATTCGACCACCCCAAGCGGGGCCATCAGGGCATCAAGCCGCGCCGCAACGGGCTGCCCTGCAACACCGTAAAGCGCAACCACGCCCGCCCCGATGGCAACCGGCAGATTGGGCATGGCCCGCGCAACGTTCAGAGGCGTAGGAAAACGCGCATGCAGTGAAGAAATCGTGACCCCGGCAAGAATTGAAACCAGCAGCGTCTCCCGCGCCAAATATGGCGCAATCGCCGCAGCGGCCACGTCAAGCATTTGCGGCTTTACCGCGAGGAGCAGCAAAGACGGCGGCGGCGCATCTGTGTCAGGGGCGGACAAAACCCTGACACTCTGCCCAATTGTCGGCAGAGCGGGGTCAATCACGGTTACTTTGGCTGGGTCAAGCCCGCAAGCGATCCAGCGATCAAGCATCGCCCGGCCCATATTGCCGCACCCAATAATCCAAAGCGTGCCACCTGCTAAAATGTCTGGATCAAGCCTCGCCATGCGTTTCAACCATCGCCGCCGCAATCGCTTCAGCGGGCGATTTGCCGCCCCACATAACAAATTGGAAGACGGGGTAGAAGCGATCAAGCTCACCAATTGCGGCATCAACCACCGCCTCAGCCTGATCGGGGGCAAGCGTAAGCTCATCCTGACCATCAAGCAGCGTTGCATGGCGAAACACCAGCGCGCCATTGCCCGACCATAATTCAAAATGGCCAATCCATAATTGTTCGTTGATCAGACCAATCGTTTCATAAATCGCCGGATATTGATCATTGGTCACCTTGATATCGGGAAGCGCCAGAAACTGCAGGACGCGGTCATCATCACGCCAAATCCCGCGCAGTTCATATTGCCCCCATGCGCCGGGTGTGACCGCAACAACCTCTTCCTCACCAACCCGATCATGACTCCAGCCGTGTGCAGAAAAAAAGGCTTCGAGTTCATCAATCGGGGTTGTCCCCGGCTGGTTCGCTTCAAGATCATCAATCGTCATTGCTGCCCTTTGCCCCGATTTGCCCGTGAGCATCAAGGGCCGCAGTAAAAAAGCTGTGGATATCAGGATTTTGGCGCGGCAGGTTTTTTGGCTTTAGCGGGCACAGAAAGGCTTGCCTCAAGCACATCAAGCCGCTTGCGTAGCGCATCCGCGTCATCACGCGCTGCTGCTGCCATTGCCTTGACCGCTTCAAATTCTTCACGCGGCACGAAATCAAGCCCGCCAATCCATTCCTTGGCACGCTCACGCGTTGATGCTTCGGCTTCACGGCCCATGCCAGCGATTGTGCCCGCAGCACCGTTCACCATTTTGACCAGATCATCAAAAATGCGGTTTTGTGATTGCATCGTTATTACTCCGTGGTGTGAATGATATCGCTTACCTCTTATTTGGGAATGCAGGCGAGAAACCGCAAGGCAGCACTATAATATGATTTCGGTTTTCACTGGTTTGGCCACCATCCGCTCCGCATCGGGATTAAGTGTGTCAAATTGATAATTGAGGACAGACGCAAACGCGAGCCACATCAGATACGGCAGCATCAGCCACGCCGCCGTTTTGCGCACGCGCGCAAAGGCGAAGGTCGTCACCCCGGCTGCAACCAGGATCATCACGATCAAGACAAGCGCCGCACTCACTTGGTGCATCAGGAAAAACGTCGGCGACCATGCTAGATTGAGTGTAAGTTGAAATGCAAACAGGCAGATCGCGGTCGTGCGGCCTGCCGCGCCGCGCGCATCAATGATCAGCGCAAGCGCAAAGCCCTGCATTGCGTAAAGAATGCTCCACGCCACCCCGAATAGCCACCCCGGCGGTTGCATTGAGGGTTTCTCCAGCAGCACAAACCAGCGGTTTTCGTCACCCGAATTGGCAAGGCTCCCGACCAGAAAACCAAGAAAAATAATCAGCGGCACGCACACCAAAGCAATTCGCGTAAACGACATCCGTAACTGAGACTTTGAGGCCAGTTCGCCCATGCAATACTCCTGAGTAACTTCGCGCCGCTATAGGATGGCCGCGCTTGAAGCGCAAAAAATGTGATTATCGCTTTGGCGGCAACGGAAAAAAGCCCGACGTGCGGCGGACATAATCCTCGTAACCGGGGCGGGTTTTCTTGAGGCCACGTTCAAGCATGGGTACGCCGCTAAGCCGCGTCAAAAGCCATGTGATCAACAGCGGCCCCGGTAGCGCCCACCAACCGGGGCTGGCTTCCGCTGCAATTATGTAAAGCCCCCACCAAGTGCAGGCGTCGCCGAAATAATTGGGGTGGCGGGTGTAGCGCCACAGGCCGGTGTCAAGCACCTTGCCCGCCATCGCGGGGTCGCTGCGGTGGCGGTTGAGTTGGCCGTCGCCGATGCTTTCAAACAGGATGCCGATGATCGCGATGATCGCGCCGACGCCTGCAAGCACACCAACAGGCTGCGTTGACACTTGACCCAACTGGACAGGGAGGCAGACGATAAACAGCATCGGCCCCTGCATCGCGAACACCATGATCAGCGCGGCCTTGCCAAAGCTCCAGCGGTTCTTCTCCATCGCGTGGCCGAGAATTTTTTTATAGCGCGGGTCTTCGCCGTGTGCGCGCCAGCGAGTGAAGAGGTGCGAAGCAAGGCGCAGCCCCCAAAGCAAGCAAAGCCCCGTGAGCAGCCACTTTCGCGCGGGATCGCCCTCAGTTTGAAAATAGCTGCTGACCGCAAGCATCACCATCCCAAACGCCCAGAAGGCATCGATGAAGGAAACATCACGAATGCGAATGCTATACAGCCACAGGATTATCACCGCGACCATGATGATCGCGAAATTGGTGATGAGGAGCTGAGTTACGCTCAAGGTCTAACGCACGCGCGGGCCACCAAATGGCAGCGGTGGCGGCGGTTTGCGATCACGCCGTGGCATTTGCGCCTGATAGGCATGACCGCAGTGCGCCACACAGTAAGGGAAACCTGGGTTCACCTTGTCTCCGCAAAAATGGAAGTTCGGTTCACCGGGGTGGCCAAGAGGCCATTTGCAGATGCGTTCATTCAAATCAAGCAGACTCGTCTTGCCCGCGATTTCAGTGCTTGGCTTGGCCGGAACAAGGCGACGCGGTGGTGCTGGCGTGGCGGGCGGGGCTTGATCACCCGGCCCTTGCCGCAAGAATCCGCCTGGGCCGATTGAGCGCAACTGCGCACCCGTCGGCGCATGTGGTGATGTTGGTACGGGTACAGGCGTTGGTGTGGCGGCTTCTGGTGCAGGCGGCGGAGGCGTGTGCGCAACGACGGGCTCAACGCTGGGCGGCACGGCTTCAACTGGGCGAGGCGCTGGTTTGGCTGCCTTTGCCGCCGCCGCCTTTTTGGTGCCTGATTTGTCATCATCGTTTGATTTGACGGGCGACGGACGTGACTGGAGATCAAGCCGGTGCGCCTTGCCAATCACGGCATTACGGCTGACGCCGCCTAGCTCTTCGGCAATCTGACTTGCCGTCATACCTTTTTCCCACATCAATTTCAGTTTATCGATGCGTTCATCAGTCCAGGACATTCTTTACCCTTAAAATACATGCGACGCTTGCGGAACAGCCCGCCAACCGATAATCGGATTGACGATGAACAGCGCGCCAGAAATTGCACCCCTTAGCCAGAAAGTGGCGGAAATCTCCGCTACAAGCCAGCGCATACTTAGCGAACCCGGTGTTCCCGTGATCAAACGGGTAAACTGGGGCGGCCTGCGTACTCTCTATATCAAGGAAGTTCGCCGCTTTTTCAAGGTGCAGTTGCAAACGATTTGGGCACCAGCGATCACAACGCTGCTTTTCCTTGTCATTTTTTCGGTTTCCCTGGGTACTGTAAAGCCCGCCGTGATGGGTGTGCCGTTCGCGAATTTTATTGCGCCCGGCCTGATCATGATGGGGATGATGCAAAACGCCTTCGCCAATTCGAGCTTTTCGTTGCTCGTCGGCAAAATTCAGGGGACGATTGTCGACTATTTGATGCCGCCGCTTTCGGTGGGCGAATTGCTTGTCGCGATGGTCGGTGGCGCAATGACGCGCGCGGTCTGCGTTGGTCTCGCGGTGTGGGCCGCGATGCTGTTCTGGCCAGGGGTGCATGTTGGTGTGCAGCATTTATGGGCAATCCTGTGGTTTGGCTTGCTTGGCTCGGCGATGTTATCGCTGCTCGGGGTATTGACCTCAATCTGGGCCGAGAAATTCGATCATGCAGCGGCGGTCAGCAATTTTGTCGTCGCGCCGCTCTCGCTACTCTCCGGCACATTCTACTCGGTAGACAAACTCTCGCCCACTTTTGCTGCAATCAGCCATGCCAACCCGTTCTTCTACGCGATATCGGGGTTTCGCTACGGATTTATCGGTGTGGCGGATTCGCCTGTGGTTTTGGGATCAATGGTGTTGTTCGGAATTAACATCGTGCTCGGGATATTCTGTTACGCTCTGCTGCGCAGTGGCTGGAAGCTCAAGAGTTAGAACATCTACCAAGTCACCCCGGCGGAGGCCGGGGTCATCATTATTGATGTCTTTGTGTCAGAACAACCCCGGCCTCCGCCGGGGTGACGCCTATTATGCACCCTGCGGTGCCGGCCCGCCAATTGCCTTTGGTTTGCGCGTGCGCGGAATAGACGAACCACCCGTTGAAAGCGATTTGGGCTTGCCGTGATCACTGTCGCTACGGTCAGGCTTCACACCCTTGAGCAGTTCCTTGATATCGTCACCCGAAAGCGTTTCATACTCAAGCAAGGCATCAGTTATGATGCGCAATTGATCGATATGCTTGGTAAGCACCGCGCGGGCAACGCCTTCAGCCTCTTCAATCAGCGCGCGGACTTCATCATCGATAACGCGTGCCGTATCTTGAGCGATATAATCGCTTTGGGTATTCTGATAGCGCAGCCAGCCAAGCTTTTTGCTCATACCGTACTGAGTTACCATCGCCCGCGCCATGTTGGTTGCTTGATCAATATCACTTGATGCGCCGGTGTTAAGCTCACCCTCGCCGTAAAATAATTGTTCGGCAATGCGTCCGCCAAAAGCAAGCGCAAGCTTTGCCTTCATTTGCTTCATGCTGACCGACAGCGTGTCACGTTCAGGCAGGTTCCATGTCACGCCGAGTGCACGGCCGCGCGGAATAATCGTTACTTTGTGGAGCGGATCATTGCCTTCGACATGAATCGAAACCAACGCATGTCCGGCTTCATGGCAGGCCGTTGCAGCCTTTTCCTCTTGCGTCATCACCATCGAACGACGTGCAGCACCCATGTAAACCTTGTCCTTGGCCTCTTCGAATTCGTTCATCGCGACCAGACGCTTGCCAAGTCGTGCCGCCAGCAGCGCCGCTTCGTTGACAAGGTTGGCAAGTTCAGCGCCCGAAAATCCTGGTGTGCCGCGTGCAAGCGTTGCGCCGTCAACATCAGGGGCGATCGGAACCTTCTTCATGTGAACATCAAGGATTTTCCTGCGACCCTCAATGTCGGGAAGCGGCACATTGATCTGACGGTCAAAGCGGCCCGGACGCAGAAGTGCCGGATCAAGCACATCGGGGCGGTTGGTCGCCGCGATAATAATCACAGCTTCATTGGGTTCAAAGCCGTCCATTTCGACAAGCAACTGATTGAGCGTCTGTTCACGTTCATCATTGCCATTGCCAATGCCAGCACCACGGTGACGGCCAACAGCATCAATTTCGTCGATAAAAACAATGCAAGGCGAAGATTTCTTGGCCTGTTCAAACATGTCGCGAACGCGGCTAGCACCAACGCCAACAAACATTTCAACAAAGTCCGAACCCGAGATTGCAAAAAACGGAACATTGGCTTCACCCGCGATGGCGCGGGCGAGCAAGGTTTTACCCGTTCCAGGCGAACCAACAAGCAACGCACCCTTAGGAATTTTGCCGCCAAGCTTGGTAAATTTGGTTGGGTCTTTCAGGAAATCAACGATTTCCTCAAGCTCTTCACGCGCTTCGTCAATACCCGCGACATCGTTAAAGGTAACACGACCCTGCTTTTCCGTCAGCAATTTCGCACGGCTTTTGCCAAAGCCCATCGCGCCGCCAGCGCCGCCGCCTTTTTGCATTTGGCGCATGATGAAAAAGCCGATGCCGAGCATGAGGATGAAAGGCAGCGAGTTATAAATCAGCACCATCCAGATGCTTGGGGTTTCCTCAGGCTGACCGCTGAAACGCACCCCGGCCTTGGTCAGGCGATCGGCAAGTTGTGGATCATTAAGCGCATAAACCTTGAATTTTTCGCCGTTGCTCAGTTTGCCAGTGATGATATCGCCAGCAACCACGACTTCCTTGACTGACCCCTCATCAACCTTGGAGAGAAACTCCGAATAGGCGATGCCATCAGCTTTGCTATCTTTGCTGCGG
The DNA here is from genome assembly GCA_043765635.1 of Sphingomonadales bacterium. Lineage (GTDB taxonomy): Bacteria > Pseudomonadota > Alphaproteobacteria > Sphingomonadales > Sphingomonadaceae > Aquisediminimonas. The sequence goes on from JAYUIX010000129.1 coordinate 56,219, forward strand.
CTGTCAAACACTGAAACGAACGCGGCAAGCGCAAGCAATATACCGAGCCAGATCAAGAGGCTCTTGATCAAGGGGTTGCTCTGCGGTTCGTTATTGTCGTTCATCGCTTTTGCCTTTTCGTCATACACTTGAAATGCATTACACATAAATAGGATAACAAGCCTTAATAACAATGGCGTAAAACGCTGTATCGATCACTTTGTGCGCCGGGGTGCCGCAAGCGTGAAGCGCCAGTGCGTCCCACCGCTGCATTTTACGCCCGCCAGGGTTGCTATCCCGCCATGCTGCAACGTGGCCACCAGCCTGTCAAGCGCATCGCCGCGCGGTTTTGCAGCAGAGTTGAGTTTGAGGATACAGGCAGTGACAACGCGGCGTAGCAGTTCGCGTGGAATGGGTGGACACGTTAAGGTAAGTCTGGACTCATCACCCGACAGATGTTCATCAAGCAAACGCAGCACCACCCAGTCAAGCGCATCATTGGCGTCGGCAAGGGCGGCGGCACTGAGGGCTGCGGCTTGCGGATCCAACCAATCAACTTTCGCCAGATATTTGCGCAAGCGAGCGCGATCATAAGCTTCATCATAATTTGTCGGATCATCAACCGCGCAGACTCCACAAGCGTTTACCAACTCTACCAATTCTCTTTTGCGCCAGCCAAGCAACGGGCGGCAGAGATCGGCTTGTCGCGCGCGCACCCCGGCAAGCCCTGCAACACCCGACCCCCGGTTGAGCCGCATAAGCATCGTTTCAAGCTGGTCATCGGCGTGGTGCGCGGTCATCAACACGTCGATATGCGAACGCGCGGCCCAATCACGCAGTGCCGCATAACGTGCGGTGCGCGCCCAGTCGGAAAGGTTGCCGTGCCCCCGGCTTACAAGCGCGATGGTCTCATGTGCCACCCTAAGCTGCGCGCAAATCGCAGCGACATGCGCGGCCTCCGTGGCGGACTCGGCGCGGAGCCGGTGATCGACCGTAACCGCTTTGATTTTAAGCGAAGCCGCCTTGGCAAGCAGCAATAGCGCGAGACTGTCCGCGCCACCCGAAACGCAAATCCCGAATGCTTGATCGGGCCTGCACCCGCATTTCAGCAAGTCAGCGCGAAAGCGGGCAATCGCCTGCTCAGGCAGTGCATTTGGCGTCGGCACGACCCTTTGTGACCCTTGCTTTGGCGTCGGAGGCTGCCTTCGCCCCGTAAACCTCGTTAAATTCAGTATAGACTTTGCACGCGTCGGCGGGCTTCTTGAGCCGGATCAGGGCAGAACCAAGCCATGACAGGCTGTCAGCGGCACGCTCACCGCGCGGCAGCTTTTGATAATTATCATAGAACGCCACCGAGGCGAGCGCTGGCTTGCCCTCATCAAGATAGGCGCGGCCAAGCAAGTTGCGCGCATGGCTGGCTTTCTTTCCGTTTGGATATTTGGCGATATAATCCTTGAGCTTGGCCTGCGCCTCTGGATAAAGTTTGGCTGAATAAAGCCGGAAGCCGTAAGTATATGCGTCTTCGGAGGCATCGCCGCTATCGGGAATTTCGACGGCGGCAACTGCGGCCTTGCGCGCCGGGTCTGCCTTATCGACGACGGTTGGCTTGGGGTCAGCGGCTGATTTCGCAACTGTGGTCAGTTTGGGTTTTTCAGCAGCAGGTTTAAGCTTTTCAACAGGCGGCGCTATTACTGTGGTTGCTTCGCCTTCGGCAGGTGCATTCGCCGTTTCCAGCGCCTTCAGTCTGGCATCATGTTCACCGCGTAGCGCCTTCAAACCGTCCTCAAGCTTGCGCAGGCGAAACTCGCCTTGCTCGACTTGGCCCGTCATTGTCCGCAACTGCGTTTCAAGCGCATCAACGCGTGCCGTCAAATCATTGATTGGTGCGCTTGACGGCGTACCGACGGGCTTGCTAGCGGTCGCTGGATCAATCTCAGGTTCAAGCGCAGCGCCGCCGGGAAAGACCTTGCGCTGAACCGCCTTCATTTCCTTTTCAAGCTTATCAACCCGCAAGTTGATTACAGCGCTTTGCCCGATTGCAGGCGCGACAGAAATTCCTGACATCAGGATTGCGACAATCAACAGTCTGCGCATGGCAGCCCTCCCTTACTAAACGCGAGATTATAATCTATTTCGGAATCGTGACGCAGTTTTGCGCAATGATCAAGGCCTCACGGGCAAAACCGGTGCCGGAGCAGATGGATTGACCGCTGCACCGATGACGGCGGGCGTTCTTGCGGCAAGTGCTGCCGCACTAATCCCAACGTCTTTCACGGTTCGCTGAGCCGGGCCGAGTGTAGCCACTGATTTGCCATCAACTGTCACTGAAATCAGATCGGCACGGCCGGTGCGAATTTGCGGGTTATTGGCATCAGGAGGAACAATAAAGCGCTCACCCGACACCATTTCCTTTTCAAACAACACTTTGTCCGCTGCATCATAAACGCGCATCCAGACCGGGCTTGTCGCAGTCAGCACTACTTGTCCGGCGGTGTTAACGGGTGGCAGGGGTGCCTCTGGAGAGGGTGATAAGGTCGTACCAAGCGGTGTAAGATCATCAGCGCCAGGGGCTTCAACCGTTGCGTCATCATTCGGCATCGCGGCGATTTGGGTAACAGGATCAGGGTCGCTCACGAGACTGTTGCGCCATACTCCAAATCCAATCAGGACAAGCAGCGCAACCGCAGTCGCTACCCATGCAAGCGTTTTGCTGGGCAAACGCGTGGCATCGGCAACCTGATATTCAATACGTTCGGCGCGTTGATCAAGATTGAGTTCGCGTAATTCAGCGCGCAAATCATTTGTCGCACTCTCTTCGTCAATACCAACGACGCGGGCAAACGCTTTAACAAAACCAACACAATAGGTACTACCGGGGAGAGCTGCATAATCGCCGCTTTCTATTGCTTGTAAATGACGCAGCGGCACGCGGGTTTTGGTCGCAACATCAGACAAATCTATCCCTGCCGCCAAACGCGCGGCGCGAAGCCTGTCCCCCACCCGTTCCGGGAATAGGGCGGTTGCCGCATCCTGATTGTCAACCACGTTTATTATATCTCCCAGCCACGTTCGGCGCCGTGACTGATCAGCCTTCTTTCAATGAACGCCCGCTCTGTCAACGTCTGGACAGGGTCGGTGTCAATAAATTTCAGAGTTCAACCCGGTTTTCAACCGACCAGTCGTTTAATGCTGCACGCAGGCTCGGCGGCGGCGTTTTAACAAGGTTGGAAACGACCTCTCTGGCTCCACTGATATCAAGCGAACGGATCATCGCCTTGATCGGGCCGATAGCGGCGGGCGTAATCGAAAGCTGCTCAATCCCGAGCCCGATGAGTGCCAGCGCCTCAAGCGAGCGCCCCCCCATTTCACCGCACACGGTGACAGGAACATTCGCCGCTTTCGCCTGATCAATCACCCGTTTCAAGAAGCGCAGGATTGCAGGCGACAACCAGTCAAACCTTTCGGCAAGCTTTGGATGCGCACGGTCAGCCGCAAACAGGAACTGCGTCAGATCATTGGTGCCGATCGAAAGGAAATCGAGCTTTGGCAGCATCACATCAAGCATTTCGGCAAGTGCTGGCACTTCAAGCATACTGCCGTAGCGGATTGCGGTTGGCAGCTGCTTGCCGCGTTCGCCAAGCCATTTGCGCTGCGCCTCAAAAATCGCGCGCGCCTCATCAAATTCCCACGGTTCGGAGACCATCGGGAACATGACATTGAGCGTCCGGCCCGAAGCTGCTTCGATCAGCGCGCGCGCCTGCGCCTTCATCAGGCCGCCGCGTTCAAGCGCAACGCGGATCGCGCGCCAGCCCATTGCTGGGTTTTCCTCAACTTCATTGGCCTGCCGCATATAAGGCAGTGCCTTGTCGCCACCGATATCAACTGTACGGAACACGACTGGCTTGTCTCCCGCCGCGTCAAGCACATCGCGGTAGAGCCGCTGTTGACGCTCGCGCTGCGGCATCGTGGCCGATACCAGAAACTGAAATTCAGTGCGGAACAAGCCAACGCCGTCAGCTCCAGTCAAATCAAGTGCGGCGATATCGTCACGCAGCCCCGCGTTGATCATCAGTTTGATCCGCTTGCCATCCTTTGAAACGGGCGGTTCGGATTTGAGCGCGGCAAAGGTCGCGCGACGTTTTTGCGAAATGGCAAGCTTGCCGTCAAAAGCCTCTGCAATCGCCGCCGTTGGCCGAACGAACACCGCACTCGCGCTGGCATCAAGCAGAACGGCATCACCGTCCATGATCATGCGCTTGACATCTTTGACCCGGCCGATCACCGGAACCCCCATTGCGCGCGCAACGATGGTGACGTGCGATGTGAGCGAACCCTCCTCAAGCACCACACCCTTCAACCGGCGTCGATCATATTCAAGCAGTTCGGCAGGGCCAAGGTTTTTGGCGATCAGGATGGTATCCTGCCGCAATCCGGCCTGCGCCGCTGTGCCAAGTTGGCCCGACACAATCCGCAACAGTCGGTTCGACATATCCTCAAGATCGTGCATCCGGTCTGCGAGCAGCGGATCATCAATCTGGCGCATCCGCATCCGGGTGCGTTGCTGAACGCGCTCAATCGCGGCTTCGGCGGTGAGGCCGCTATCAATCGCCTCGTTGATCCGGCGCGACCAGCCCTCATCATAAGCGAACATCTTATACATTTCGAGCACTTCACGGTGCTCTCCGTCACCGCCGAACTCAGCCTGGCTTGCCATCCGGTCAAGCTGCTCGCGCATCTTGTCAAATGCGGAATAAACGCGGTGCCGCTCGGCCTCAGTATCTTCGGCAACGGTATGTTCAATCGTAATGCGCGGCTGGTGATAGACCGCAAAGCCGCTCGCCATGCCCTCAACCAGTTTAAGACCAACAAGCCGCGTCGAGGCAGTATTGACCTGCTTTGATCCACGCGCCGCCGCGTTATCGATCAAGCCCGCATTGGCGATCAGTTCGGACAGCACCATCGCAACCGTCTGAAGCGCCTCAATTTCCATATCATCGTAGCGGCGCGGCTCGGCATGTTGAACGCACAGCACGCCGACGGCATCTTCGCGCCGCACAATCGGTACGCCCGCAAAACTGTGAAACATTTCCTCGCCGGTTTCGGGCTTGAACGCGAAATCGGGGTGGCTCGTCGCCTCATCAAGGTTGAGCGTGGAAATCTGTTCGGCAATCGTCCCGACCAGCCCTTCGCCCATCGCAAGCTTAGTGACATGCACCGCTGCCTGATTAAGCCCGCGCGTGGCATAAAGCTCAAGCACGCCCTCACGCCGCAGATAGACCGAACACACCTCACTCTTAAGCGCCTCGCCCACAATCTGCACGACATTGTTAAGCTTGGCCTGCGCGCCCGCGCGCGTCGCCATTACATCATGAAGACGGGTAAGGATTTCACGCGATGAACTGGCAGAGGATGGCATAATTCAACGCTAGCAGGTTGGTTTAGGGGCGTCTATCTATGGTATTAGCCGCGGGCATTTCAAAAAAAGTGCACACGATTTTCATTGTGCATGTAGTGAAATATCACTACAATAAATTATGGTTCGCAAAACTTTACGCACGATATCATGGATTAAAGCTGCACTTAAAGAGTTTCAGCGCTTCCCAGTAGCAGCCCAAGATGTCGCTGCCGATGCGCTAACCAGAGTGGCTGAAGGGGATACCCCGGATATTGCCAAGCCGCTCACTGGGCTTGGGTCAGGCGTTTGGGAATTGGTGCTTAAAGAACGCGGCGATACTTATCGGGTCGTTTATGTGTTGCAGCTCGATATAGACATCTGGGTGGTTCATGCCTTCCAGAAAAAATCTAAGAACGGGATCGCAACGCCAAAGCAGGAAATCGACTTAGTGCGTGAACGCATTAAACGCTTGAAGGAGGCGTTAGCATGACACAGGCAGATGATGATTTTGAACTCGTGCGAGGAAGCGGAAACATCTATGCCGACCTTGGCATAAAAAACTCTGAGCAGCGCCAGCTTCGCGCCATCCTTGCTGCCGAGATTGGCAAGACCCTGGCAGAACGAAAGCTCACTGTGCGCGGTGCTGAAAAGATAACCGGCGTTGCCGCCGCTGATTTCTCACGCATCCGTAACGCTAAACTCTCTGGCTTTACCATCGACCGCCTGATGACCATCCTTGATCGCCTCGACCGCGAGGTGCAGGTGTCAGTGTCCTTCCAGCCCCGCAGGCAAGATATTGAGGGGGCTTTGGTGTTGAGGCATGGTTGAACAACCCCTCATCCTGTAGTGTTTTTGCCACAGGCACTTGTTAACTTCATATGGTTAATCTTTTGTTAGGTTTTCGGAAATCGGCTACGTATCGGCGGCATCGAAAGCTCAGTTTGAGTTTTTATGGCGAGGTGTGCGATGACCAGATGGCAAGCGATTTCTGAAATCATAAAATCCTTCAATGACAAGGACAGGCCTTGGCACGCGCTTGCGGCGCTCATGATGCTGGTTGTCATCCCGGTGGCGATGGCTGCGCTGATATATGCAGGTGGGAGCCGCTTGGGTGCGCTCCTTGTACAATAATCGACGCTATCCCAACACCGCCTCGGCCTCAGCGATCAGCGTTGCAAGGATCGTCGCGACTGGCTCTTCACTCTTGACCATGCCGACCGATTGCCCTGCCATGATCGAGCCATTTTCAACATCGCCGTCGATCACCGCACGGCGCAGCGCGCCTGCCCAGAAATGCTCGATCGCAAGCTGCGCCTCGCCCATGTTGACCTTGCCTTCGTCAAGCAGGCGCGCGACTTCGACTTGTTTGCGGGTAAATTCTTCAGTGCCAGCGTTTTTGAGCGCGCGCACGGGAATGACGGGCAAGCGCGGATCAATCTGGATGCTGGCGACGGCATCGCGAGCATTACCGCGGATGAAGGCTTTTTTGAACGCCGGGTGCGCGATGCACTCAGTCGCGCAGACCAGCCGTGTGCCGATCTGAACGCCCGCAGCACCTTGTTTCAAATAAGACGCGATCATCTCACCGCGCCCAATTCCGCCAGCGACGAACACTGGAATTTGGTCGCCAACCTCAGGGAGGATTTCCTGCGCAAGGACTGAGGTCGAAACGGGGCCGATATGCCCGCCCGCCTCCATCCCCTCAATCACCAGCGCGTCAACGCCTGACCGGATCAGCTTTTTGGCGAGGCTGAGCACAGGGGCAAAGCAGATGACCTTCGCGCCACTCGCCTTGATCGCCTCAAGTGATCCGGCCGGGGGGAGGCCGCCCGCAAGCACAACATGGGTAACCCGGTGCTTGGCGCAGACCGCGATCAAATCAACGAGTTGGGGATGCATCGTGATCAGGTTGACGCCGAAGGGCCGGGTGGCGAGCGTCTTGGTTGCGGTGATTTCAGCGTCAAGCAATTCAGGCGTCATCGCCCCGCACGCAATCACGCCGAACCCGCCTGCGTTCGACATCGCCGAAACGAGATTGCGCTCCGAAATCCACGACATCGCGCCCGCCATGATCGCAACATCCGAACCAAGGAAATCTGCGCCGCGCTTCATGAGTGTGTTGAGCTTACTCACGCCGCCTCATCCACAGCATCCAAGCCGTAAGCGGTATGCAGCACGCGCACCGCGAGTTCGGTTTCATCCTCATCGATCAGCACAGACACCTTGATTTCAGATGTCGAGATCGCCTGAATATTGATGCCCCGCGCGGCGAGCGCAGTGAACATGGTGGACGCCACCCCCGCATGGCTGCGCATCCCGACGCCGACAACTGAAATCTTGGCCACCCGCGTATCGTGCATCAGCTTGGTGTAGCCGATCTTATGCTTCGCCTTTTCAAGCACATCAAGCCCGCGCGCAAGCTCAGCACCGGGCACAGTAAAGGTCACGTCAGTCGAGCCTGTATCATGCGCAACGTTCTGGATGATCATATCAACGTTGATATTCGCCTCGGCCAGCGGTGAAAAGATATGTGCCACAGCACCCGGCTTGTCGGGCACAGCCGTCAGCGTGATCTTCGCCTCATTCTTGTCATGCGCGATGCCAGTGATCAGTTGCCGTTCCACGTCATTTTCTCCAATCTCGTCATCGCCGACAATCATCGTCCCGCTATTATCCCCGCTCGCCGGATCATCAAACGAGGAAAGCACACGAACGCGGACATTCATTTTCATCGCCAGGCCAACTGAACGCGTTTGCAGCACCTTGGCGCCAACGCTCGCAAGCTCAAGCATTTCTTCGTAAGTGACCTTGGTGAGTTTGCGCGCGCGGGGCACAATGCGCGGGTCAGTGGTATAAACCCCGTCAACATCAGTATAAATGTCGCAGCGGTCAGCCTTTATCGCGGCGGCGACCGCGACTGCCGAAGTATCCGATCCGCCCCGGCCAAGCGTTGAAACGCGACCGCCCTCGTCCATTCCCTGAAAGCCGGGTATCACCGCGACTTCGCCGCTTTCAAGCGCCACATTCAAAGCCTGCGTATCAATCGATTCGATCCGTGCCGAGGCGTGGGCATCATCGGTAAGAATTGGCAATTGCCAGCCAAGCCAGCTCCGCGCGCGCACCCCCGCTGCCTGAAGCGCAATCGCGAGCAGACCAGAAGTCACTTGCTCGCCGCTTGCCACCACAACATCATACTCACGGGGATCATGGAGGGGGGAGGCTTCGCGGCAGAAGCCGACCAGCCGGTCAGTCTCCCCCGCCATTGCCGAAACGACGACCGCGACTTGATTGCCTGCCTCAACTTCACGCTTCACCCGCGCCGCGACTGAGCGGATGCGTTCAATCCCGGCCATCGAAGTGCCGCCAAATTTCATCACTATGCGCGCCATGAATGTCCCCGTGCCGTGGCGTGAAACGCGCTCAGCCTCAAGCGCGCCGCCCTGTTAGGCAAGGGGGTGAGGGATGGCAAGTGGGGTGGACAGAGTGGACACATCCGCCCGTACCTTGCCCCTAGGTTGCCAACCGTTTTCAGTCGTAAAAAGTGACTATTTCCAAACCGGACATCTCGCCTAAATTATTTCGGTCTATATAAATATCAGTATCACCTAATATCGCCATTAACTCAGTCAAACCATGCTTATGGGCATATTCCAACAGCTTAAATGTTCCATGATCTGATGATCTTACAGAACCGGGCTTATCTAATATTTTAATATATACAGATTCATCACTGTTCATATTCATATCATATTTAGACATGATTTAACCAATCACTTTACGTTAAGGATAGTTTTCAAAACAGCATTGCCGTTGCTCTGAATTTGATAAACAGCATATCCATTATTACCAACGGGCACAAGCACACGATCAGTGCGCGGGCTATCTAAAATCGTTCCCGGCGGAAAGCCTTTTTTGCCAATGTCATCGCTCAATTTTTTAAGTCCCTCGCGCGCCTCTTTCGCGCTCCCAAAAATATTGCGTTCCACGGCGCGCTCAGTGGCATGAGGAAGCCCTGTATTAACAACTTTTTTGGGAACCGGAATTGAGGTCAGCGCAGCCTTAGCCGATGCGACTGCGGCGCTCAGGAACTGCTGAACCTTATTCCTCATTTCAATAATCTGCTCACGCGCTGATGCGGGCAGTTTGTCGAGCGCTGCACCTGGAATTTTATTGAGTGCTGCGTTCAGATTTTCCATCATCGGACGAAGCACCTTGGCAAATTTGCTGTCCGTCTTTGCAACCTCAATCGCGGTCGCCACCGTCTTCGCCATTTTGCCAAGTTTACCAAGTTTGGCAGCATCACCAATGTAGGGAACAAGGCTAAGCGTTGAGATGCCAGCCCCTAGCCAATCACCGCGAAACGCCGAGATGAGGCCACTTGTGATGTCTGCAAAGGGCGTTGGCTCAAATATGCCAACAATATCAAGGCCGAGTTGGGTAACATCAAGCGCCAATTCTTTTTGTGCTGGCGTAAGGCCATCAGGTACTTTCGCAGCCGCACGCTGCTGTGCAGAAATCGCATCGGGAAGCGCGCGGGCAAGCTCGCCTTGCTGAACCGGACTAAGCTGCTTCTTCAACGCCTCAAGTGCATTTGCAGCCGCTTTTGGGTCTTTAACTGACAGCTTGGCGATGTCATTGGCAACACCAACCATATTAATGGCTTTGCCTGATCGATTGGCCGCCAAGATGCCCTGCGCTGTATCTAAAGTACGATTAACGGCCCGACCGGCACCCGCAGCGCCATTGATTGGATTTACCATTACTTGCTCCAGCTAACCCCACCCAGTTAAACTCACTAGGTGGACACGTCCCTGATGAGCTCTGGATACAGTAGTGAAACTGTCTTCGGTATAGCTGAATCGACTAGGCAATCTAATCGTTCTGGGGATTGACGGATCAGAAAAAGCAATATTTCAAAAGTTTCATTCCCCCTTCGCGACAACCCCGCCTTTCATCACGAAACCGACTTGCTTGAGCCGCGTGACATCAACAGTGGGATCACCGTCAACTGCGATCAGGTCTGCCGCCTTGCCCGGTTCAAGCGTGCCGACCTCTTTATCAACACCGAGCAGCCGCGACGCGTTGACGGTGGCCGCCTCAATCGCGGCAATCGGCGTCATCCCGTGTTTGACGAGCAGTTCAAATTCATCGGCATTGCGGCCATGCTTGGAAACACCCGCATCGGTGCCATAGGCAATTTTGACGCCCGCCGGATAGGCTTTCTCGACATTCTTGCCCGTGATCGAAATGCGGTAACGCACCTTGGCCAGCACATCAGGCGGATAAGCATTGGGGTCTTTGGCAAGCCGTTCGAGATAGCCGTTCACGGTCGAAAGCGTTGGCACGAGATATGCGCCCTTCGCCTTGTACAAACGGATGCTCTCGTCATCTAGCAAGGTGCTATGCTCGATCGAGTCCGCGCCCGCCGCAAGCGCTGCGTTGATCCCGTCGGCACCGTGCGCGTGAACCGCCATTTTCTTGCCGTAAAGGTGGGCTGTATCGACCAGCGCCTTGACCTCGTCATCGAAAATCTGCCGCCCAAGGCCAGCGCCGATCCGACTGTTGACCCCGCCCGTCGTCGCGATCTTGATCACATCAACCCCGCGCCGGATTTGCAAGCGCACCGCGCGCCGACAGCTTTCTGTCCCATCGCAGAGATTATCCTGATTGATTGATCCGTGAAGATCTTCGTTGAGGCTGAGCGTGCTATCCATATGGCCGCTGGTGGTTGAAATCGAACGGCCTGCGTCAATAATGCGCGGCCCCGGCAACTGCCCCGCCGCAATCGCATCACGTAGCGCGAGCGTGATCCCGTCACCGTCTCCCAAATTGCGGACGGTGGTGAAGCCCGCCAGCAACGTCTTCTTCGCATTGCCCGCCGCACGGTATGCAGCGGTTGCCTTGCTGCCCGTGATCGCCTCAACCAGTGCCGCCGTCCCGCCGGCATCGGAATCGAGGTGGACATGGCTGTCGATAAGCCCCGGCAAAACGAAGCGCGTTGAAAGGTCGATCAGCTTGGCACCAGTAGGTACGGGCACCAGACCGGGCAGGATTTCGGCAATCTTGCCATCGCGGATGACGAGCGTGGACGCCCCGCGCGCTGGCTGACCGGGGCGATCAAGCAAGCGGCCAGCGTGGATGTATGTGGTAAGTGTTTGGGCTTGGGCAGGGAGCGCAGTGGCGGTTGCCAGCATGGCAAGGATAAGGACGGTGTTTTTCATGGCGGCATTGCTCCCCGGCAAAATCATTCTGATGAAGCGATCGTAGACCGTCGCGCTGACAACTGCTAGCAAGATCATATCATGACAACTACCACAATCTCCACGACAATAGACGCTGGCGAAGCCGCACATTTTGGGGCGCTTGCTGCTGATTGGTGGAACCCCAGGGGTTCCTCCGCTATGCTGCACAAGCTCAACCCGGTGCGGCTTGGCTATATCCGCGCGCAGATTAATTTACATTTCGGGGTCGATGCCAAAGCGCTTAGGCCGCTCACCGATATGACCGCGCTTGATGTTGGCTGCGGGGCGGGATTGCTGACTGAGCCGCTTGCACGGATGGGCGCGGCGGTGACGGGGGTTGATGCCGCGCCTGAAAATATCGCGGCGGCGAAGGATCATTCGGCGGGGCAAGCGCTGTCGATTGACTACCGCGCTTGCGAGATTGCGGAGGTTATGGGCGAATTTGATCTGATCACCGCGATGGAGGTGATTGAGCATGTCACTGATCCAGCAGCGTTTATTGCGGCACTTGCGGCGCGGCTTGCGCCGGGCGGGCTGATGATCCTTTCAACGCCAAACCGCACGGCGCTATCGCGGTTTGGGCTGATCACGATTGGCGAAAGGCTTGGCCAAATCCCCAAGGGCACGCATGATTGGGACAAATTCCTGACGCCCGAGGAACTTACAGTGCTGCTCGGTGAGGCAGGGTTGGCGGTTATCGACACGCGCGGGATATCGTTCAATGTCGGTCGTGGGCTGGTGTTGTCAGACGATGTGAAGCTCAATTATTTGATAAGCGTGGTTGCGGCCTGAAAAATAGCCGTCACCCCGGCGGAGGCCGGGGTCGCTTGAATGTTGCGCCCTACGTCAGAACGACCCCGGCCTCCGCCGGGGTGACGGAAATACTCAAAAATCCACTTTGTCGTAATATACCGGCGGCGCGACGCCTTCCATTCGTTCGGCGAGCAGGGGGCGGAAGCCGGGGCGTGATTTGAGGCCTGAATACCAGCCTTTGGTCTGTTCATGCCCGCGCCAGTCAATCCCGCCGAGATAGTCCGCCACTGAAATATGCGCCGCCGCTGCGAGATCAGCAAGACTGAGCGTTGCGCCCGCGATCCAGTTGCGGTGGTCGAGGAGGTAATCAGTATAATCCATCAACTGGTTGGCATTCTTCATCGCCTCACGCAGCATTCCGGCATCAGGCGCTGTACGGTGGACGACGCGCTTGAGCATCCGTTCGTGCATCAACGGGCCGACGACGCTTGTGTAAAACTGCTCGTCAAACCACGCGCTCAAACGCCGGATTTCGGCACGATTGGTCGCAGTGCCCGAAATCATCGGAGACTTATCAACCGTTTCCTCAAAATATTCGCAGATCGCGGCTGAACTCATCAGTGTGATATTCTTGTTTTTCTCAACCAGCACCGGGGTTTGCCCGGCAGGGTTCAGATCAAGAAATTCGTCGCGCCGCTCCCACGGGCTTTCACGGACAAGTTCATACCCCACGCCTTTTTCGCCGAGCAGAAGCCGGACTTTGCGTGAAAAAGGACAAAGCGGGAATTGGTAAAGCAGCCACATGGAATCATATGTCTTAGCGGCTGGGGTGGCGGACGTCACCCCGATTTTTGGAGAAACATAGCTATTCAATAATACCCGTTTGCCCTGAGCTTGTCGAAGGGTTGCCTTTTCTTTTTCCCTCATCCGGCGGCAGAATGAGAAGAAGTACAGCCCTTCGACAAGCTCAGGGCAAACGGAGTTAGCTTATTGAAGATTGGGGAGCGCATCGCCCATTTTTTTGGCGGCTTTTTGGAGTTCAGGGAGCATAACCGCGAGCGCCTGGGCAAGCGAGCCAGCCGAACGGACGGCGCTTTTGGTGCCTTCTTCCATCTTGCGTTCAAACTTTGGATCTTGGCGTTCGGCCATTTCGCGCAGCGTATTGCCCTTCATATTGAGCTTCTTGCCACCGTTAAGCGGCTCAAGCGCCTTGGCCATCTTGTCAACGCGAATATCAAGCACCGCCGCCATCGCAGCACCGAGAATACCCGCCGCCGCAGTCTGCGTTGACGGATCATTGAGCGTGTCAGCCATGCCTTGCATGTCTTGTTGGGCTTCTGACGTAGATTGTGCGGCCGCAACCGCCGGGGTCGCAACAACAAGGGCAACAGCAGTAAAAAGGGCTGAACGCATTGGCGAGCCTTTCGGGCAAACGGGAAACCACTCCCCGACTAAAAAGCGTTACTATGTGACTACGGCTTTCACAATCCTGAACAAAATGGTTGTTTGCGTTCAACCGTTATTCCGCTGCGATTGCCTGTTCCTCTGAAAGCGGGTGCGAAAGCCGCGTCAGCATTTCCTTGGGGCAAATTTGCCAGAACTGGCCGACCCAGCGATCCCAATCGTCAAGGATCGCGTTTGACCATTTGCTGTCGGTTGCCAGCGCGTGTTCGGCAATCATCGATTTTGCGCGCGCCTCCCAATAGGGTGAGGCAATCCGCTGCCAGAAAATGCTTTCGGGGTTGGCGCGCCGTTCAAAATTGCCGTCAAGGTCAAGGACGAACGCCATGCCGCCCGTCATGCCCGCGCCGAAATTTTCGCCAACCACGCCGAGGATGATCGCGGTGCCGCCCGTCATATATTCAAGGCCGTTCGCGCCGCAGCCTTCAACCACGACATTCGCGCCCGAATTGCGCACGGCAAAGCGCTCGCCCGCTTGCCCGGCGGCATAGAGTTTGCCCGAGGTCGCGCCGTACAGCACGGTGTTGCCGATGATCGTATTATGCTGGCTTTCAAGCGGCGAACTTACCATCGGGCGGACGGCAATGATCCCGCCGCACAGCCCCTTGCCAACATAATCATTGGCGTCGCCAAAGACTTCAAGCGTGATCCCCTTGCACAGGAACGCACCAAGCGATTGCCCCGCGCTTCCGCGCAGTCGAACATGGACATGGCCATCGTTCAAGGTTGACATCCCGAACAGCGACGTGATTTCTGCCGAAAGCCGCGTGCCAACCGCGCGGTGGGTATTGCGCACGGTATAGGTAAGCTGCATTTTCTCGCGCCGTTCAAACACCGGCTTGGCATCACGCAATATTTGCGCGTCAAGGCTGTCAGGCACTTCATTGCGCGGGGTCGGCAAATTGAAGCGGCGCTTGTCCTCTGGCGCATCAACCTTGGCAAGGATCGGATTGAGGTCGAGATCATCAAGATGCTCGGCCCCCCGGCTGACTTGGCGCAGCAGTTCAGTCCGGCCGATCACCTCATCAAGTGAGCGGTGACCAAGCCGCGCAAGGATTTCACGAACTTCCTCGGCAATGAAGGTCATCAGGTTGATCACCTTTTCAGGCGTGCCCGTGAATTTCTTGCGCAGTGCCTCGTTCTGGACGCAGATGCCGACCGGGCAGGTATTTGAATGGCACTGCCGCACCATGATGCAGCCCATCGCGACGAGGCTGAGCGTGCCAATCCCAAATTCTTCAGCGCCAAGGATCGCCGCGATGACAATATCGCGCCCGGTTTTGAGGCCACCATCAGTGCGCAGTTTTACCCGGTGACGCAGGCCGTTGAGCGTCAGCACTTGGTTGACCTCGGTCAGCCCCATTTCCCACGGGGTTCCGGCATATTTGATTGAGGTTTGTGGGGAAGCACCAGTCCCGCCGACATGCCCGGCGACGAGGATGACATCGGCGTGAGCCTTCGCGACACCCGCCGCCACCGTGCCGATCCCTGCCGAACTGACCAGCTTCACACAAACCCGCGCTTTCGGGTTAATCTGTTTGAGGTCATAAATAAGCTGAGCGAGATCCTCGATTGAATAAATGTCATGGTGCGGCGGCGGAGAGATCAGCGTGACGCCGGGCGTTGAATGGCGCAGCTTGGCAATCATCTCTGTCACTTTGAAACCGGGAAGCTGCCCGCCCTCGCCCGGTTTTGCGCCTTGGGCGACCTTGATCTCAATTTCTTCGGCAGCGCCCAGATATTCGGCGGTAACGCCGAAGCGCCCGCTCGCAATTTGCTTGATCGCGCTGTTGGCATTGTTGCCATTGGCATAGGGTTTGAAGCGCGCGCTATCTTCGCCGCCTTCGCCTGAAACCGCTTTCGCCCCGATCCGGTTCATCGCGATGGCAAGCGTCTCATGCGCCTCGGGGCTAAGCGCGCCGAGTGACATGCCCGGCGTCACGAAACGTTTGCGGATTTCGGTGATCGCCTCGACCGATTCAAGGCTGACGGCTTCTTTGGCGAAGTTGAATTCGAGCAAATCGCGCAAGTAAACTGGCGGCAAATCGCGCACGCCGCGCGAAAATTGCAGATAGGTTGAGTAGCTGTCAGTGCCCACAGCGGTTTGCAGCAAGTGCATCAGTTGTGCTGAATAAGCATGGGGTTCACCGCCCGCACGTTGGCGGTAAAATCCGCCGATTGGCAAATGCGCCACCGCGCTGTCAAACGCTTGCTCATGCCGTTCGGCTGCGTTGACATAAAGCGAGGCATAGCCCTCGCCTGAGATTTTGGCCGGCATTCCGGGGAAGAAATCATTGACGAGCGCGCGGGAGAGCCCGACCGCTTCAAAATTATAGCCTCCGCGATACGAGGCAATAACCGCAATCCCCATTTTCGAGATGATCTTGAGCAGCCCTTCGCCAACCGCAGTGCGGTATTTGGCAAGGCACACCTCGATCGTCATATCCCCGAACAACCCGCGCGCGTGGCGATCGGCAATCGACGCTTCGGTAAGGTAGGCATTGACCGTAGTGGCGCCAACGCCGATGAGCACCGCAAAATAATGCGTATCAAGGCATTCAGCCGCGCGGACGTTGATGCTCGCAAAACTGCGTAAGCCGCAGCGGACAAGGTGGGTGTGAACGGCAGCAGCGGCAAGCACCATCTGGATTGCCAGCCGCCCTTCGGACACATGTTCATCCGTCAGGAAAATCTCGCTGCGCCCCGCGCGCACGGCTTGTTCGGCCTCCTGACGTACCCGAGTAATCGCAGTACGAAGCCCTTCGGCGCCTGACCCCATTTCAAAAGTGCAGTCAATTTCCGCAACGCCTGCCCCGAAATGGGCTTTGAGCGTCAGCCACTGCGCCGTCGTCAGCACGGGCGAGTCGAGCACCAGTACGCCCAAGCGTGTGGCCTCCTGGCTGTCGAGAATGTTCGCGAGGTTGCCAAACCGTGTGTTGAGCGACATCACATGTCGTTCGCGCAAGCTATCAATCGGCGGGTTGGTCACCTGACTGAAATTCTGGCGGAAGAAATGGCTGATCAAGCGCGGCTTATCCGAAATCACGGCAAGCGGCGTATCATCACCCATGCTGCCGATGGCTTCCTTGCCGTCTTCGACCATCGGCGAAAGGATCAGTTCCATATCCTCAAGCGTCTGTCCCGCCGCAATCTGACGGCGGGTGAGTTCAGCGCGATCATAGCGTACAATGATTTCGCCCTTTGGTTCGGGCAAATCGCCAAGAGTGCTGAACCCTTTGATCATGTCAGCGTAAGGGGCTTCGCCCGCAATCCGGTCTTTGATGGCGCGGTCTTCAAAAAATTCGCCAGTATCAAGATCAACCGCGATCATCTGCCCGGGGCCAAGCCTTCCTTTGGCGATTATGGTCGCCTCAGGCACGACGACCATCCCGGTTTCAGAACCAACGATCAGGAGATCATCGTTGGTGCGGGTATAACGCAGCGGACGCAGCGCGTTGCGGTCAACCCCGGCAACCGCCCAGCGCCCCTCAGTCATTGCAAGCGCTGCCGGGCCATCCCACGGTTCCATCACACTCGCCAGATAGGCATACATATCGCGGTGGTTCTGCGCCATGTCGGGCCTTGCCTGCCATGCCTCGGGGATCAGCATCAGCTTGGCCGTCGGCGCATCGCGGCCTGAACGGCAGATAGCCTCAAACACTGCGTCAAGTGCGGCGGTATCCGAAGCCCCTGCGGGAATGACGGGCTTGATGTCTTCGGAGCGTTCGCCAAAGGCAAGGCTCGCCATGCGGATTTCGTGGCTTTTCATCCAGTTGGTATTGCCGCGAATCGTGTTGATTTCGCCGTTGTGGGCAAGGCAGCGGAACGGCTGCGCTAGCCACCACTGCGGGAAGGTGTTGGTCGAATAACGCTGATGGAAAATTGCAACCCGGCTGATAAAGCGTTCATCGCGCAAATCGGGATAAAAAACCGAGAGCGATTCCGCGAGGAACAGCCCTTTGTAAATGATTGAGCGGCACGACAGTGAGCAGACGTAGAAACCCTGAATTTGCGCAGCGATAATCTTCTTCTCAATCCGGCGGCGGACGAGGTAGAGGTTCTTCTCAAATTCGGTCGCATCATGGGCGTCGGGATCAGGCCCGGCAATCATGATCTGCTCAATTTCAGGCCGGGTTTCCTGCGCCTTGCGGCCAATTACCGAAACATCGACCGGCACCTGCCGCCAGCCATAAATAGTGTAGCCCGCATCGATAATTTCGGACTCGACAATCGTCCGACAGCTTTCCTGCGCGCCCAAATCTGTACGCGGTAGAAACACCATACCGACAGCAAGCCGCCGATTTTGCGGGCGGTGGCCCGAGGCTGCAATCGCATCGTCAAAAAATGCGAGCGGCAGATCAATGTGCAGCCCAGCCCCGTCGCCCGTCATCCCGTCAGCATCAACCGCACCTCGGTGCCACACCGCTTTCAGCGCATCAATCGCCGATGCAACGACACGGCGCGAAGCCTTGCCATCGGTCGCAGCGATCAGGCCAACGCCGCACGCATCGGATTCAAATTCGGGGCGGTACATGCCGACGTCGGCGATGCGCGTGCGTTCGGATTCATTCATGGCTCAACCATTTCTTTTCAACATAAATGAAATTTTTCGCGCGTGTCAGCGCCGCCTCGTCAAGTCCCACCAAAGAGGCTTTGCCCTGACGGAGCAAATCATCCATCAATTCCTGTTCTGGGCTCATAATATTACCCCGTCACGGTAGGCGATACGTTCAAAGCCGCGCGGGGTTTTGCCGCGTTCCGACAGAATGAGGTCAACCTTTCGCGGATCAATGCGCTTGAACAGCGCAGTTTCAAAATCGGCGCGTTTTGACCATTCGTCGTCGATATGATCGACTTCAATATGCAGATCAGTGTCACCGCCGCGAAGGCTGTCATCAACCCGGCTGCCAAACAACCGTACGATGGCGCTCACGCCAAAAGTGTCAGCCTCTGCCGCTTTGATCGCGCTCACTTCTTGCGGCGTCAGCCTCATGCCGCCTTCCTCTCGCTCACCGCTTTTGCCTTCAAATAACGGTGCATGTGCTCGCTGACATCACGGCCATCGCGGATCGCCCAGACAACGAGGCTTGCGCCGCGCACGATGTCACCGCCAGCAAACACGCCGTCGAGGCTCGTCATCATCGTTTTATGATCAACCCGGACGGTGCCCCAGCGCGTCACGCCCAGATCGCGCGATCCGAACAGCGCCGGCAAATCCTCTGCATCAAAGCCAAGCGCCTTGATCACCAGATCAGCGTCGAGGCGATATTCGCTCCCCGGATCAGCCTCAGGCGCGCGGCGTCCGCTGGCATCAGGCGCACCAAGCCGCATCTTGGCAACGCGCACCCCCGCGACATGATCCGTGCCGTCAAACGCTTCGGGTGCCGAAAGCCAGACAAATTCGACGCCCTCCTCCTCGGCATTCTTCACTTCATTCTGCGATCCGGGCATGTTGGCGCGGTCGCGGCGATAGAGACATTTGACTGATTTCGCGCCTTGGCGAACGGCGGTGCGGACGCAGTCCATCGCGGTATCACCGCCGCCAATGACGACGACATTCTTGCCCTCAGCATCAAGGCGACCATCATCGAATGCAGGCACTGCATCACCAAAGCTTTTGCGGTTTGACGCGATCAGATAATCAAGCGCGTCGACGACACCGGGCGCGCCAACGCCCGGCGCCTTGATCACGCGCGGCTTGTAAACCCCGGTCGCGATCAGGATCGCGTCATGCTTCTGGCGAAGTTCATCAAGCGTGGCATCGCGGCCGACTTCAAAATTTTCATGGAAAACAATCCCGCCTTCACGCAGCCGCTCGACGCGGCGCATCACCACTGGCTTTTCAAGCTTGAACCCCGGAATGCCGTAGGTCAGCAGCCCGCCCGCACGGTCATAACGATCATAGATGTGGACTGAGTAGCCGAGCATACGGAGATATTCAGCCGTAGCGAGACCCGCCGGGCCAGCGCCGATAATCCCGACTGACTGCCCGCGATCACCCTGCACCACTAACGGTTCAACCCAGCCATTATCCCATGCCGTATCAGTGATATATTTTTCGACCGCGCCAATGGTAACGGCACCGTGGCCCGCAAATTCGATCACGCAATTGCCTTCACACAGCCGGTCTTGCGGACAGATTCGGCCACAGATTTCGGGCATTGTCGATGTGCTGTTCGACAATTCATACGCCTCACGCAGGCGACCCTCTGCCGTCAGTTTAAGCCAATCGGGGATATGGTTGTGCAGCGGGCAATGCACCGAACAATAAGGAACGCCGCACTGTGAACAACGCGCCGATTGATCGCGGGCATCGTCAGCGGGATAACGGTTTGAGATTTCCTGAAAATCTTCGGCACGCAAATCGGGTGCGCGCTTTTCAGGATAGGCCTGATCCCGCCCGACGAATTTCAACATTGGATTTTCAGCCATAATCTCACCCTCTTGATAGCAAGATATATAGCCGATTTTACGCGAATGTCACGTTGATTCTGATATATAGGTCAGATTA
>JAYUIX010000130.1:0-20978 GCA_043765635.1 Sphingomonadales bacterium
CTGCGCGACGCCCTTCAAAGCGAAGGTCAACCGTTTTCAAGCGATGCCAGCGCCGCAGGGTCAGAGTTTCGTAATAAAGCCAGCCGACCCGAAGCGTGAGGGCAGCCTTGAATTCGGGCAATATGCCTTACTCGTCAGCAGCAAAATGACACAAATTGGCTATCAAGCCGCGCCAAGTGCTGATGCAGCAAGCCTGATTGTCACGCTCGATTATGCAATTGATGGCGGGCGTGAGAAGATCCGCTCTTATCCAAGCACCGGGTTTGGTTTCGGCCGGTTTGGTGGATACAGCCGCTTTGGTGGTTATAATCGCTTCGGCGGTTTTGGGCGGAGCCGGTTCGTTTACGGTTTTAACGACCCTTTCCTGTTTGGCGGGGGCTTCGATGAAATTGAGAGCTACACCGTTTATAACAGCGGCTTGAACGTCAATATTTCACGCAAGGCCGATGGTCAGCGCGTGTTTGAGGGTAAGGCTGATGCGATGTCGCTCAACAATAATCTTACCTACTTAGTACCAAACTTGGTCGAGGCAATGTTTACTGGTTTCCCTGGCAATTCGGGTGAAACAGTCAAGATTACGGTTGCGCCGCCTAGCAAACGCTAGAGCGGCCTAGCCTTCGAGCAAGCGCATCAGCGAGATAACGTCGTGATCAATTTCTGAGTCGCTCGCGCGTAGTTTCTCAATCTGACGAACAGCATGAATAACGGTGGTGTGATCGCGCCCCCCAAAGCGTCGACCGATTTCTGGGAGCGAGCGCGGGGTCAATTGCTTGGCAAGGTACATCGCAATCTGACGCGGGCGGGCCACTTCGCGCGCGCGGCGGGCCGAAACCATTTCGGCATGGCGAATATGAAAATGCTCTGACACGCGTTTCTGGATTTCATCAATGGTAATGCGCTTACGACTTGCACGGAACATTTCACCAAGCACGTCTTCAGCAAATTCAACAGTGATTGGCCGATTTCCGAGCGCTGCATAGGCTGCAAGCCGATTAAGAGCACCCTCAAGTTCACGTACGTTGGTCGCTATTCGTGCGGCAAGCAAATCAATTACATCATCGTTAATCTTTATATTACCAAATGCAGCAACCTTGGCGGCAAGAATGGCACGGCGAAGTGAATATTCAGGCGACTGAATATCAGTCACCAGCCCTTGCGTTAGCCGCGAAAGGATGCGCCCCTCAACACCGTCAAGCGCGTGTGGGCTGCGGTCTGCACTAATCGCGAGCCGCTTACCATTGGTCATCAGTTCATCAACGGTATGGAGGAATTCCTCTTGCGTCGATTCCTTACCTGCTATGAACTGCACATCATCAATCATCAGCAGATCGACTGATCGTAATCGGAGCTTGAATGCCATCGTATCGCGCGCGCGCATCGCGGTCACAAAATCAAACATAAACCGCTCAGCCGACATGTAAACAATGTTAGCCGACGGGTTAAGCTGCTGAAATTGATGACCGATGGCGTGAAGCAGATGTGTTTTACCTTGGCCGGTTTGCGCATGAATATAAAGCGGGTTAATTCGCATCGGGCCGCCCGCTGCAAAATTTTGCGCGGCGTTGGCCGCAATCGCATTTGATGGCCCAGTGATGAAGTTGGCAAAAGTTAGACGGGGATCAAAGCTAAACTGATCAGCAGATTTTGGTGCAACTGGCGCAACAGCGGGTGGTTCATAACGTGCAGCGTCATGATCAGAGCTGGTCTCAACCCTTATACTGTGGATGTAAGGCATAACCGCGCGCCATGCATGCAACAAACGTTCGCCGTGGTGTGAACGAACCCAGCTCGCCATAAATTCTGAGGGCAGCGCGAGCCGGACAGCATTATCCTCTTGACAAAATCCGACAAATTTTATTGGCTTCAACCAATGGTCAAAGCTTCGCACGCCAATGCTTTTACGCAGCGATTCGCGAACCAGTAGCCAATTACTCTCAATGTCAGCGACATGAGCTTGCATAGGCAGTTCTTCGGGAGGCAATGAACTCAACATAACGTATAAAAATCTTTCCCCCGAATGATTTAATCAACTGGAACCTTCGCAGCTAATTACCCAAACGCAAAATCCCCTCCGTGCTGTCATGCAGCTCCGTTATCTGGCGACAGTCCGATGATAGACCACAGATCGATTCGCCTGTTGGCCTATTCACTTTGTAGGGGGGTGTTGACTGAACGATCAAGCGTAATGATGTCAAAAAAATGAAATATTTACTGTTGACTCATGCAATGGCTGGAATCCGTAGATCAAGCATAAACCACTGAAAAAACAAGATTTTTTCAGTGGGGGTCGTGTTGCTCTGATTGCCGAATCGGCGATTAACCTAGGTTTTTAGGCAAAACACAAAAAACCCGCCAATGCGAACATTGACGGGTCGTCCGGATAACGATGCAGTAATGTCAAGAGAGGGCTGATACAGCCTTGGTTAGTCGGGCAAATTTGCGTGATGCGGTATTCTTGTGCATCACGCCGCGCGCAACGCCGCGTGCAAGCTCTGGCTGAACCGCAGCCAGCGCTGCGGCCGCAACAGGCTTGTCACCCGCATCAAGTGCAAGTTCGACTTTTTTCACAAATGTGCGAATGCGGCTGATACGGTTGCCGTTAATTTCCGCACGACGGTCATTACGACGGATGCGCTTTTTTGCTTGCGGCGTATTCGCCATGCTGAAACCTCAAATTTGCTAGATAGTGGAAACGGATCGGCAATTACCGCCCCGATTGAAGCAGCGCACTTAGCCAGACTATGCGGCGCGGTCAACCTTCAACGCTGGCATTTTGCGCAGTAAAAGGTTGACCTTCCGGCGTCGACACGGCGCAGCACTGTTTTCCCGCAAAGACACGTCTCGCCCTCGCGCCCGTAAACGCGCCACTGCTTGAAAAAATAGCCAAGTTCGCCGTCTGGTCGGGCATAGTCGCGCAGCGTTGATCCGCCTGCCTCAATTGCGGCCGCCAGCACATCCTTGATGGCAATTACCAGTGGTTTAAGTCGCGCTGTTGCAACTTGCCCTGCGGGAAGGTTGGGGGCGATTCGGGCGATATGAAGCGCCTCACAGACGTAAATATTCCCCAGACCCGAAACGATGCGCTGATCAAGTAAAAGGCTCTTGATTGAAGCGCTGCGACCTTCAAACGCCTGCGCGAGATGGCTTGCAGTAAACGCGTTGCCAAGAGGTTCGGGACCAAGCGCGGCAAAAGTCGGCCAATGCGCGACCTCCTCACTGCGCATCAGATCAAGCGAGCCGAACCGCCGGGGGTCATTGAGTGCAAGTACGCGCCCTTCATCAGTTTCAATCACGAGATGATCGTGTGCGCCGATCTCCGCCGGATCAACGCGCCACCGTCCCGACATGCCGAGGTGGAAAATCAGCGTATCATCGCGGTCGGTGGTGATTAGCCCGTATTTGGCGCGGCGACCAAGGCCAGTAACGCAAGCGCCAGTTAGTCTTTGGCGTAAATCAACTGGAATATCGCGGCGCAAGCTGGCACGGCGCGGTTCAACTCGAACCAGCTTGCGGCCTTCTAGCACAAGCGCGATGCCGCGAACGGTGGTTTCAACTTCAGGTAGCTCAGGCATGGATTTGCGCTAGCGGGAGGCTCACAGCTTGGCTAGAGGATTGAGGCATGAATGAAACTGTTTCTTTTGGTTATGAAGAAGTGGCTCCGCGCGAAAAGACAGCGCGTGTCGGCGCGGTCTTTTCCAGTGTGGCTTCGCGCTATGATCTGATGAATGATGCGATGTCGGCAGGGATGCACCGTCTGTGGAAGGATCGCTTCGTCCGCCGTGTAAAACCACGCGCCGGCGAGATGATCCTCGACATGGCAGGTGGCACTGGTGACATCGCTTTTCGGATGCAGAAGAACGGCGCGCTCATCACGGTCGCCGATATCAATCCTGACATGCTTGGCATTGGGATGGAGCGCGCGCAGCAGCGCGATATTGGTCGGCTTTCGTGGAGCGAGCAGAATGCCGAAGTGCTGAGCTTCGATGATCGCAGCTTTGATGCTTACAGTATTGCTTTCGGTATTCGCAACGTCACGCATATCGATAAGGCGCTTAGTGAAGCGCACCGCGTGCTCAAGCGGGGTGGGCGGTTTTACTGCCTTGAATTCTCAACGACGCTCTGGCCCGGTTTTGCCGAAGTCTATGATGCCTATTCGCACAGGATGGTGCCAAAGCTTGGCCGGTTGCTCGCAAATGATGAGGATAGCTACCGCTATTTGATCGAATCGATCCGCCGCTTTCCCGATATGGCGCGGTTTGAGGGGATGATCCGAGACGCTGGGTTCATTCAAACCAAGGTTGAGCCAATGCTCGGTGGGCTGGTAGCCATTCATAGCGGCTGGAAGATTTGACCGGACGTTTCACTCATTTCCTGCGGTTGATTAAGTGGGGCCGTATCCTTGCGCGCAATGGAGCGCTTCTGGGAATAGAGCGCGATGCCAATGTGCCGCTCAGTTTCCGGAGGATTGCAAGGGTCGCGCGGTTCGGAAGTTTCCCGCCCAATCCGCCTGCCTATGCCGCTGCGTTTCGCGCAATTGGCCCCGCTGCGATCAAGCTTGGTCAGACGCTGGCAACGCGCCCTGACTTGGTTGGTGAGGCGGCGGCGCGTGATTTGCTCCAGCTTCAGGATAATCTGCCGCCGCTTCCATTCGCGCAGATTAAAGCGGTGATCGAAACCGCGTTTGGCAAGCCAGTTGATCAGCTGTTTGCATCAATTGAGCCTGTGCCCGTTGGAGCTGCCTCAATCGCGCAAGTGCACAGGGCGGTAACTCCCGAAGGAAAAACGGTCGCGATCAAAGTGCTGCGCCCTGGCGTTGCTGAAAAATTTGCCAGCGATATCGAAACTTACGAATGGATTGCGGCTCATGCTGCCACGCGCGGCGGGGAGCTTGCGCGGCTGCGTCCCCGCGAGGTAATCGCGATTTTCAAGCAGTGGACGATGCGCGAACTCGATTTCCGGCGTGAAGCGTCATCAGCGTCCGAGCTTGCTGCTGCGATGACATCCGAACCCAATTATTTTGTGCCCGCAATTGACTGGAGCCGGACGAGCAGGCGCGTGATGACGCTTGACTGGATCGACGGAGTTAAGCTGACCGATCACGCGGCACTCGCCGCCGCCGGGCATGACCGCACGAAATTGGCGCATACGCTGGTTCATGCGTTTCTGGTGCAAGCCATCGGCGAAGGTTTTTTCCATGCCGACCTTCATCAAGGCAATCTTTTCGCTATGGCCGATGGCCGGATTGGCGCGATTGATTTTGGTATCATGGGCCGCGTCAATCGCCAGGCGCGGCTCTGGCTCGCGGAGATTCTCCACGGGTTGATTACCGGAAATTACCGCCGCGTTGCCGAAATTCATTTTGACGCACAATATGTGCCCGCGCATCATAATATCGATGATTTCACAACAGCGCTTCGTTCAGTGGGGGAGCCGATACGTGGCGTGCCGGTCAAGGATATCAGCATCGGCAACATGCTCGACGGGCTGTTCGCGATTACACGCGAATTTGATATGCAGACTCAGCCGCATCTGCTCCTCCTCCAGAAAACAATGGTGATGGTTGAAGGCGTTGCATCATCGCTCGACCCTGAAATCAATATGTGGGAGGTTGCTGGGCCGTTCGTTGCGGACTGGATCAGGAATGAACTTGGCCCTGAGGTGTTAATTGCGGGCAAACTTCAGCAGCTTGCCAAAACACTTGCAGATTTGCCTGAACTTGTACGGCGGATTGAGGCGACTTACCCCAAGGCAGGGGCCGCGCCGATTGGACCACCACTGGCCGAAATTGAGACTAGCAAACGTTGGGCAGGATGGACATATGTCATCGTTGCACTGATTGCAGGCGGAGTGGGAGCTTTTGTTACGGCGCTGATCTAGAGACTACTTTGCCACTGCAAGATAAGCTATAATCGCCATGCGGTCTTCGGCATTTTGCACGGTGAACGCCATGTTGGTGCCGCGTACCAGCTTGCTCGGGCCTTGCAGCCATTTATCAAGCTGCTTTGGCGTCCAGATGAATTTCGCTTTCTTGAGCGCCGGGCTGTAGTCAAAGCCTGCGATGCTGCCTGCCTTGCGACCGACAACGCCGAGATGCTTTGGCCCCGTGCGGTTCGACTGAATCGAATGACACGCGCCGCAGCGGCTTTCATAAAGTATCTGGCCGCGCGCAGCGTCGCCTGCAGCAACAGCAGATGTGCTTGAAAGCAGGATAATTACGGCGGCAAAAATCGCGGGGCGCATTGGCACTCTATCCGTTCAAAAAAGGGCACGAACCCCTTGTGTGAAAGTTCGTGCCCTTATTGTCGCAGTTCAGATGAATTAAACCTGAAAAGCGCGGTTGGTTATGCTCCGAACGACAGCGGGCCAGCAGGCGCTGCGCCGCCAAGGGCTGAGTTAAGTAGCGTCCAGTGCATGGTTTCGTCTGCCGCTAGACGCGCAGCAACCTGACCAAGCGCCTTGTCATTAAGTGAAGGAATTACGCCAAGATAGGCGTTGATCGCACCTAGTTCGAGGCGACGGGCAAGTTGAAGAATGTCACCCGCAGTCTTGATTGATCCAGCGTTGAGGTCAGCCGCATATTGCGCGAGCGTTTTTTCAGGAACGGCGACACCGCCCATCTTCTTGATCGTTGCAACAAGTGCGTCACGGTGGCCCTTGTGGTGACTTTGGAAAAGGACAGCAACGTCAAGCACACCCTTATCTAGCAGGCCTGACTGTGCACCCAGTGTGTAGGCATTGATCGCCTCATGCTCAAGGCCAAGCGCCACGTTGAGGATGCCAACGTCGCTGGCGGTGCCGCCCTTTTTATCCTTCATTTTGGCGGCCATTGCGTCATTGCCGTCAAGCAGCGCGAGCGCGGTTGCAGACAGTGTGACGGCGGTAACGGTGCCAAGGAAATTCCGTCTGCTCGCGGTTTGAATTACTTCTTTCATGTGCGTTCTCCAGGATTATATTTTGCATATCTCACGAGACGCTGCGCCAAGCGCGCACATCCCGCACCTATAGGCCAATCCGAAAGCTCCCCCGCTTACGAGTCGGTAGTTGCACTTAATATCAGCTTTGCGGCGCGGGTGTAGTGGAATATTAACCATGGCAGTTGCCCTCGACTCTCAGGCGCTGCACCCGCTAAAGGCGAGTCATGAATGGCAAGCGCATCCTTCTGATCGTTGGCGGTGGTATTGCCGCGTACAAATCTTGTGAGCTTGTACGCTTATTGCGCAAAGAGGGTGCTTCGGTGCGCTGCGTATTGACCAAGGGAGGTGCTGAATTTGTAACGCCGCTCAGCCTTGCCGCGCTTTCTGAAGATAAGGTTTATACCAGCCTGTTTAACCTCAAGGATGAGGCCGAGATGGGGCATATCCAGCTTAGCCGTCAGGCCGATCTGATCGTGGTTGCGCCTGCCACGGCTGACCTGATGGCGAAGATGGCGGCGGGCATTGCCGATGATCTCGCGACAACATTGCTGCTGGCGACTGATAAGCCAGTCTTCGCCATCCCCGCAATGAATGTACGGATGTGGCAGCACGCCGCGACGATCCGCAACGTTGCAACGCTGCGCCGCGACGGCGTAACTATCCTCAACCCCGATGAAGGGCCGATGGCGTGCGGCGAATATGGCCCCGGTCGTTTGCCCGAACCGGGTGCAATTCTGCGTGAGATTGCGCACATGCTTGGCGGTGTGCCCGATCAGATAATTGGTCAACCCGATTTTGCACCTGACGTTGATCAGCCGCTTTCGGGTAAGCATATTCTCGTCACCGCCGGGCCAACGCACGAGCCGATTGATCCCGTGCGCGTGATTGCCAACCGCTCCTCGGGCAAGCAAGGCTTTGCGATTGCGGGTGCGCTCGCAGCACTTGGCGCGCGGGTGACGTTGGTTGCAGGGCCGGTGAGCCTCGTGACGCCTGCGGGAGTAACGCGGATTGATGTTGAAACCGCAGCGGATATGGAGGCGCAGGTCTTAGCAGCGCTCCCCGCTGACTGCGCGATTCTTGTCGCCGCTGTTGCGGATTGGCGCGTAGACGCGGCCCCTGAAAAGCTGAAGAAAGAGGCGGGGCCACCGACGCTAAGTTGGTATAGAAACCCCGATATTCTTGCGGGGCTTGCGGTATCGAAACAGCGGCCAACACTGCTGATCGGGTTTGCGGCCGAAACCGAACGCGCAATCGAGCAGGCGACGGCCAAGCGTGAGCGCAAAGGGTGCGATTGGATCGTTGCCAATGATGTGTCGGTTGACCGGATGGGGGGCGAACAAAACCTTGTGCATCTCATCACGAAGGAAGGCGTTGAAAGTTGGGAACGGATGGAAAAGGGGCTGGTCGCGATGAAGCTTGCGGGGAAGATTGCTGATGCGCTTGGCTGATATTGAGATTGGCATACAGCGCCTACCGCACGGCGATGGCCTGCCGCTTCCCGCTTATGCAACCGAGGGTGCAGCGGGGATGGATATTGTTGCCGCTGAAACGCTGATGCTTGCACCCGGCGCGCGCTATGCCGTGGCGACTGGTTTTGCGATGGCAATCCCGCAATGTTATGAGTTGCAGGTGCGTCCGCGTTCGGGCCTTGCGCTCAAGCACGGAATTACCTGTCTCAATACGCCGGGCACCATCGACAGCGACTATCGCGGCGAGGTGAAAGTGATCCTGATCAACCTTGGACAGGAACCGTTCGTAATCAATCGCGGCGATCGGATTGCCCAGTTGGTGCCAACGCCAACGCAACGCGCTCGGCTTAGTGAGGTTGTGAGCCTTAATGAAACATCACGTGGTTCAGGTGGTTTTGGATCGACTGGCCAGTGAGCCTTAGCGACGAACAGCTTGATCGCTATGCCCGCCATATCGTCCTGAAGGAGATTGGCGGGGCTGGGCAGATCGGTCTGCTGAGCGCGCATATCCTGATCATTGGTGCGGGCGGGATTGGCTGTCCGGCGATCCAATATCTTGCCGCGGCTGGTGTTGGCCGATTGAGCGTGATTGATGATGACATTGTCAGTCGCTCAAACCTCCAGCGCCAGATACTCTATACTGAGGATGACATCGGCGTGGCCAAGGTTAAGTTGGTGGAACGGGCCGCGCGTCGGCTTAACCCCGATGTCGCGGTGCAGGCGCTGCGCCAGCGGGTGACCAGCGAAACCACTCCTGCACTGCTCGAAGGCGTTGATGTCGTACTCGACGGGTGCGATAATTTTGCGACTCGGTTGATCGTGAATGACCTGTGCGTTGCTGCTCGAGTGCCGCTCGTTTCGGCGGCTATCGGCCAGTTCCACGGGCAGATCGGCACGTTTTGCGGGTGGGAGGCTGATAAGCCCTGCTACCGCTGCTTCGTTGGCGACGCTCATGATGCCGATGACTGTGATAGCTGCTCCGAAGTCGGCGTCCTCGGGGCGATGGTCGGCGTGATGGGCAGCTTCGCAGCGATGGAGGCAATCCGTGTCATCGCGGGATTTGGCGAAACCCAATCAGGCAAACTCCATATCTTCGACGGACTGACGCCGGGAATGCGAACAATCAAGCTTCCTAAAGATCCCGCCTGTTCAACCTGCGGCCAGCCCTAAAGCAGCATAAGTTGCCGCCAGCGTTGGTGCCGCCAGAGCACTCGCCCGTGATCGCGGCATAAATCCCGACCAAATTCTTCGCCTTGGCGAGGGCTTCAAGCCCCGCCGCTTCGTATGGCAATGGTTCGGGATCGGTTTTGGCCTTGCGGATTTTTGCCATGATCGTGTCAGCGTCGTCGGTCAGGTTGATCCGGCTCATATCGCTTGGATCCGACTTTGACATTTTGGCGGTGTTGTCACGCAGGCTCATGATCCGCGCGCCCGCTCATCGTGCGGCGCGCAAGAGGGGGGTGACACGGCCGACTCAGGAATGTCAGATTTCTGCGAAAGTTGACACTGAATCCGTATGTTTGCCAGCTCGTCCCGATCCGCCAAAAATGCAGCGAATACGGCTTCGCTCGCACCGTCGCCAACAAGATCAAGCATCGCCTCAAAATCACTGCTGGCAATCCAGGCACGCACCGCTCGTTCTTGAGGCCAATTGACCGTGTTCGCGCTGCGATCAAGCCGCTGGAGCAAAGACACGCCCATCCCCGCGCCAAGCCAGGGGTCAGTACGCCGCCAGCCAAGCCTGCGCGTTTCGGGATTGCGCGTCTGGATCATGGCAACCTGCCCAAGTGCCGCCTCCATCACTGCCCCCTCAATCTGCGCGCGCGCCACCAAAATGGCGGCATCCCAACCCGTGCTGAAGGCCAACGCGCTCTTGCGCCGCCGAAACGCATAAGCCGCCTGCCGCGACATCGAAACGGCAGAGCACGCCCGCTTTATGCTCCCGGTTTGGGCCAGCATCTCAAGAAAACGCCGCTGAACGGGGGGCGTCCAATGGTAGGATAAGGTGAGGGCGGGGTGGATTTGATCGAACATAGAGTGAACGTAGTTGATTTGTGGGAAATAGGAAAGGGGGAAGTGAGAGGGCTTTCGCTATTCCCGACCCGTTCGTCCTGAGCTTGTCGAAGGACTGTCTTTCTTCTTCTTCAACGAGGAAAGGAAGGACAAGGCTTCGACAGGCTCAGCCCGAACGGGGTTTGGTGTTTGCAAAAAATTTAAGCTGAGTAACGTTTAATATCGCCGTCATTCCCGCGCAGGCGGGAATCCATAATCTCGAGGCTTCCAGAATTTGTGGCAACGGCGACGCGCACTTGCTTGGTTCTGAGTTTATGGATTCCCGCCTGCGCGGGAATGACGGATTAGGTATTGGAGATAGTCCTAAACCGCATATATTCCCTAATCCGTATCCCAAGCGCGCAATCCAGCGATTGCCAACGCTTGCCATTATCAGTGAACCCCGTCACAACCCCTGCCAATACAAATGACAAAATAGCGTATCAGTCAGAAGGGGCCGAACATGTCGCCAATCATTACGATGGAAGAGGTTGATGGTCGCACCATTCGCGTCGCGCGGTGGGAGAGTGGCAAGAATGACCATCTGCCGATCCTGTTTTTCAACGGCATTGGCGCGAACCTTGAACTGATTGCGCCGCTTGCCGAACAGATGGCGGAGCGCGACTTTATTACCTTCGATATGCCCGGAATTGGCGGATCGCCCGAGCCATCGGTTCCCTACCGTCCGTGGATGATCGCGCGGATTGCCGATCTGCTACTTGATAAATACGGCTATGATAAAGTTGATGTCATTGGGATTAGCTGGGGCGGCGCGATGGCGCAGCAATACGGCCTTCAGTGCGGATCGCGGGTCAATAAACTCATTCTGGTTGCAACGACGGCGGGGATGCTGATGGTGCCAGGCAAGATTGCTTCGCTCAGCAAAATGGCTGATCCGCGCCGTTATATCGACCCGGATTTCATGCTTAAAAATTTCAAGACGCTTTACGGAGGCGCAGATGCCGGGGCGACGGGCCATGTTGACCGGATCCGCCCGCCCTCAAAAATGGGCTATTTGTATCAGCTTGTCGCGATGATGGGCTGGACAAGCGCGCCGTGGCTGCCGCTGCTCCGCGCCGAAACACTCATCATGATGGGTGACGCGGATAATATCGTGCCGCTGATCAACGGCAAATTCCTGCGCAGTTTGATCCCGAACGCGCGGCTTGAGGTTATCCCGGGCGGCGGGCATTTGTTCCTCGTCGCGCAAGTCGATCACTGCGTTGGCATCATCCGAGACTTCCTTGACGGGGATGCGGTGGCACAGCGCAAGGCTGCTTGATCAACCGTCACCCCGGCCTCCGCCGGGGTGACGGAAACCTAAAATTTCGCAACCAGTGTGAAGCGCGCGTTGATTGGCGCGCCGGTTGAGATGTTATTGTCATTATGCGCCGATGGGAAATAGGTTTTGTCAGTCAGGTTTTCGATGTTAACCTGTGCCTCAATTGTGTCGGTCAGTTTGTAGAAGATCGCGCCGTCAATCCGTGTGTAAGCGGGCAGGCGGGTGGCATTACTGATCGTGGCGAATTGCGCGCTTTGATAATAAAGCGTCGCGCCAATGCCGAGCTTGTCAGTCACCTCATAACGGTTGAACAGCGAAAGCTGATTACGCGGCACCTGCCCAACGCGGCGACCATTGGGAGCGGCGGTAGTGGTCGATGTAATCTCGGCATTGGTATAGGCATAGCCAAGACTTGTGGTCAGCTTTGGCACGATATTGCCGACGAGTGAAAGTTCAAAACCGCTGCTCCGCTGCGCGCCGGTTTGTACAATCTGGCCGGCAACGGGGCCAGGTGCGCGAGTATTTTCACGGTCAAGCCGGAAGACGGCGGTGGTCAGCGTCAGCTTTGGGATGATGTCCCACTTCGCGCCGACTTCGTAATTGTCGAACTGTTCGGGCTTGAGCGTTGCGGCGGTCGCGTTGAAGCTCAAAAACTGATCGCCCGATTGCGGCAGGAACGAGCGTGAGTAGCTGACATAGAGCGACGCCGCAGGCACAGGCTTGAACACCAGCCCGACACGCGGCGACCAGAGATCATCAACGCGCGTTGCCGCGAGTGGCGCGGGCGAGGCGAAAAGATTGGTTACAGTATTGTCAAACCGATCATAACGCAGCCCGGCGATCAGATCGATCTTATCACCAATGCTGATCTGATCCTGCGCGTAGGCTGAAATCTGATCAAGATCGCTGATGAAGTTGCGGTTATCATTGCCGAGCCGACCGGGCACAAAAGTAAAGGTCGGAAATACAGGATTTTTGGTGAGTGGAATGCCCGTCGCGCGGCGGCTGCCTGATGTGCCGATAACGGCTGGGTTGGGAAAGCCATTGGTGCGGGCGTTGGTTGAGTCTTGCCGGGTATATTCGCCGCCAATCAGGATCACATGATCAATCGGCCCAGTTGACACGCGCCATTCGAGATTGGCCTGGCCAATGTAATTTTTGCGCGTTGTCGGATCGATATAGGCTTCGGCTCCAAATGTCCGTGCGCCGGTGACGGCGTTGGTAACAATTGCGGTTGCGGCAAAGACGTTGGCATAAACCTTGTCATAATCGCCGTAGAGACCCGTTGCGGTGAAAGTGATGTTATCAGTGATCCGCGATTCAAGCCGGGCATTGAACACGCTCGCTTCAAAATCAGTGTCATTCACCCCGCGCTGACCAAAGAAGCTATCGCGAAAGCCGCGTAGTGGCCCGGCGGGATTAGTCACCGATCCTGCGAATGCCGACGGAATACCGCGATCCACCACGCGGTCATCACGGATATATTCATAACCAAGGTCGATCCGGGTCGACGTGCCAAGCTCAGCCGCAAGCGTCGGGTTGACGGCGTAACGCTCACCACTAAAGGCATCGCGGTGGTTGTTCAAGTCTTCGTAGAAGCCGTTGACGCGCACCGCGACTTTGCCCAGCGTACCGTTGAGGTCGCCCGCGACATAATAGCTGCCAAACGTATCGGCAGAGACTGTGGCTTGGTAGCGATTGTCATCAAACTGCGCGACCTTAGTAACACGGTTGATCACCCCGCCACCGCCGCCGCGCCCAAAGATCATTGCGTTTGAGCCTTTGAGTGCTTCAATTCGCTCAACATTGTAGAAACTGCGGAAATATTGAACGTCATCGCGCAGACCGTTGACGAAAAAGTCAGCCGTCGTGTTATTGCCGCGTAGATTGATCTGATCGCGGTGTCCCTCACCTTGTCCCGCCGAAACTCCTGGCAAGAAGCGAACGAGATCGGCAACCGAACGTATTTGAAGATCCTGAACCTGCTGCGCTGTAATGACTGAAATTGACTGCGGGACATCAATCAGCGGCGTGCTCGTTTTGGTGCCGCTCGCGCTATCGACCGCGCGGTAGCCATCAAGTTGTCCCGTAACGATAATTGTGCGCCCTTCTGCGGCCTCTGCATCGGCGGCGTCATCCGCAAAAGCGGGCGCTGGACTCATGAGGATTAGTGCAAGCGCAGTAGAGGTAAATTTTGAAGGCATGAAATAATCCCGATTGATGTTTGATAACGATTCTCATTTGCTTCACTATTGAGAGTCGTTATCATTCGCAATAGGAAATCATCACTTTACGCAAAAACCGTCTTTGTTAAGGAGTATGCGCGATTTGGGAAATTGGGACATGAGATGAAGGCGACAATTTGGCACAATCCAGCGTGCGGAACTTCACGCAAAACATTGGCGATCCTGCAAGAAACGGCGGGGGTTGATCTCACGGTGATTGAATATCTCAAAAATCCGCCAGAACGTGAAACCCTCAGGCAACTTTATAAAAGAGCCGCCATTACCCCGCGCGATGGCCTGCGGATAATGGGATCGCCTGCCGAAGACCTTGGCTTGACCGCTGCTGGCGTCAGCAATGATGCAATCCTTGATGCGATGGTGAAGGAGCCGATCCTGATCAACCGACCGCTGGTTGAGACTGAAAAAGGCGTTCGCCTGTGCCGCCCGCAAGACGTGGTGCTTGAGATTTTATGAGCGTTGCAATGCGGTCGCTTGGCTGCACGCTGATCGCCATAGCGGCGACGTGGGGGCTGCTCGCGATCATGGCGCCGTTTAACGCTGGTCTGGCCTCCGCGACATGCATAACAACGAATTGTTTTTGCGAAAATCCAAGGCTTGGGAATCTGTTTCTACAACCCGCCAATAGTTGGTCATCATTCGGATATGTCTTCACTGGCTTTTTTCTGATGCTTGATGCGCAGGCGCGGCGGGGAACGACTGCCTTTCCTATCGAAGGCGCGATCATGTTCGGCATTGCTGCGATCACCGTCGGCGTAGGCAGCGTCTTACTCCATGCGACGCTCACGCTATGGGGGCAGTTTGCCGATGTTCTCGGCATGTATCTCGTTAGTGGCTTTTCGCTGGTCTATGCGCTCGCCAAAATTGGTCGGCTTGATCGGGCAAAGTCAGCCATGTTGTATGTTGCCGTCTGCGCAGCATTGGTCACGGTGTTGCTCATCGCGCCTGAAGCACGGCGTTGGCTGTTTTTTGCCGTCTTATTCACTGCGCTCATCATCGAAATTGCCTTTGCGCGTCCACTGCGTCTCAATGTCGTCCTGCGCTATCTTTTGCTTGGTGCGCTAGTGAAGGCGATCGGTTTTGGCATCTGGGTGCTTGACCAGAACCGGACGCTGTGTGCGCCGGATAGCCTGATCCAAGGCCATGCCTTTTGGCACGTCTGCGGCGCGGTTTCGCTTTGGCTAACTTACTGCTATTTCCGCAGCGAAAGCCCGGTGCAAATGGTTGACAAGCACCGCATCGCCGCCTAATCGCCCCTCTTTCCCGCGCAGGGTTGCTTTTCGCGAGCCGATTCTTGCGCAATTACGGATTTTGAAAGAAGAGACATTATGTTCGCAGTTGTGCGCACAGGTGGCAAGCAGTACCGCGTTGCCGCCGGAGATAAAATCGTCGTCGAAAAGATGGCTGGCAATGCTGGCGACACCATTTCGCTTAGCGATGTTTTGCTTGCCGGTGACGGTGGCGAAATGAAGTCGCTTGACGGCTTGCTGGTTTCTGCAGAAATTATCGCGCAGGCGAAGGCTGACAAGATCATTGTCTTCAAGAAAAAGCGCCGCCACAATTATCGCCGCAAAAACGGCCACCGTCAGCAGCATACGATCCTCAAGATACTGAGCGTTGGTGCCGCTGAAAAGAAGGCATCACCGAAGAAGGCAGAGGCCGCTCCGGTTGAAGCCGCTGCGCAAGTCGCTGCACCTGCAGCGGTTGAAGCCAAATCCGTAAAAAAGCCAGCGGCCAAAAAAGCCCCGGCCAAAGCCGCTGAATAAGGAGTTTTGAACCATGGCACATAAAAAAGCAGGCGGTTCATCGCGTAACGGTCGTGATTCAGCAGGCCGCCGTCTTGGCGTGAAAAAATTCGGCGGTGAAGTTGCCATTCCGGGAAACATTCTCGTGCGTCAACGCGGCACCAAATTTTATCCGGGTCGCAATGTCGGCATTGGCAAGGATCACACGCTGTTCGCACTCACTGAAGGCCGTGTGGCGTTTCACAATGGCAAACTTGGCCGAACCTATTGCTCGGTTGACACGATGGCAATTGCAGCCGAATAAACAGGTGATTCTCTAACCGGGTCACCTCTTCCAAGGGTGGCCCGAAGGTCTGGCAAGCCAGACAGATTTGAGGGAGACGGGCCACCCCCGCCTCCCTTATTTTTTGGGCGGCTCATCTCTCCCTCAACGACACGTCATCACTGCGTCATCTATTGGCGTTAATGGCGACAGGAATACGGAGAGAATGATGTTTATAAGAACAGAAAGATTGTTGCTGCGGCCCGGCTGGGTTGAGGATGCACCAGCACTTGCCTCTGCCATTGGCGATGAGGCGATCCTTACCAAGCTCGCGCAAGTGCCATCGCCCTACCGCGTGGCTGATGCGCTATGGTTTCTAACCCAACCGCGCGAACTGCCGTTGATGCCCTTGCTGATCTTCGAACGAACGCAAGGAGTGCCGCGCCTCATCGGTGGAACCGGCCTGCGTGATCAGGATGGTGAGGCAGAGATTGGCTATTGGCTGGCACGCGATGCGTGGGGGCAAGGCTATGCAACTGAAGCAGGCCGTGCGGTCATTAACATGGCGCGCCATTCGCTACGGCTGAGGCGTTTGGTTTCGGGTCATTTTGTTGACAATCCAGCATCGGGGCACGTGCTAACCAAGCTTGGTTTCCGCGCAACCGGACAGATCGTGCCGCGCGAGAGTAGAGCACGAGGAACGACTGCCTTGTACAAGCTTTACGAACTCGATCTATTTGGGGATGATACAGCAGATTTCATGCCAGAAGCGATGGCAGCATAGATAAGCTTAGAGCAGTTATTGCGTTTAATGAATTTGCACTTTAAACCACACAGATTGAATATTAACCCGTGATCTGCGCAACAGAGAGCGATGCTTCCCAATGGCAATAACAGATATGACTCTCAAATATGCGCTTTTGGCTGTTCCTATCCTCCTTCTCACTGAGGCGAGTGTTGCTTCTCAACCGCCCTCATGTTCAGTTAATGATGAGGGCATAGCACGGCTGAGTGATGGAAAAAATTTTGCGGTGTCGTCTTCAAGCCAGGCTGTGGGCAAGTCATTTGATGAACTGACTTGCGGGGCGGATCGCGGTGATCCTTCGGCGCAGTTGGCGCTGGGCGTGCGGTATGAGAAAGGTGAGGGCGTGGCTGCCGATCCAGCGCGTGCGGCGCAGCTTTATGCCGCAGCAGAGCGCACGATAGCGCGGCTGGTTTCGCTCAATTCGCCGCCGACGCGTTCGGGGCGTTTTAGCGTCACGCGGACGTCGGGCAACCGTCCGCTGCCCGTTGCACTGGCAGAGGCGCGCTACCGGCTTGGGCGGCTTTATTGGGATGGGCGCGGGGTGAAGCGTGATCGCGGTTATGGCCGCCGTTTGCTGATGGATTCCGCGCGGCAGGATTATGAGCCAGCGATTGCGGTGCTTAAGGGCGAAGAGCCTGCCGCGCCCGACGCGCCGGTGGTTAAGCCTGAGGAGGGGCTGGAGTAGCGGCCTTTTTCCGACGCAGCAGCACCATTACGTCATCCTTGTTAATCGCGCCGATCACCCAGCCGAGGCCGAAGTAGACGGTGCCGCCAGCGGCCATCAGCGCGCCGAGGCCGATAATCTTAAAGAGCTTAGACTGCGCCATAAAATCGCTCAGTAAGTTACTGAGAAACCAAAGCGTTGTGCCCATCGCAATTGCAGCGACCAATTGCCGTCCGACGCGGAAAGCGACATCGCCGTGCAGCGCATAATGGCCGCGTTTGTGAAGGATTGCATAAAGCGCGATGCAGTTGATCCACGCGCTGACTGCGGTGCTGAGCGGGAGTGCAGCAAGCCCGATCATCGGGACGAGTGCGAAGTTTGACAGCACGCCGAGTGTGAGCGAACCAATCCCGATCAGGACGGGCGTTTTCATGTCCTTGCGCGCATAAAATCCCGGCGTTAGGACCTTGATCAACACATAGGCGGGCAGGCCCGAAACGAGGATTGCAAGCACGAGTGCCGTGTTGGCAACCTCCGCCGCGCTCATCTTGCCGCCTTCAAACAGCACTGAGGCTATCGGGCTAGCGAGCGCTGCGAGCGCAATCGCAGCGGGGAGGGTGAGGAGCATCCCAAGGTCAATCGCTTGACCCTGAATGCGTCCGGCCTCAGCTTCATCAGGGCCATCAATCGCGCGGCTGACGGCGGGGAGGATAGCGGTGCCAAGCGCTGAACCGATGATCGCGAGTGGAAGCTGATTAAGCCGATCAGCCTGCCCCAAATACACCAGCGCGCCGGGGATTTGCGTCGCGAAAAAGGCGTAGAACACTTGGCTGAGATAATAAATGCCGCCCGCGAGCGTTGCTGGGAGGATGAGGACGACGAGTTCTTTGACCGCTGGCGTCATTTTGGGTGCGCGCAGGCGGAGTTTGATGCCCGCCTTCGCCATGCTGAGCCAGAGGAGGCCGAATTGTGACAGCCCGCCGACAATCACCGCAATCGCCATCGCGCGCGCGGTCACCATTCCGCCCTCACGGTTAAGCAGCAAGGCCGCGACCAGAAACAGGTTGAGCAGTGCGGGGGCAAAGGCGGCGGCGGCAAAGCGGTTAAGCGAATTAACCACGCCAGACGCGAGCGAAACGAGGCAAATCAACACCATATAGGGCATGGTGATCCGCGTGAGATCAATCGCATCGCCCATCCGGCTATCACCAACCGCCCATTCATCGGGCACGAGCAGACCAATGAACAGTGGCATGAAAATCATGAACAGCGCAGTGATCGCCATCAGCACGGGCGCGAAGACCGCAAGCACTTCCTCGGCGAAGGCCTTTGCGTCTTCGATCCCGTTGCCGCCGTTAAGACGCTTTGAGAAGAGTGGCACGAAACCACCTGAGAACGCGCCTTCTCCAAACAAGCGGCGGAACAGGTTGGGTAGCAGGAAAGCCAGCGCGAATACCTCCGCTGCTGGCCCGGCCCCCATCACCCGCGCCGCCACCATTTCGCGCAAGAAGCCAAGCACGCGGCTCACCATCGTCAGCGCGCCGATGGTGCCAAAGGCTTTGCCAAGTTTCACGGCGCCTTAAGCGTTACCTTCTGCCGTCAGTGGCATGGCTTGCTCGGCAGCGGCCTCGGCTTGCTGCATGTAGAGCGCGCCGAAATCAATTGGCTCAAGCATCAGCGGCTGGAAACCGCCATCACGAACGGCATCAGCAAGAACACGGCGTGCAAACGGAAAAATGATTCGTGGCCCTTCGGCAAGCAGGAACATCTGCATCTGATCCTGCGGGATATTGCGCAGGCCAAACAGGCCCGCATAGGAAAGCTCAACCTGAAACGCGACTTGATCAGCGCTTACGGCTTTGACTTCGATCTTGAGGACAACCTCATGAACGTCATCGGCAAGCTGATTTGCGGCAATATTGAACTGTACATCAATCTGCGGTTGCCCCTGCCACTGGAAAACGGCGGGTGCGTTGGGGTTCTCAAACGAGAGATCCTTGACATATTGTGAGATCAGCCCCGCAACTGGTGCTGTATCTTCGCCATTGGGAAGGGGATCGGTTACGCTATCTTCAGCCATTTTTATCTATCCTATAGGGTTTTAAGCTACTGGTTGGCGCGCCTAGCAGCGCCTAATGCGAAGGGCAACGTCATTTCACACACGCAATGATTTGAAGTGCGGGCAAAACGTGCCTATATGCTCATTATACCGATTGGAGGAATTGTGCTCTCTATTGTAATCTTCGCCATGGTCGCTGCGTTTCTTGCGATGCGTCTTTATGCTGTTCTCGGCAAGCGTACCGGGCATGAGCAGTCGATTAGCCGCCCAGCCGCTGAATTTGTGCCGCCGCTCGCGCGCGGTAAAGATGATGCTCAGGATGCAACGCAGGTGGTTGTTGATCAGACTTTGCCCGAGCCAAGCGCCGAAGCCGGGCTTCGCGCGATCAGCATGGCCGACCGTAATTTTAACGCTGGCGAGTTCATCGATGGGGCCAAATCGGCCTACCGGATGATCCTCGAAGCTTTTTGGGCTGGCCGCGAAGATGATTATGCGCCGTTTGTTTCGGATGAGGTGAAGGCCGCATTTGCATCAGCAATTGCCGAACGCACTACGCTCGGCCATGTGCTTGATAATCGCCTTGTCACGATTGAGCGTGCGATCATTAGCGAAGCGACGCTTGAAAATGGCGAAGCGAGCGTAACGGTTACTTTTGATGCTGATATTGCTGCGGTAACGCGCAATGCCGATGGCGGTGTCGTCGCCGGCTCGCTCACTGATGCAGTCGTAACGCATGATAGCTGGACGTTTAGCCGTAACGTGAAATCGTCAGACCCCAACTGGATTTTGACCGACGCTGATGAGTCGGCCTGATCAACGCAGGGCGCGGTGATGCGGTTTGTAACTATGATTATGCTTGGCCTTGCGCTCGCAGGATGTGGTGGTCGTTTGATCCCGCAATCGGCGAGCACGCCTTCAACCAAAACACCAGCAGCTAAAGCAATTGTTCGGGCAACGCCGCTCACACCGCAGACTGTGACGGTTGGTGCTGGGCCGAATGCGCGCTCGCTTGGGGTTGTGGCTGCGCCGGGTGGAATAGACTATGATGCCGCTTCGGCAACGCGCGCGCTCAAGGCGTTTCGGATTAGTTGCCCTTCGGTGGTTAAACGCACTGATCAATCGGGGCTTACGGTGCCCGCCGATTGGCAACCCGCCTGTGCCGTAGCCAAAGGCTGGCCCGAAGGTGACGCACGGACATTCTTCACTGAGTATTTTGAACTCGCCCAAATTGGCGACGGTAAGGCGTTTGCCACTGGCTATTATGAGCCAGAAATCCTTGGATCACGGACGCGTAGCAAGGGTTATGACGTTCCAGTTTATAAGCGCCCGCCCGAACTGGTTGAGCTTGATCTCGGGCAGTTTTCGGACAGTCTAAAAGGCAAGAAAATTCGTGGTCGCGTCGAGGGCAAGACCTTCATCCCTTATGCCGATCGCACGGGTATTGAGACGGGTGCGCTTGAGGGGCGGGCCCTCGAAATTGCGT
>JAYUIX010000131.1:0-2005 GCA_043765635.1 Sphingomonadales bacterium
CTTGGCATCGTCAAAGTCAAGCTTGGCGGCGGCGCGGAACTGATCGGCGCGCGCCTTATCAATCCCGCCACCTTTAATCCCGGCCTTTTCGAGTTCGGCAATTTCGCGGAGCGTGGCTTCATAATCTTTGGTCGCGGCAAGCACCGGATCATATTTGCGCGCCAGCCCGCCAAGCGCGCTTTCAATCGCGCGCGCCGCCGCCTCGGCCTCGCGCGTTTCTTTCGCTAGTTCAGCCGCTGCCTTTTTGCGCTGGCGCTCTGCTTCGCTTGCCTCCTTGCTCGCAGCACGAGAGCCAGCGGCTAGAGAGCGCTGTTCTTCGCGTTGTTGTTTGATGCCACCCGCCGCACGAATTTGCTTATCGGCATAAAGGCCGGCCAACCGATCAATCTCGCGCTGATCTTTTACACCCGCATCTCTCGCAATCTTACGGCCGTCATCAAGGAAACCCTTGAACTTTGTGCCAACCGGCCCGACCGAGATCGCGCTCTCGGCACGTCGCGAGGCAGCAATCCCGCCGTTAATCTGATCGCTAAGCGCCCTGTCACGCGCCCGCGCCGCATTAAGTTCAGCCTTCGCCGCGAGAAGCGACGATAGCTTGCCACTAAATTGCGCCGACGCGCCAATCCCGATTGTGTCGGTAAGTGATTTTTTCTTGAGCGCGATCGCTTCGCCGCGCAACCGGACGACATCAGCCTCGACAACCGATGTATTGCGTGGAGCTTCGCCAGAATTTGCGGCCCGTATGGCAGCGGCTGCTTCTTGCGCCGCACCCGCGAGCCGTTTCAGAAAGCCAATAGCAGCCTGTATTGGCCCGAAACTGTTCAGGAGTGCGCCAGCCCAATCAACAATCGCGCCTGCAGCATTGCCAAAAGCAGTAGTCACTGAGCCGGGGCCACCATCGACCTTGTCAGAAAGCGCAGATATAAACAGCGCTTGGCCATCCGCCGTTCGACCAGCTTCGACTAGACTTTCAATCGTTCTACGCGTGCCCTCATCAAGGAACGCGAACGCGCTATTGAGGTTTGCGACATCGCCGTTGCCAAGCGCATTGAATTGGCCTGCCACTGCGCTTGTCGCGGTCGCGACATCGATGCCGAAGGTGTTGGCGAGGAGCGCGCCCTTTTCTGACAGGTTGGCCACCTCGGCCGCACTATTCTGATTGGCGACCACCAATTTGGTTGAGGCGTCAAGGATTTCGCCATAGGCTTGACCGCTTACAGCCGCAGTCCGCGCTGCATCTTGCTGCAATTGCTCGGCACTCAGGCTTGAGGATTGGCCAGCAAAGGCAATCGCCTTGCTGAGTGCATCAACCCTGTCCTGATAATTTTGCGCCAGGACAACCCCGCCGACGAAGATCGCGCCGAGGCCAACCACCGCAGCACCCGCAACGCCAACCGCGACACCGAGTGCGCCAACACTTGCCAGCGCGCCCTCACTTACCCCCGCCGCCGCCGCGATCTGGCCAGCCGCGCCCGCCGCCGCCCCGCGTAAGCCACCAAGCCGCCCCGCCGTGTCCGCAACGACCCCGCCAAGCGCGGCTTGCCCGCCCGCCGCCCCGCGTGACGCGTCGCCCAAATTGGCTGTGGCCTTTGCGAGATTGTTTGCCTCTAAGACCTCTGCGCCCCTTGACGGACGCACACGGCCACCGCCTCCGCTGCCAATTTGCGTCTGCGCTTGTGCCAGCTTTTTAAGCGACTCGACTTGATCGTTGATCGCCTTGCTTGCCTGCCCCGCACTGCGGGTTTCGGCCTGCATCGCTGATGATGCAGTGTTTGTCCGTGTGGCGAGTTCGCTGGTGGCCACCCCTGCCTTGCGCGCGGCGTCCGTGACGCGGTCGATATC
The DNA here is from genome assembly GCA_043765635.1 of Sphingomonadales bacterium. Taxonomy (GTDB): domain Bacteria; phylum Pseudomonadota; class Alphaproteobacteria; order Sphingomonadales; family Sphingomonadaceae; genus Aquisediminimonas. The sequence goes on from JAYUIX010000131.1 coordinate 1,843, forward strand.
CTTTTCAGCCACGCGCGAACCGCTGGTGAGCTGCGCACCCTCGGCTGTCAGGATGACTTTGACCGCGAGATCAGTCACCGGCTCGCCTCGACAATCGCTTCGGCTTCCATCATCCGGATATCGGCGAACAGCGCTGGCGTCATTTTGAGGTTAATCATCCGCG
>JAYUIX010000132.1:0-2002 GCA_043765635.1 Sphingomonadales bacterium
GTTTTCAAGCCGGGCCTCGCGGCGCATACGATCCCAATCGAACGCAATCGGAATCATGGTGAGCGAATCCCCGGAATGTTCAACCGCGTGATCAACCGAAAAGCCGCAAAAGCCGATAGCGCCCAATCGCGATACGGTTTCCTGTGAACAGCGGTTCCAAGGCGGCGTGAAGATCGCGTCGCTCTCACCAAGCATATTCAGCAAACGCTCACGCCCGATCATGATATCAGCGCATTGTCGCTCAATTGGGCGCGCGCTGCCAAATTCGCATTTGCGCGCGCCAGATGGCTCATAATTGATATGGGCATAGCCATGCTGATGCAGACCGATACCGGCGTGCTGTAAGCGCCAATCATTGAGATGCAGCGCGGTTTTTTCACTTAGCACTGCCGGGATGACCGCAAGATCAACCGGGCAATCTGCTTCGGCAAACCGGCCAAGCATTGCGTCAAGCCCATCCATGCTCCAACCTGCATCATCATCACGGAAGAACAAGGTGAGCGGCATGACACGCGCATCAAGGGCTTTAATGACGCGCTTCATGCGACAAGCCTACGCAGTATGATGGTGCTTTTGTGAGCACCGTCTAGATCAAGCGTATGCGTGACGCTTGGCGCATCTAGCGCCAACAGTCGCTTTGCGAGGGCAGCTCCGGTAAGTCCTTTTTCGGGCATCCAGTCTGCAAGGCCAAGATCTTTGAGCTTCTGCGCGCGGGCTGTCTGTTCGCTTTCCTGCCCTCTTGCGAAAGGAATGAAGAGCGAGGGCAACCCAGCCTGTAGTAGTTCAAGCGCACTGTTATAGCCGCATTGACCAACGAAGCGGCCGCTCTCAAACAATAGCGGCTGTAGAGAGGGGAGCGAGCGTATCAGTTTCAGCCCATCTACGCGCTGCGCCGCCGTAACAAGCCCATCCCAATCCTCCTCTGGGAAGAGTGGCCCCGCGACAACCGTCATTGCCCAGCCGCGCTTGGCCATCAATTGCGGCTGAGCAGCAAGCGCTGCGAGGTAGACGCCGTGGCCAACCGCACCACCGCCCGCCGCGACCAGCGTCATGCTATCCGGCCTGATACCATTTTGGCGAGCACCGGCGCGTGTCACATAACCGCTGTAGAGGATCGGTATTGTAACCGGCGTTGTGGCTCTAAAAGTGTCGCTCAGATCAAACAGACGTGCGTCGGCATGAACAATAACAGCATCGAAGCAGGCGTTGAGCTTGATCGCTGCACGCTCGTCATGACGGGTCTGGTCGACCCGTTCAGTCACCAATATATCGCGCACGCTGCAAGCGATTTTTCCGCCTTCACCGCGTACTATGTCAATCAACGGGTCAATCTCTGCGGCAAACTTCTTGCGACCGAAGGGATAAAGCTCAACTAAGAGAAGCGCTGGCCTCGCGGTGCGCGCAGCAGCGCACATGATATCACGGCGCGCGTGTAGAAGCGTCTCTGTGTTGCCAGCGCCGCTGATGCTGCCGTCCTCACCCAGTCGCAGTGGCGGCAAATGGATGAAGTGGATCGTTTCGGGAAGAACAAAGCCATCCGGCACTGGCCCGCCGTTGATGAAAATCACGTCAAAATCATCGGCCAGCGCTTCAGCCAGCGTCAAAGAACGCACAAAGTGCCCAAGGCCAAGTGAATGCTGGCAATATAGCATCGCCACCGGTTTCATAGCAGCCTCCCGGCGTCGGCGAGGATTGCGAGCGCCCGTTCGCCTGCATCTAGACGCAGCGCGGTTGCCGTGCGCAGCGCCTTGGCGACGTGTTTATGAACGCGGTAGGCGTTGAATAGCCTTGGATTGAGCGTCCATCGTGCCTCGAAGCCCTCGCGAAATGCTTCGCCTGATTTGCGCGCAAAGAGCGAGGCTTCAAAATCGGCTTCGGCAACAAAGGTGGCGGCATCCAATTCAGGATCGCCAAGTCCAAAGCGATCAAAATCAACAAGCATCAGCCCATCGGGTCCATCAAGCCATTGATGCCCGTGCGGCGCACCGTGGGTTGGCCGATC
>JAYUIX010000133.1:0-20659 GCA_043765635.1 Sphingomonadales bacterium
CTTGATTGGCAGATAGCCCCGCTATCTGCCGCACTCGCGCCTAGCCACGAACCAAATCTGACATCGTCACGAACGTGCATTTAATAGATCCTGACCCTAGACAATAAAAGCAGAAGGCCCGCCTTCCGTACAAAACGGAGACGGGCCCGGCGCATCATTTCAAAAAGAAATGATTATTGATAATCAACTGTCGCGATGAAAGTACCGGCATAGTCACCATCAGCTTGATTCGCGCCAACGGCAAGCACACCACCAACAGTGAATGCACCCGCATTGGCAGCAAGTGTCAGCGTCGCGGCACTTGCATTAAGCGTTGAAGACATTGAGTTAGTGCCTGAACTCAGCGTAACCGTTGCAGGAACCGAAACCGTCACAACCTGACCCGATGTGCCAGTTACCGCAAAAGCAGCCGCTGTTGATGCACCTGTGCACACCAGCCCAGTTCCACAAACGCGCGCGCCCGCAGTTGAAACGACAACCGTTGATGCTGTTGGTGCGGAAACTATCGTACCGAACTGAAGATCTGTCGAATTAGTAACCGTAACCTGACGAAGGATTTTTGCTTTCGCAGTCGCGCTTGCAGTGGCCGCGTGTGCAGCGGTTGCACCAAGCCCAAGTGAAGCAACGAGCGACCCGGCGATTACCGCCTTTAGAACATTATTATTCATTTGAAATTTCCCCTGAGAAATCTTTACCCGGAATGAAACAACTCCATTCCGGATATGTCTCTGGCCTCAAATGCCTTCACAACTCACTTCGGAGAATAGTTAAGCGATAAGAAATTTTTGGCGTCAGTCAATTTGATGGCTCTATTGATATTCCGCAGAAATCGGGAAGCGCCCCTGAAATTCGCCTGATTCACCGTCAGTCACGGTCATCCGCCCACCAAAAGAAAATGTGAGTTCTCCGTTGGAACCAATCACCGGATCGGGCGACAATGTCGTTTCAATTTGCGATATCCGCGCGGTTGCCCCGCTAGTCGCACGCAATTCAAGCGAATTTGGCAGCCGAACTGCAATCCGCGCGAACGGTTCGCCCGTCACACGCACGGTGCCTCTAAGTGCTGGCCCGCCTAACCCGATCAACCCGCCCGAAACACGGCGTGCCCCTGAATGCGAATCAATTTCAACCGCGCCACTGCCCTGTGTCCGAACCGCGACGCTGCTGAAATCGAGCACTGAGTCGATTTCGATGCGCAGCACGCGGCGCGGCGTGACGCTGTCAGCCTTCTCATTCTTAGGCGGGCAAAGCTGGCAATCAGCCGCATCCGCTGGCGTGGTGGCCAGCAAAAGCAATCCAAGGCACAATATGCGGAACATCACGTCATATTTAACGTTCAACTTTCAATATCTTGTTAATTGTTTCATGAACCTGTCTTCAAGGCTGCCAACTGTGGCCAAACCCATCGGATAACGTGCGTGCCATCTGAACCTGCGAGGATAATTGCAATTGGAACTGCGGTTCCAGAGCATGATATCCATCATGCCTTTATCGACTGGGCAGCGGCGCGACTTGCCGATCCAGCGCAAACCGCCTTGTTCAAGCGGATGGCGGCGCGCTCCGGGATAAACCACCGCTATTCAGTATTGCCGATTGGCGCAGACGGTGGGTCACCCATTGCACCGGGCGGTTTTTATGAACATCCGGTTCTCCCGCCAACCTCGGCGCGGATGACACTTTACGGCCAATATGCGCCTGCGCTTGCGATGCAGGCGATTGGCGAGCTTGGCGCACAGACCAGCCTTGAGGGCATCACGCATCTTGTTGTTGCGAGTTGCACTGGCTTTGTCGCGCCGGGGCTTGATCAAATCATCGCGCGCGAAATGGGGCTGTCTGATCAAGTTGAGCGGCTGCTCGTCGGCTTTATGGGCTGTTATGCCGCAATCGCGGCGCTGCGCAGTGCGCGTCATATTGTTCGTTCTGATCCGGCGGCGCGCGTTCTTGTTGTCACCGTTGAGATTTCGACGCTCCATTTGCAGGATGATGTTGAGATTGAGCCGCTCCTCGCAATGCTTCAGTTTGGCGATGGTGCCGCTGCTGCACTTGTGACCAGCGGTGGCACTGGCCTGAGTATCGAACGTCCATTTGCAATCAACTTACCTGACAGCGAACAACTGATTCGCTGGACGATTGGCGATCAGGGCTTTGCGATGCATTTGTCAGGTGAAGTGCCGGGTCGGATTGCCGATGCGCTGCGCCAAAGCCATGTGCGTGATATTTTGACGGCGGGCGAAGCGCCGAGCGCGATTGAAGACTGGGCGGTTCATGCCGGGGGCCGTTCAATCCTTGATGCGGTGGCGAGTGCACTATCGCTTGAGACGGGCGCGCTTGAAACGTCGCGCGCAGTGCTTGAAGCTTATGGCAATATGTCATCGGCAACGTTGATGTTCGCGTTATCCGCCAGCTTTGCCAAACGTCCGCGTTCGGGCGTCGCGATTGCCTTTGGCCCCGGACTTGCCTGTGAAGGCTTTGGCTACCGCTGGATCGACAATGCTTGAAACCCGCGCAATCGCCGAGGAGTTGATGGATGATCCTTCGCTTGATGCAGGCGTTTATGCCGATGTGATGCGCGATCTGGGCAGGGTCAACAGCGTCACGATGGCGCGCTTGCCAACACTTGGGTTTCTTGACCGTGCACTCAGCGGGCGCAAGCAGTTCCGCTTGCTTGATGTCGGCTACGGCGGCGGTGACATGCTCCGCGCGATTGCGCACTGGGCGGCAAAGCGCGGGATAGCTGCCGATCTGGTCGGGGTTGATCTTAATTCGCGCAGCGAGGCAGCGGCGAAACGCGCAACGCCTTCAACAATGCCGATACTTTATGTCACGGGTGATTATGCCGATATGGCGGGCGACGGCTTTGATGTCATTGTCTCAAGCCTTGTCGCGCATCATATGACGCGGGCTGAATTGATCGCGTTTTTACGGTTTATGGACGCGAACGCCGCGCGCGGCTGGTTCATCAATGATCTCCATCGGCACGGCTTTGCCTGGCTTGGCTATCCTTTGCTTGCAGCGCTGATGCGCTGGCATCCGATCGTGCGCCATGACGGGCGGCTGTCGATTGCGCGTTCGTATCGGCCCGATGAATGGCCACCATTGCTTGATGAAGCTGGAGTAAGGGATGCGCGCGTCCACCGTGTCTTCCCGTTTCGACTATGCGTCGAAGCGATCCGTTAATCCTTGGCGGCGGCCCCGCTGGGTCGGCGGCGGCGATCATGCTCGCGCGCGGCGGGGCAAGGCCGCTCATAATTGAGCGCAATCTTGAAACGGGTGACGCAATCTGCGGCGGGTTTATCAGTTGGCAAACACTCACCACGCTTGAAACGCTTGGGCTAAGCTTTGATGATTTGCGCGGCCACCGCGTGACGCAACTCCGGCTGTTTACCGCCAAACGGAGCGCAAGCGCGCTGCTGCCCAAACCTGCGATTGGCCTATCGCGGCGGCGGCTTGATACGCTGTTGGTCGCGCGCGCGTTGCAAGAAGGCGCAAGCGTCGAACGGGGGGTCACGGTGCGCGAGATTGGCGCAGACGGAGATGTCCGATTAGGCGACGGGACGAGTATTTCGGCGGAAAGCGTCTTCCTCGCCACCGGAAAGCATGATGTGCGCGGGGTAGCGCGGCCTCGTTCGGATCAGATTACGCTTGGCCTGCGACTGATGCTGCCGTCGCATCCAGCGATGAATGCGCTGGTTGGCGATGCGATTGAGCTGCATCTTTTTGCCGGGGGCTACTGCGGGGTGATGATTAATGAAAATGGTGCGGGCAATCTCTGCATGGCGGTGCGCAAATCGCGGTTGAGTGCGGCGGGCGGCGACGTGAGCGCGCTGATTGCGCAGCTTGGCCAGGAAAACCCTGCACTTGGCGAACGGATCAGCTTTGCAGGTGGTGCGCCCGTCGATGCGATCAGTGCCGTCCCCTACGGCTGGATCGCGCGAACGACAACGCCGGGACTATTCCGGCTTGGCGATCAGGCCGCCGTGATCCCCTCACTCGCGGGAGAGGGCAACGGGATTGCGCTTGCGAGCGGAATATCAGCGGCCAAGGCTTGGGCGAACGGGAGCGGTGCGCAAGCTTATCAAGCGCACTTTGCCAAAGCGGCGGCTAAACCCGTGACTACCGCAATGCGGCTTTGGGAAATGGGTGAACGCCCCTTTGCAGCAGGGCTTGCCACGCAGTTAATGGCGCTGTTCCCCACTATGGCTGGCCATTTTGCCGGACTCACCCGGATTGATTCTTGAAGTTTGCCGGCGCTGCGACCATCTTAGCAATATGGAAAAGCTGACCCTCACTGAATCCGAATGGCGTGCGCGCCTCTCACCCGAGCAATATCATGTGCTACGCGAGGCAGGCACTGAACGCGCCTTTGCTGGATCGCTCAATTTCAACAAAGACTCAGGCCGCTATGACTGTGCGGGCTGCGGCAATCCGCTGTTCACCAGTGACCGCAAATATGACTCAGGCTCTGGCTGGCCAAGCTTTACCGCGCCCGTTTCGCCTGACGCTGTGATCGAGCATGTTGATAGCAGCCACGGGATGCGCCGCGTCGAAATTGTCTGCGCGCGGTGTGAGGGGCATCTGGGGCATGTTTTCCCCGATGGGCCAGCCGATGACACGGGTTTGCGCTACTGCATGAACAGCCTGTCGCTCGATTTCAAAGCGCCATAAAATGGTAATGCTTGTCGCGCGAGCCGTTCGCACCTATTAATCACTCCCTGATGGCCAAACGCTCTGTACGAAAGTCCCCGAGAGGCTGGTTCGCCAAACTATTCCGCACCGCGCTGTTTGGCGGGGTTTTGGGGGTTCTGGCGCTCGTGATTGCGGTGTCAGTCGCTTATTCGACGCTGCCCGGCTATGATGAACTCAAGCAATCGCCCAACGGCCAGATGATCCGCGTCCGTGCCGCCGACGGCACTGTGATTGTCTCGCTCGGGCCAAGCTTTGGCGCGTGGCTGCCGTATGAACAGATCCCGACGATCATGAGCGATGCAATGGTTTCGGTTGAGGATCGCCGCTTTCGCAGTCATTTCGGGGTTGATCCGATCGGTATTGCTCGCTCAGTCAGTGTCCGCATCCAGCGCGGGCGTTTTGCCCAGGGCGGCTCGACAATCACGCAGCAGCTTGCGCGCAACATCTTCCTCACCAACGACAAGACATGGACGCGCAAATTCCGCGAAATCATCTTGGCCCTCGCGATGGAGCGCAAATTTTCCAAGGATCAGATCCTCGAACTCTATCTCAACCGCGTCTATTTCGGCGGCGGTGCTTACGGCGTTGACGCCGCCTCGCGCAAATTTTTCGATCATCCCGCTACAACGCTGAGCCTTGCTGAGTCAGCGATCATTGCCGGTTTGGTCAAAGCACCGTCAAATTATTCACCGACAGCGGACGCCAAAGCCGCGGTTGGCCGCGCCAATGTTGTGCTCGGCGTGATGGAAAAGAACGGGACGATCAGCCCCGGCGAAGCGCGCGGTGCCGACCCGTCAAAGGTCAAACTCGCGCCCGAACCACAGCAGAATAGCGTGCGTTATTTCACTGATTGGGCGCTGCCGCAGCTTGATACGCTGATCAGCGAATCAAACGCGCCGATCGATGTGTGGACAACGCTTGATCTGGGGATGCAACGCGCCGCCGACGCCGCGATCCGCGCCAACGCGCCGGGCAGCGCCCAAGGTGCGCTCGTTTCGCTTGACCGTGACGGCGCCGTCCGCGCGATGGTTGGCGGGACTGACTATGTCACTTCAATTTACAACCGATCGACCCAGGCCGTGCGTCAGCCGGGGTCTGCCTTCAAATTGTTCGTTTATCTGGCTGCACTTGAGGGGGGCATGACAACTGAATCCGCCGTGGTTGATGAAGCGGTAGATATCAACGGCTGGAAACCCCGCAATTCCAGCGGGCGCTATTCAGGCGCGATCAACCTGCGCACCGCCTTCACTTATTCAGTCAACACGATTGCCGCCAAAATCGGCGCTGATGTTGGCACCGCCGCGATTGCCGATATGGCGCGCCGCTTTGGGATTACGACCCCGATTAATACTCATCCGTCAATGGTGCTTGGCACGTCCGACGTGCGTTTGCTTGATATGACGCGCGCTTATGCCTCGGTCGCATCGAAAGGCATTGCAATTGTACCCTTTGGCATCGTCAAGGTGACGACTGATAAGGGCGAGCTGCTTTACCAGCATCAGGCCGACAATTCGCGCGTACTGGTTGCGCCTTATGTGGCGGCGGGGATGACTGATCTGCTGCAAACCGCCGTCAGCGTTGGCACGGGCAAGGCTGCACAAATCGGGCGGCCAACCGCTGGCAAGACAGGCACGACCTCGTCAAACAAAGACGGCTGGTTCATGGGTTTTTCAAGCGGGCTGACCACGGGCATATGGATGGGCCGCGATGACGCGCGTCCGGTCAAGGGCTTGCAAGGCGGCACCGCGCCCGCGCGCGCTTTTGCCGCGTTCATGAAGGTTGCGGTTGCCAAACGGCCAGTTGAACCCTTTGATACCGAGGTCACGCTCCCCGAATGGCAGCTAGAGCCCGATGAGGAGGCCTATTTCGGAACACCCGATGAAGGCGCATTTGTTGACGGCGATGGCAACCCAATTGAACAGCCCACTGATGCAGCAACCGTTGAAGAAATTGAACGCGATGCCGTACGCGTTGAACGTGGCGGCGATGCACCGAAGCCCCCCGCTGATCTTCTGCCTCAGGAAGAGCGCCCGAACCAGTGAAGCGCTGAACCATTATTACGCAACCATTTACGCGCGGGCGCCGGATCATCACCAAGAATATCTTTGACCAGCGCATGAAACGCCGCGCCGTGGTTCATATGAACACGGTGGGCCACCTCATGCGCAACAGTAGCACGCCGCACGAACGACGGCGCAAGGATCAGCCGCCAGCTATAGCGAATTTGACCTGACGACGCACAGCTTCCCCAGCGCGAAACCGGATCGCCAATGCCAATCGGAAGGACTGATACCCCGATTTTCGTGGCAAATTCTTGCGTTTCAAGATCAAGCAGCGCCCGCGCCTCAACTTTAAGCCAGCGGAGCAGCCGCGCCTCAAGCCCTTCCGCCGGGCCGCCAATTTGGAGGCGGCCTTGATGCCAGACAGGCTTACGCGGGTGATGCTCTGACCAATCAAGCAACAGGGTTTCGCCTGCAACGTCAAAACGCATATCGTTCATAATGGGCGTCGCCACGGGAAGCCGCGCAAGCTGCGCCTCAATCCAGCCGCGCTTGGTTTCGGCCCAGCGCAGGGCGTGATCAATCTGCGCACGGCGCGGCAAGGTCAGGCGGACGCTGCCATCGCGCGGATCAACCGCAAGCCGCATCTGTCGCGCACGCGGCGATCGCATGACCGTCAGCGCCCGGCTGTGCGCGCCCCCGCGAAAGTGGGGCTCAATCATCACGGTCGATCAAATGATACTCAAGCTCGCCCGCATCATCTTCTGATATTGTCCAACCGCGCACTGATTTACCTGCAATATGAATGCTCTCACGGTCACCACTCACCAGATAATGCCACTCGGGCAGCGGCTTTCCCTCGGCGCGCAAAACATACGCGCACGTGGGCGGCAACCAATCAAGCTGTTTGAGCTTGGCCGGGGTCAGGCGGATACATTCAGGAACGAAAGCACGGCGATGTTTGTAATTTGAGCACGCCCCCGAACGCCGATCAAGCAAGCGACAGGCGACATTGGTCGCGTGAAGCTCGCCAGTATCCTCATCCTCAAGCTTGTGAATGCAGCATTTGCCGCAGCCATCGCACAGCGCCTCCCACTGCGCGCGGTCAAGCTTATCAAGCGGAACATTTTCCCAAAAGCGCGGCTGATTGCTCACCGTACCCAACGCGCGAGTTCATCAGCAATCACTTGCGGGGTGCCGTCCTGCGGGATCAGCGCGACCGGGCTGCCGTCAGGCGCATAAAGCACCGCCGTCCGGCTATGATCCATCAGATAGGCGTCTTTGGTGCCGCCTTCGGCTTTTTGATACACCGCCGCGTAACGTTTTGTGACTTCAGCGATTTGCGCGTCGCTTCCCGTCAGGCCGATCAATTTGGGGTGAAAAGCGGTGACGAACTGCTTGACCACTGGCACAGTATCACGCTGCGGATCTATCGTAATGAAAATTGGCTGGAGCTTTGCAGCCTTTTTTGCGTCGGCTTTTTCAAGCAGGCGGTAGCCCTGCATCAACTGCTGGACATCGACGGGGCAAACATCAGGGCAAAAGCTATAGCCGAAATAAATCAGGCGATATTGTCCGGCAAAATCCTTGTCACTGACGGTTTTACCGTCCTGATTGGTGAGCGTGAACGCGCCGCCCATCCGTGCGCCCGCAAGCGGGGCTTCTTGTACCTTTGCGGCACTACACCCGGCAACGCTCGCAAAAGCAATCATCATGGGAATAAGGGCGTGTTTGTTCATGGCGCGGCTAACCTTCATTTGCTAGACGCCTTTGATCAACATCAGTGTGAAATGCAACGGGATCATATTATGCGGAACAGAATAGCGACCCGACTCGTCATATTTGCCGTCGCGGCGATGGCCCCAAGTGGAGCAATCGCGCAATTTTCCGAAAGCTATAACTTCTTAAAAGCCGCGCGTGAGCGGGACGGCGCAAAGGCGACCGAGCTTGTTTCAAAACCCGGCTCAATCATCGTCAACACGCGTGATGAAAAAACTGGCGAGAGCGCGCTCCATATTGTCACCAAGGGCCGCGATCTGGGCTGGATGAATTTCCTGCTTTCGCGCAGTGCCAAGACCGATCAGCGTGACAATCTGGGTAATACGCCATTGATGGCGGCGGCCCAGCTTGGCTTTGTTGAAGGTGCGCAGCTTTTGATCAAAAACAAGGCAACCGTCGATCTGTCCAATGCATCGGGCGAAACACCCTTGATTCGCGCGGTGCAACTGCGCAACGGGCCAATGGTGCAATTACTAATGGCGGCAGGGGCAAACCCCGCCAAAGCCGATACAATCGCTGGCATGTCGGCGCGCGATTATGCCCAGCGCGACAGTCGCGCCGCCGGTATTCTCAAAATCATCACTGAGGCGAAAGTAGCAAAGCCGACCAAAAGCTTTGGCCCGAATTGAGGCTGTTTTCTAAAACGCCGCCTCATCCTCAATTTCAATTGATCCAAGCAATCGCCGCGCCGCACGCCTTGCGAGCCGCAGCGTTTCGACCTTGCGGCGTACCGGCGAGAGCGGCACACTCATTGCCTCACGCACAATCGCCGCGTCATAACGATCGGCAACAATCAGCCCGGTACGCTCGGGCTGCAAAATTGTCCGGTCAAGCAGCCTCAAATCAAAGCCCTGCGGGACTGCCCAGAAATAGCGGTCGCAATAATCAAGATAATCAGTCCATTTACCATCGCCGAGCAGATCAGCCTTTGAAACCTTGATCTCGACGATTGTCACCAGCCCTTTTGAGCAAAGCGCAAAAAGATCAACCCGCCTACCATTGCCAAGCGGCACTTCTGCAATCGAGAGCAGATCATGCCGCAAAAACATTCGCGAAACACCGCGCGCCACATCCGCCGCCACTATTCGTTCGTCACCCTGATCCATTAGCGCGCAATAGAACAAGCTAGGAACATTTACGAGCGAAATTTTGATGGTTGTACCGCCTTAACGGTAAAAGACATGATTCCCGATTGAGGCCACACGGTTCAGCCGCCATTTGGGGCTGACGTGGGTGGCATGGAAAAAGAGTGCATTGTCTGCGCTGCTTGGGTGGAGCCTGGCTTGAGCAATCCGCGCAATTGCAAGCGCCTCACGCCAATCCTTGCTGGCTTTGCTGATCGCCGGAATTACGCCGCCGCGCACAAAGGAAAATTGGCTTGGCTGGAGCACGACACCGCAAATTGAACGGGCAAAACGCCCCGATTGTACGCGGTTGAGGATGACCTGCGCCACGGCAAGCTGGCCTTCAAAAGATTCGCTGCGCGCTTCATAGAAAATCGCGCTGGCAAGGCATTTTTCTTCACCGTCAACTGCTGTATTAGCAGCGTTGGTTTCAACGAGCGTCGCAAGCTTGGGCGTTTTCGTTTTAACGCGTTCTGGCGCTGGTTCGATTTCAGGAATAAAACTGAAATTATCCGGCGATTGCGCCTCGGAAACCGCCGCATCGCGAACCGATTGCGGCAACAACGAAAAACCATCAATACTGGCATCATTTGCAGCACCAAATGCCGTAGTTGCTGCGGCTCCGCTGACCATCGCAGCGAGTAAAAGTGATGCAACCGCAGTCTTTGCGGCCTTTGGGGAAACACTCATGAAAACACTTATCTATGCAGTGGGTCGATCACACATCAGAAGCACCAAATAAACCCGCTTCTGGATCTTCCCCCTGTCTACGTCCCCGCCACAAAGCCCATATTGTGGGTAAATGCGAGGCTACGCACCAAATATGGGGACGCAAATATTGTGCAGCGCAACAAAGTCAATCGCGCGCGGTGAAATCGGCGATGAACCGTTCTGCATTCGCGATATCCAGTTCGACAATCCACAAATCAGGATCAAAACGCGCGCGCCGTGCGCAGAGTGTTTCCACTGCCTCCACGCTTACTATCGTCTGAGCACCAGCACGCGCCAAAACATAATGGCCTGAAGTATCAAGAACATAGTCGTAAATCCCGGTCACTTGCCCTTTTTCGGCGCAGAGCAGGATTAGTGCTCCCGATGTCGGATCACCTTTGCGGATTACAGCACCCGCGCCGCCCCGTGCATGCACTTCACGCAGGAGAGCGCTGGCAAACAGGCTGGTTGCAAGCCGCGCCATTAGCCTGCGACGGCGGCCCGATAATCCTCAAGTGATGAAAGCAACAGCGATGACGGCGCAAATGTCCCGGTTCCGCGCGCGACAACCTCACCCTCACCATCAATCAGTTTTGCGTCAGCAATCAGGATTCGCTTGCGTCCGCTAACCCAACGGCCTTCGGCAATCAGCGGGCCGACGACAACTGGCTTGATGAAATTGAGATTGAATGACGAGGTTAACAAAATCCGGTCTGTAAATAGGCTGTTTGCGGCATAGAATGCCGCATCGCTCATTGCTTTATAATGCACAACCCCGTGGATGCCGCCGGCCGCATGAAATAATTTGGGTTCAATTGAAAACTCGATCCGCGCTTCACCTTCCCCAATGATTGTAAGCAGCGACTCGATAATCAAATTCACGGGAGCGGCGCGAAATATTGCTTCCAACCCGCGGTAATGCGCCTTCACGTTAAAACCAAAGGGCGATCCGAGATCCTCATCAGGCGGCATTGCGCGTCTCCGTTCCGGTTAGCAGGGCAAACACTGCATCATTTGACGCCGCGCCGCGCAATTTTGCAACAAAAAGCGGATCACGCAACCAACGGCTGACTTGCGCGAGTGCCTTGAGATGATCCGCGCCCGCATCAGGCGGCGACAACAGGCAGAAAATTATATCAACCGGAATCTGATCAATCGATTGGAAATCAATCGGCTGGGCAAGTTGAACGAACAGCGCAACGATATGATCAAGCCCGTCAATTTTGCCGTGCGGTATCGCAACAGCATTGCCAAAACCAGTTGAACCAAGCCGCTCTCGCTCGGTCAGACGGTCAACTATATCATGCGCCAAAAGACCGTATTCGCGTTCAGCAACCGCTCCGAAATGCTGAAACAGTGATTTTTTATTTGTTACTGACAGCCCGACCGCAACCGCGCCGGGCGTCAGCGTTTCACTCAATATTGTCATGAATTTTCCATATATGTTGCCGGTCTGGCAATCCGCAGCATGCAGGCCAGCCTATTCTTATCAACCCCTTTGCGGCTCAACCCAGCCAATCGTGCCATCACCGCGACGATACACCATGTTGTAGGCGCCGCTGGCGACATTTTTGAAGAGCAGCCCGTTAGTATTGCGCAAATCAAGCATCATGACTGCATCGGACACGCTTGCTTCGGGCACATCGACTTTAGTTTCGGCAATGATCAGCGGATATTCACCGGTAATTTCCTCGGCAGTGTCCGCCGCATCAAACACGGTATAACCCGCATCTGCATCACGCACCGGAATGCTTTCAAGCCCCTTGCCCTGATGATCTTTGAGACGGTGCTTGTAGCGGCGCAGTTGGCGTTCGATCTTGTCTGCCGCACCTTCAAAAGCGGGATGTGCTTCCATTGCGCTGCCCGAACCTTTGAGAACAACGCCTTGCATGACATGCGCGACGATATCGCAGACAAAACCGTTATCATGCGGCCCCTTGCCCACCGTGACATGCGCAGAATGCGCGCGCGAGAAATATTTTTCGGCCATGGTCTGAAGTCGCTGGGTCACATGCAGTTTAAGAGCGTCACCCGTATCAACCCGGTGCCCCGAAACACGAACATCCATATCAGCTTCCTTTCAAAGAGCCGCGCCTCTAGGCAGCGACCACATCTTCGTCAATCGCTACCATATTGGCGGATGATGAAAGCACAGGTGCCTCATCACTCCACAACGGGTTGGTTAGTGTCTTGAGAAACGCCCGGTGGCGGATAAGTTCCTCGGCACTCGGTTCAAAAACACGCAGCACGCGCTGAGTATCATTTTTCCGCCCTGAATCGCCACCTGATGCAGCATTATCATCAATAAAGCCGTTATTCTTACTCTCAGCAGGAAGCTGCAAGCCAATCTGTCGTCCGCCGGTCAATTCGACGTAAACTTGTGCAAGCAGTTGCGCATCAAGCAGTGCGCCGTGCATCACCCGGTGGCTGCGATCAATGCCAAAGCGCGTGCAAAGCGCGTCAAGGCTGTGCTTCGCGCCAGGATGGCGGGCGCGTGCCAACACGAGCGTATCAACCATCCGGCTTTCAGAAATATGGAGCCGCCCACATGCACCAAGTTCATGATTGAGGAATGAGAAATCAAATCGGGCATTGTGCGCAACCAGTGGAGACGTGTCCAAAAAGTCGAGCAAATCCTCAACCTTATCCTCAAACAAGGGCTTGTCCGAAAGGAAGATATCACTGAGCCCATGTACCGCTTGCGCTGCGGGATCCATCGCGCGTTCAGGATAAAAATAACTATGGAAACTCTTGCCAGTTTCAACCCGGTTGATCAGCTCAATACAGCCAATTTCAACGATCCGGTCACCACTCGCGGCGCTTAGCCCGGTCGTTTCAGTGTCAAAAACAATCTCGCGCATTTCATCTAATCTTATCTGCCTGTTTGGCGCATTAGGCAAGCGATCACTTGCCGCACCTCAGCATTGGTTGCGATGTACAAACCGCCCGTGTTGATGGTAAAATCTGCTCGTTTGCGCTTTTGCGCGTCGGAAAGCTGAAGCTTTCTAATCTTGGAGAATTTGGCATAACTCATCCCCGGCCGCGCCAGCACGCGTTTGCGCTGTTTCCACGCAGGCGCTGACACAACCAGAATCTGATCAACCGATTTCCAGCCGCGCTTTTCAAACAGCAACGGAATATCAAGCACGACAAGCGGGCGCGAGCGATGACGCCGCAGAAAATCTTGGCGCATTGCGGCTACGGCTGGGTGGACGATCCGTTCAAGCGCTTGAAGCGCGTCAGCGTTGCCAAAAACTGCGGCACCAAGCTTTTGCCGGTCAACCCCAAATGGCCCAGTCGTTCCAGGAAAACGCGCTTCGATTTGGGTGAGGAGCGCACCCTCCGGCGCTTGCAATTGATGTACTGCGCGATCGGCATCAAACAGCGGAACGCCCGCGCGAATGAACATTGCAGTAACGGTCGATTTGCCCATCCCAATAGATCCGGTGAGGCCAATGATGATCATTTTACAAGCAACGCCTTGAGTTCATCATCATGATCACGCGCCGCGGGCACGCCAAAGAACAATTCAAATGCTTCGGCAGCCTGCGCGACAAGCATTTGCAACCCGTCAATTGTCGCAAAACCCACACGCCGTGCTTGGGCAAGCAATTGCGTTTCAAGCGGAGCGTATACCATATCAAAGATGATCTTCGATGCCTCGCCACCCCGCATTGCCGCAAGCGAAAGGTCAAGCGGCGGCCTTTCAAGCATACCAAGCGGACTTGCGTTAATCAGGACTGTGACATCCACAAGCGCCGTGTTTTCGATGAGGCAAATATCGGCTTTAATGTTGATTTTCTGAGCCTGTTCGGGACGCCGCGCAAGAATGCGGATTGGCCAATCCAGAAAGCGTGAACGGATCGCGGCGGCGGCAGCACGCGCGGCACCACCAGCCCCGATAATCGCCACCCTTTGTTGAGGCAGGGGGCCGCTGCCAAAAAGTTCCGTTAGCATGGCTTGGAGTGGCTCCATAATTCCGGCGATATCAGTATTTGCGCCGGAAAGCCGATCCTCACGCCTGATCACCGTGTTAATCGCGCCGATTTCGAGCGTGTCCGGCCATAGCTGATCAATATGCGCGACAACCACTCCTTTGTGCGGGATCGTCACATTGCAGCCGCGCCAATCAGGATCATTTCGGCGATTGGCGAAATAATCTGCCAATTCACCGGGGCGCACATGGCAAGCGCGATATTCTGCATCGATTCCAAGCTTTTCAAGCCAGAAATTATGAATCAGCGGCGATTTTGAATGCGCTATCGGATCGCCAATTACCTCAGCATAGGGACGGCTCATGACGCGATCACCTCGCGTGTGCGCAAAATATCAAGCAGTGGAAGGAGTGGAAGCCCTAGGATGCCAAAATGGCTGCCTTCGATATGACTAAAGAGCTGAACTCCGCGTCCTTCAATCCGGTAGCCGCCAACGCAACCGAGCAGAACATCGCCTTCGGCCTCAATATAACTGTCAATAAAGCTATCAGAAAGCGGTCGGATCGTCATCTTGCACCGTTCAATATGCCGCCAAATCGCATTCCCGCCCTGCGCAAGCACGGCTGCGCTCCATAAATTATGTGTTTTGCCACTCAAAAGATTAAGCTGCTCCTTGAGCGCGGCGCGCGACACAGGCTTGTCAAACATTGTGCCGTCATCAAGCGACAGCGTTTGATCACAACCAAGCACAAGATCAGCAGGAAAACGGCGCGACAATTTGAGCGCTTTCAGCTCGGCAAGCGCATCAGCCAAATCACGCGGGCTGATGCTGCCTGCGCGAAGCGCCGCCTTCGCTGACTCCTCGTCAACCATCGGTGCTATAGCCTCAAATGCGACACCCGCGGCATTTAACACAGCCCGCCGCGCGCTGCTCTGTGAGGCGAGAATCAATCGCGTCACAGCGTTGCCAAATGACGTTCATTGACAAGATTGATGATGGCAGCAGCAGCCTCCTCGATGGATTTGCGCGTCATATCAATTACGGGCCAGCCATTGTCGGCAAAGATCCGCCGTGCAAAACCAATCTCGCGCACGACGGCGGCTTGATTGACGTAGTCGGTTTCGGGGGCTTGATTGAGCGAAAGCAAGCGGTTGCGCCGCACTTGTATCAATCGGTCAGCACTGGTGATCAGCCCAACCACCAACGGATTTTTAAGTGTATAAAGCGACATTGGCGGTGGCGATTCAATCACCAATGGAATATTAGCAGTGCGGTATCCCCGATTGGCAAGATAGATTGATGTCGGGGTTTTTGAAGTGCGCGAGACACCAGCAAGAATGATATCAGCCTGCTCCCAATTTTCCCAATTAAGCCCGTCATCATGGGTAATCGTGAACTGGATCGCCTCAACCCGTGCAAAATAGGCGGCGTCAAGCATATGCTGGCCGCCAGGACGTGCCTGTGCGGTTTGCCCGAGCATTTCGGAAAGCTGGTTGGTGACAAGGTCTAGCGGGGCAAGCGCTGGCAGTCCCGAGGCGCGGCATTTATTCTCAAGCGTGCGGCGCATATCGGGATTAACAAGCGTGAACAGCACAAGCCCTGGGTTTTTGGTAATGTCAGCAAAAATCCGTTCAAGATGCCCTTCTGATCGCACGAGTGGCCAGAAATGTTTGACCGTTTCAACTGCATCAAATTGTGCCAAGGCGGCTTTGGCAATCGTTTCAAGCGTTTCGCCAGTGGAATCGGAGACAAGATGAAGATGGAGCCTTGGCATCACGGCCTAACTTTGCTTGGGGATAAGTCTGTGGACATGGCCTAGCGCAAACAGAGGCATGAATCCAAGCGCGCAGATCATCCCCGCAATCACCAAATTGATCCACAGGAGCATCCCCAAAGCCAGCCAAGCCAAAAAAGCTGTGGATAGAGAGGATCAATTTAGCGACTCACTTACGATTCAGCGCTTTTCCAAAATGCAAACTGTTGGCAAACGGGTGCGCAGTCCATAAACACCAATAAAAGCCCGCCTACTATCCTCAACAGACTCTTTATAATTAAGATTGAATTGAACCTATATGCCTAGCGAAGTTTTCGAAAAAAGCCTGCTCTCGGTTCTCAAGGGCAAACGAAGCGAGAAATTACCAGTATGGCTGATGCGTCAGGCAGGACGGTATCTTCCTGAATACCGCGCGCTTCGTGCCCAAAAAGGCGGTTTTCTTGAACTGGTCAACGATGCTGAGGCGGCAACCGAAGTCACGCTTCAGCCCATCCGGCGATTTGGTTTTGATGGTGCGATCCTGTTTTCCGACATACTCGTTATCCCTCATGCACTGGGCCAGAAACTCTGGTTTGAAGAGGGCGAAGGGCCAAGACTGGCACCAGCACTTGTAAACCATGATCTTGCCTCACTCACAGCAGCGCCTGAGCGGCTTAGCAGCATCTATGAGACGGTGCGGCGTGTGCGCGCCAGTCTGCCCCTGCAAACAACGCTGCTGGGCTTTGCAGGCAGCCCATGGACAGTTGCAACCTATATGATCGCCGGGCAAGGCAGCAAGGAACAAGCCGAGGCGCGCCGTTATGCCTATCGTGACCCGCAAGCGTTCAAAGCGATTATCGATGCAATCAGCGATATGACAGTTGATTATCTTTCAAAACAAATTGAGGCGGGTGCTGACGCCGTGCAATTGTTCGACAGTTGGTCAGGCAGTCTTTCGCCCGCGCAATTTGAGCGGTGGGTGATTGCGCCGACCGCAGATATCGTCGCACGCGTAAAAGCGCTTCATCCTGAAACGCCGATTATCGGTTTTCCCAAAGGTGCTGGCGGAAAACTTCCAGCCTATGCGCACGAAACAGGCGTGTCAGCGGTCGGGATTGATGAAACGGTTGATCCCCACTGGGCGGCAGCCTCGCTTCCAAAGGATATGCCAGTCCAAGGCAATCTTGATCCACTCGCGCTGATTGCTGGCGGTGAAATGCTTGATCAGGCAATTGACCGGATTATTGCGGCGTTTGCTGATCGTCCGCATGTGTTTAATCTTGGCCACGGCATTCTTCCCGATACGCCAATCACCCATGTTGAAGCTCTGCTGGCTCGGGTGCGCGGGTGATGTATCTCTGGCTCAAGGCGGCACATCTGATTTTCGTGGTGTTCTGGATGGCGGGACTGTTCATGCTGCCGCGATTTTTTGTCTATCATCAGGAAGCGGCGCTCGACTCACCTGAAAATGCGCTTTGGATAGAGCGCGAGCGACGCTTGATCCGGATCATCCTCAACCCGGCGATGATTGTCGTCTGGGTGCTTGGGCTGGGGCTTGCGGGCATGATCGGGGCGTTTTCTCAAGGCTGGTTTCTGGTGAAATTACTCGCGGTATTCGGGCTGACGGCTTACCATGCCTGGATGATTGGTTATGCGCGAAAACTAAGCATAGGCGAGCGAAGCGCATCGGGAAAAATGTTGCGTCTGATTAACGAAGTCCCCGGTATTGCGGCTGCCTTGATTATCGTGCTGGCGATCGTAAAACCCTTTTAATCTGTTGCTTGACAGCATTTGGCACGCGGCTTAGGAATTGGATTATCCGCATTGCCACTCGTGCAATTTCGTTTCAGCCAGATTCTTTCGCTGCTCGCGGCCTTCCAAACCAAATTGAAATATCATCCGGAATCAAAACATGCATCTAAAAGACCTTAAAAAGAAAACCCCCGCCGAACTCGTTGAAATGGCTGAGGCACTTGGTGTTGAAGGCGCTTCGACCCTGCGCAAGCAGGATCTGATGTTTGCAATCTTGAAGGTTGAGGCTGAAAATGGTGCCCAAATCATGGGGCTTGGCACAATTGAGGTTTTGCAAGACGGTTTTGGTTTTTTGCGCAGTCCTGAGTCGAACTATCTTGCGGGGCCCGATGATATTTATGTGTCGCCCAATCAGGTGCGCAAACACGGCCTGCGTACGGGCGATACGGTTGAAGGCGAAATTCGCGGGCCAAAAGACGGCGAACGCTATTTCGCGCTCAACAAAGTCACCGCTATCAATTTTGATGATCCCGAAGTCGTCCGCCACCGCGTCAATTTCGACAATCTGACCCCGCTTTATCCTGATGAAAAACTCACGCTTGATACGCTTGATCCAACGATTAAAGATAAATCAGCGCGCGTCATTGATATCATCTCGCCGCAAGGCAAAGGCCAGCGCGCGCTCATCGTTGCGCCGCCGCGCACCGGCAAAACCGTACTTTTGCAGAATATCGCCAAAGCGATTACTGACAATCATCCCGAGGTGTTTCTGATCGTCCTGCTGGTTGATGAGCGGCCCGAGGAAGTCACTGACATGCAGCGCAGCGTGAAGGGTGAGGTTGTTTCGTCAACCTTTGACGAACCTGCGCAGCGCCATGTCCAAGTTGCCGAGATGGTGATTGAAAAAGCCAAGCGTCTGGTTGAGCACAAAAAGGATGTGGTTATCTTGCTCGATTCGATCACTCGCCTTGGCAGGGCGTATAACACCGTTGTGCCGTCATCGGGCAAGGTACTGACCGGCGGGGTTGATGCCAACGCCCTCCAGCGGCCAAAACGCTTTTTCGGCGCAGCGCGGAACATTGAGGAAGGCGGGTCGTTATCAATTATCGCAACCGCTCTGATCGATACAGGTAGCCGGATGGACGAAGTGATTTTCGAAGAGTTTAAGGGCACTGGTAACAGCGAAATCGTGCTTGACCGCAAGGTTGCCGATAAGCGTATCTTCCCCGCGCTTGATGTTGGCAAATCGGGGACGCGCAAGGAAGAATTG
The DNA here is from genome assembly GCA_043765635.1 of Sphingomonadales bacterium. Classification (GTDB taxonomy): domain Bacteria; phylum Pseudomonadota; class Alphaproteobacteria; order Sphingomonadales; family Sphingomonadaceae; genus Aquisediminimonas. Next base: position 19,012 of record JAYUIX010000133.1, read on the forward strand.
CTCGTTGAAAAGGGCAAACTCTCAAAGATGTGGGTGCTGCGCCGGATCCTCATGCAAATGGGCACCATTGATGCGATGGAGTTCCTGCTCGACAAAATGAAAGACTCGAAGACCAATGAAGATTTCTTCGATTCGATGAACCAATAGGGCTAGCATAATGTTTGATGTGATTCTCGCTGCTGCCAGTTCGGCAACTGATCTTGGTGGCCCTGCCGATATTTGGGCGGCCATCGTCAAGGATTTCTCGAACATCACTGAACCGGCCGCCTTTTCGGCTTTCATTCAGGTGCTGTTGATTGATCTTGTGCTGGCAGGTGACAATGCGATTGTCGTTGGCGCACTTGCCGCTGGCCTGCCGCCTGAGCAGCGCAAGAAAGTGATCCTGATCGGTGTAATCGCGGCGCTTGTCCTGCGTATTGTCTTTGCCCTGATGGTAAGTTGGTTGCTTGGAATTGTTGGTCTGGTTCTGGCGGGCGGTCTGTTGCTGCTGTGGGTCGCATGGAAGATGTACCGCGATGTGACGCGCACCGAAACTGCTGAATCGCTGGGTTCTCCCGAAATTGCCGGTGATGAAAATTCAGGCATTCCAGCGGCGAAAAGCTTTGCCGCCGCGGCTTGGTCAGTCGCGATTGCTGACGTATCAATGAGCCTTGATAATGTTCTCGCGGTAGCAGGGGCGGCGCGTGAACATCCCGGAATTCTCATCGTCGGTCTGATCTTCGCAGTCGCGCTGATGGGCATCGCTGCCAATATTATCGCGCAGTATATCGAGCGTTACCGCTGGATCGCATGGGTCGGCCTCGCCGTCATCGTCTATGTGGCGGGCAAAATGATCTGGGAGGGCTGGAATGAGGTGCAGCCGTTTGTGATTGCTGCGGCGGGGATTTAGTCAGGGGTTGGTTTCCCCTTCTCAAATCAGCAGGTCTGATCCGTAGCGATACGGCTTTCCTTGCTCGAAGGCGATCAGCCATGCCTTGGTGCGCTGGCCTTCGCCGCCTGAGTAAAATTCCTGGATACCAGCCGACGTTACGCGGTGGCACGGGATGATGATCGGAAACGGGTTGCGTCGGCAGGCTTGACCTGCCGCACGCGCGGCTGATCCAATCCGTTCAGCGAGTTCACCGTAGGTCAGTGTGTGCCCGTACTCAATTGCGGCAATACCGGTGCGCAGTGCTTCACCGCGCTGGGTATTGAGTGGAGTGAGTGGAAGGTCAAAGCCTTTGCGCTTGCCGGCGAACCAATCCTGTATCTGTGCCGCCGCTGTTTCAAGCAGCCTATGCCCCGCTGGAATGTGGCTGGGGCCAATGTTCACTGGATCAATCCGCACGCTGATCAGAACTGCGTCAGTGGCGGTGAGCACGACCAAACCAATTGGCGTAGCGATTCTGGCGATTGCACAAAGGCTCAGCATACGGCACACCTTATCCCCTTTATCCCCTTTGGCTCAAGCGAGATGACCCATGAAATTCAATATTGAAGTCGATTGCACCCCCGAAGAGGTGCGCCGCTTAGTTGGTTTGCCTGATCTTACCGCCGTTCATGAAGTCTACCTCAATCAAGTCAAAGATGTGATGACCAAGGGCGTCAGTCCCGATCTCGTTGAAGGCCTGGTGCGCAATTGGGTGCCTATGGGCGGGGCCGGGGTTGA
>JAYUIX010000134.1:0-20564 GCA_043765635.1 Sphingomonadales bacterium
GATGAAGCGCACTTTTCAGCCGAGCAATCTAGTACGCGCCCGGCGTCACGGCTTTCGCGCCCGGATGGCAACTGTGGGCGGACGGGCAGTGATCCACGCCCGCCGGGCACGCGGTCGCAAGAAGCTTTCCGCCTAACCACAATCAGCGCGCGCAAGGATTTTCTTGCCGCCAATTCGGCAAAACGCGCGGCAAATGGTGGTTTCGTTTTGCTTGTGCGGGATCGCGCCGATGCTGATGCGACGATGCGGCTTGGCATCACGGTTACCAAAAAGATCGGCAATGCGGTTGTCCGTAACAGGATGAAGCGGCGTTTTCGTGCGCTTGCTCGCGAAATGCTGCCGTCGCTTGGGGTGTGCGGCGCTGACCACGTCATGATTGGCCGTGCCAGCGGCATACAGCGTGATTTCGCGCTGCTCCGCAAGGATTTGGCGAAGGCGCTTGAAAAGATCGCGCGATGATTGCGCGGTTGCTGATTTGGATTGCACGCGGCTGGCAATATGGGCCGTCAATAATTTTGCCACCAAGTTGTCGCTATCAGCCGTCATGTTCGGCCTATGCAATTGAGGCACTTTCCCGCTATGGCGCGCTCAAGGGTGGTTGGCTTTCAGCAAAACGCATTTTGCGGTGCCATCCCTGGGGTGGACATGGTTTCGATCCGGTTCCTTGAACCTGGGGCAATTTGATAAGGATTTTCGGTGGATAATTCGCGAAATATGATCTTGGCCTTCGTGCTGTCAGCACTTGTGCTGATTGGCTGGACGACCCTGTCAGAACGGTTTTTCCCGACACCAAAGCCCGTCACAAGCGCGACTCAGGCGAGTACCGCTGCGTCAAACACGCCGGTAACCGCCCCCGTTGCGCAAGCTGCGTCCAAGCTTCGCGACGTTGCGACAGTGCGTGCTGAATCGCCGCGTATTACCATTGATACTCCAAAACTCAGCGGGTCGATCAACCTACGCGGCGCGCAAATCGATGATCTAGTGATGACGGCGTATAAGGAAACGATCAAAAAGGATTCGCCCGCTGTTCGCCTATTCGCGCCCAGCGGCAGTAAGAACGCGTTTTTCTCCGGCTTCGGCTGGATCGGTGACGGCGTTCAAATGCCCAACGCGCAAACGATATGGCAGGCGGATCAGCCGACGTTAACGCCTGAAAAGCCCGTCACGCTTCGCTGGGCCAACACGACGGGCCAGAGTTTTGCGATCAAAATCTCGGTAGACCGCGACTATATGTTTTCGGTCGAACAAAGCGTTGGCAACGCGGGCACAGGTGCAATCGCGGCGCGGCCATATTCCTTTGTCAGCCGCTTTGGCCAATCGAAGGATCTCGACACTTGGACGAACCATGTCGGCCCCATCGGTGCCTTTAATGACAGTGTGAACTTCGATGTCGATTTCTCGACGCTTGATGAGACGGGTGCGACTGGAACACGCTTTCAAAGCAAGGGCGGCTGGCTTGGCTTTGGTGATCTTCACTGGCTGGCGGCGATTATTCCGGCCAAGGATGCGTCGATTGACGCTGGTTTTCGCGCGGCCGATGGCAGCTATCAGGCCGAATATACACTTCCCCAAACCGTAATTTCGCCAGGCAAATCGGCAACTGCGACAACACGCCTCTTCGCAGGCGCGAAAGAAGTGCGCTTGCTTGATGGCTATGAAGACAGCCAGTCCATCGTCAACTTTGGCAAAGCGATTGACTGGGGCTGGTTTGAGGTTTTTGCCAAACCCTTCTTCTATCTGCTTGATTGGCTGTTCAGGATGGTGGGCAATTTCGGCGTCGCAATCATGCTACTGACGTTGATTGTGCGCGGTGTTATGTTCCCAATTGCGCAACGCCAGTTTGCCAGCATGGCAGCAATGCGCGTGGTACAGCCAAAGATCAAGGCGATGCAGGAACGTTACAAAGACGATAAGGCCAAACTGCAACAGGAAATGCTTGGTCTTTACAAGACCGAGAAGATCAACCCAATGGCGGGCTGTCTGCCAATCCTCATTCAAATTCCGGTTTTCTATGCGCTTTACAAGGTGTTGATGGTCGCCATCGAAATGCGACATCAGCCATTTGTGCTGTGGATCAAGGATTTGTCAGCGCCAGATCCGGCGCATGTCCTCAACTTGTTCGGGGTGCTGCCCTTTACAGTGCCTGCCTTCCTTGGCATCGGCATCCTCGCAATCCTGCTTGGCATCACAATGTGGCTTCAGTTTAAGCTTAATCCCGCCCCCGCTGACCCAATCCAGCAGCAGGTGTTTGCAATTATGCCGTGGATGATGATGGTGATCATGGCACCATTTGCTGCGGGTCTGTTGGTCTATTGGATTACCAACAATATTCTGACGATTGCGCAACAGAAGTGGCTGTATTCAAGGCATCCCGCGATGCAAGAACCGATAAAAGCGTGAGTTTTTCCGAAGAGGAAATTGAAGCCGCAAGAAAGATTTTCAGCGGCCCGATCACGTTCCTCAAATCCGCGCCAAGCCTTGAATTTTTGCCTGATCCACTGGTCAATGAGGTCGCGTTTGCGGGCCGCTCAAACGTGGGAAAATCATCGCTGCTCAATGCGCTGACCAACCGCAACAGCCTTGCGCGCACGTCGAATACGCCGGGACGGACGCAAGAGCTAAACTTCTTTGATGTTGGCGAACCACTGCGGTTTCGGCTGGTCGACATGCCGGGATACGGCTTTGCCACAGCGCCCAAAGAGGTTGTCAAAAAATGGCGTCACCTGATTAACGATTATCTGCGCGGGCGACAGGTTCTAAAGCGCACGCTTGTCCTCATTGACAGCCGCCACGGGGTCAAAGATGTTGACCACGACGTAATGGAAATGCTTGACGCGGCGGCGGTAAGTTACCGGATCATTCTCACCAAAGGTGATAAGATCAAAGCAAGCGAACTTGAAGCTGTTCATATCCAAACCATTGCCGAAGCGCGCAAACGAGCAGCGGCGCACCCCGATGTGATTGTTACTTCAAGTGAAAAAGGCTTTGGCCTGCCCGAACTGCGTACGGCAATAATGGAAGCCGTGGCATAGCTTTTGCATATAATATGTCTGCTTGAATTTTAAAAACGATTTGCAAAAATACTGAGTTACAGAATTTCGTATTTGATCGGCTTGAATGTGCCTCCATTTGATAGAGGTGCCGAACATGCGGTTAACCCAATGACGAGATCCATCTCGGCACGAAAAACAATTTGATCTCCGGCCTTGCTCAACGGCGGTTCAACTGTGAATACACCCGTCTCGCCATTAACTGGCACATTCATGAAGCAATTGAATGCGACAGGCAGCATATCAGGTTCAATGCCCCAAGGTGCCAGAACATTTGCTAAATTGCCAAAACAACCATGGTGCGGCGCAGGATCGGCGTAAAGTATTCTGAATGTCGCTTCGGAACAGGGCGTCAGCAAGAAATCATGACGACCAACATCGTCGCGTTCAATTGTCAGCATTATATTGCTGCGATTGGAATAGAGATGATCACCGGTTGTGAGGTAAATGCGGCTGGCATAGTCAAATGTGCGGCCAGACGATATCACTTCGCGAGTATCAAGCGCATTAAAAGTAAGAAGATCCGCAACTTGACCACCTATGGGATCAATCACTGCAAGGCGCTGACCACTCTTTAATTCAAAGGCGATACCGGTGCGCGGCGCGATCATATTGGAAACATTCATGCAGCGTGCCGCTTGTAAGGGCATTGCCAATCATCCTTGACGGCACGTCCGCTATATTGGCGCGCTTCAGAAGTCTCACCGTGCCTTGCAAGCATGGGATTGGGATCGCCGCTTACTGCGATGTCTCGTTCAATTATTTTTTGGCGCATCCGTTCGTAACTCCCTTGCTCGCGAAGCGTTACAAACTGATCATGGAGGTTGAAAACCATTGCAGGCCGGATAAATTGTCTAGCGGCACGACTCGCATTTGGGTGCAAACCCACGACGAAGAAAGCTTCGCCGCCAAAGCTTAATCCGAAATGAGGACTATCCGGGTGACTTTCTACTGAAGGATCAGGCTTGTATCCAAGCCACTCGTCCTTATCGGAGAGCGATTGAATACGTTCCCACATATGTTTTTCAAATTCATTTTCATTCAAATTTTCATCATCTTCGAACAAGACTACGAAAGTTCTGAACAACTTGGAGTCAGCACGGTAACGTTTAACAACATCGAATAAAGCGGGTAAAATTTTAAGATCATCCCATGCGGAGGAGATTTGCCGGCAAACCAAAAAATCCATTTGTTCACGCGCTAAAGCAGCTTTTGCACCGACACAGGGAAAATTGGCATCTTGGACTATTGCACGAAATTTTTCGCACAAAGAAAGGGATTGGTCTGGCTTTGCTTGGATAGACATCACACCCAAACCCGCAAAGCGCTGGAATGTTCCAGATTATATCAGTGGCGTGATGTGATTGATGATCCCATCACGCGGCTTAGTCCAATCATTTAAGGGTGTCGCACGAGGATGATAAATCAAACTCTCTGCTAATGCGTTTCCCGTTGCAATCGCTTGGATTTCCCTCTCTATCATTGGCAAAACAAACTGGGAAAACATCATGCGCTTTAAATTCATCACCGCCCTGCTGAGCGCGGCCATTGCCCTGCCCGCTACTGCGCAAACGATCCGACCCGATCAAGAGGCGTTTCGCGGACTTTATAAGGAGCTGGTCGAAACCAACACAACATTATCGGCCGGAAGCTGCACACTCGCGGCGCAGAAAATGGCTGAACGTTTGAAAGTCGCTGGCTTTGCTGAGGGAGATATCACATTATTTTCAACGCCCGAACATCCCAGGGAAGGCGGCCTCGTCGCAATTCTCAAAGGCAGTGATGCCAAAATTAGGCCGATGCTGATGCTCGCACATATTGATGTTGTTGAGGCGCGGCGAGAGGATTGGACGCGTGATCCCTTTACCTTAATTGAGGAGAACGGGTTTTTCTACGCACGCGGCACGCTTGACGATAAAGCGCAGGCGGCGATTTATACTGATGCGATGATCCGCTTCAAACAGCAGAAATATGTTCCGAAACGCACGATCAAGCTTGCGCTCACCTGCGGCGAAGAAACCACCTTTGCCTTTAATGGGGCGGAATGGCTGACCAAAAACCGGCCAGAACTCATCGCGGCTGAATTTGCAATCAACGAAGGCGGCGGCGGCGTGCTTGATCCATCAGGAAAGCGCGTGACACTTTCAATGCAAGTCGGCGAGAAAGCGGTGCAGAATTACCGCGTCGAAACGACCAATCCCGGCGGGCATAGCTCGCGCCCTGTGCCAGATAACGCGATCTATGAACTCGCCGAGGCATTAGGTGCCGTGCGCACTTATGGCTTTCCGATCACATTTACTGATACGACCCGCGCCTTTTTCACACAAACCGCTGCTACTGTTGGGGGCGAGATGGGCACGGCGATTACCAAGCTACTCGCCAATTCAGCCGATGCTGATGCGGATAGCATCGTCTCCTCCAACGCGACGTATCGCTCGACATCGCGGACAACGTGCGTTGCCACACTGCTTGACGGAGGCCACGCCAATAACGCGCTGCCACAGCGTGCAGGCGCGAATATCAACTGCCGCATCTTCCCCGGTGAGACGGGCGAAACCACACGGCTCGCGCTTGTTAAGGCGATTAACAATCCGAAGGTTTCGGTGACGTTGACCCCGCCCGTGCGCCCGCTTGCCTCGCCGCCGCTGCTTGACGCCAAGATAATGGGGCCAGCGGTTGCGCTCGCGAAGAAATATTTCCCCGGTGTTCCGGTTGTGCCCGTCATGTCCACTGGCGCGACCGACGCGATTTTCCTCTCAGCGGTTGGCATTCCAACTTACGGTGTTCCCGGCATATTTGCCGAGGCCGATTTCAACGGCGTCCACGGCCTTAATGAGCGCATTCGCGTGCGTTCGCTTTATGAAGGGCGCGATTATCTGTTTGATTTGATCAAGGCCTATGCCGCGAAATAGGATATCCAAATGCTCAAACTGATTATTGGCAACAAGGCCTATTCCTCCTGGTCGCTACGCGGCTGGCTCGCGTGCAAGCAGTCCGGCCTGGCATTTGAGGAATTGGTGTTGCCGCTTTACGATGATGCTTGGACGGTGCGGCGCGAAGCTGAAGACTTAGCACCCGGATCAGGACGTGTCCCGATCTTGTGGGACGGCGATATTCCGGTGTGGGATAGTCTTGCGATCATCGATTATCTTGATGCCAAAACGGGCCGCACCAAATTCTGGCCAGAAGATATGGACGCACTCGCAATGGCCCGGTCAATGAGCGCAGAGATGCATAGCAGCTTTACCGCACTACGCAGCCAGCACGGCATGAATGTCCGCCGTGTTTCAAACGGCACCGTGCCAACACCGGAAGTACAGGCCGATATTGCCCGTATCATGCAGATATGGGCGGAGGCGCGGGCACGCTTTGGTGGCACTGGTGATTTTCTGTTCGGCGAATTTGGCGCAGCGGACATTATGTTTGCGCCGGTTGTTACCCGGTTGACGACTTACGGCCTGTCCGTCGCTCCCTTCGCGCGGGGTTATGTTGACGCGGTTACCAATCACCCGTGGATGCAGGATTGGATAGCGGCGGCGCAAGAGGAAACATGGGTGATTGATCGTTTTGAAGCTTAACATTTGTTTCGCACCGCACAAAAGGCTAACCCGCATTAAAGAACGACTCGTCAAAACAGGAGCTACGCCATGACCACCGATGCTATCGTCATTTCAAGCTATGCCCGCACGCCAATGGGTGGGATGCAAGGCGCACTTTCGGGCGTATCAGCAACGCAACTTGGTGCAACGGCGATCAAGGCAGCGATTGAACGTGCGGGCGTTTCGCCTGACGCAGTTGATCAGGTGATCATGGGATGCGTCCTTCCCGGCGCGCTGGGTCAGGCGCCTGCACGTCAGGCTGGCATTGGGGCTGGCCTGCCACTCTCAGTCGGCGCAACGACGATTAACAAGGTCTGTGGTTCAGGCATGAAGGCAACAATGATGGCGGCCGAAGCGATCATCGCTGGCACATCAGATATCGTGGTTGCTGGTGGAATGGAGAGCATGACCAACGCGCCTTACATGCTTACCAAGCACCGCTCAGGCGCGCGGATTGGCCATGACGCGATCAAGGATTCAATGTTCCTTGACGGGCTTGAAGATGCCTATGAACCTGGTCGTGCGATGGGCAGCTTCGCCGAGGAAACCTGCACCGAATATCAGTTCACTCGCGAAGCGCAGGACGAATTCGCGCTGCGGTCACTCAGTCGTGCAAATGAAGCAATCGCCAGTGGCGCTTTTGACCGTGAGATTACCCCGGTTGAAATTGTCACGCGCAAAGGAACCGAAACGGTGAGCATTGACGAACAGCCCGGCAAAGCAATGCCAGCTAAAATTCCAACACTGAAGCCAGCATTTGCTAAGGATGGTACGATTACAGCAGCGAACGCCTCATCAATTTCGGACGGTGCAGCAGCGCTTGTCGTCACCAAAGCGAGCGTTGCGGTGGCAATGGGGCTTCCCGTTGCGGCAACAATTGTTGCATGGGCAACCAACAGCCAAGAACCTGCAAAATTCACCTCCGCCCCCGTTCCCGCGATCCGCAAGGTGATGGAAAAGGCGGGTTGGACCATAGACGATGTTGATCTGTTTGAAATCAACGAAGCCTTTGCAATGGTGCCAATGATCGCGATGAAAGAACTTGGCATTCCTGCCGAAAAACTGAACGTCAACGGCGGCGCGACAGCACTTGGCCACCCGATCGGCGCATCAGGTGCGCGGATTATTGCGACTTTGGTGGCAGCGCTTCAGAACCGTGGTTTGAAGCGTGGCATTGCCTCACTTTGCATAGGCGGCGGTGAAGGGACTGCACTTGCGGTTGAGGTGGCCTAATTCACCAGCTTCCAAAGCAACTGCCCCGCAACATAAAGGATAAGTAACGCTGTTACGCGGCGTACCATTGTCTGTGAAAGCAGCTTAAGGCTTGCAAAACTGCCAATCTGCCCTCCGATTAACACGGCAATTGCCAGCGGCCAGTAGGGCGTAAGCGCCGCCGCTGCGCCGCTGGTGCCGAGCTTCATGAACTGGCCACCAAGCCCTGCGAGCGAGTTGATCAGGATAAACAGGCAAGCCGTGGCCGCAATCGCACGCGGCTGACCCCAGCGGGTCAGATGGAGAATTGGCGCAAGAAAAATCCCGCCGCCAATGCCAACAAGGCCTGCGAGATAGCCGGTGCCAGCGCCTGCAAGGTAATCAAACAGGCTGGCTTTGGTTCGAGTAGGCGTATCACCTGCCAGATATTCGCGCTGAAATAACAGCAATAAACCTGCTGCTAGCAATGCCAGTGCGAGAATGAGTGTGAAAGTAGACTGCTTAATCGGCGTCAGTCCGCCAAGCCATGCAAACGGCGCAGAAATCAAAACTAGCGGCAAAACGCGCGGCCAATCGACTTGCTTTGCGCGGACATAACGAAAGGCACCGCCACTCACGACGATAACATTGCAGATTAGCGAAATGGCTGGCAGAATTTTATAATCAACCCCGCCAAGTGTCAGCAACGCAGTGTAGGTTGATCCACCACCAAAACCGACACTCGCATAAAGCGCCGCTGTTACAAAAAATGCAGCGGCGAGCGCCAGCATTTACAGTGCGCCGTGGCAGTGCTTGTATTTCTTGCCTGAACCGCAGGGGCAATCCGCATTGCGGCTGACTTTGCCTTCCCATTCGGATGGATCTTCACCGAAATCCTCATCTGGGCTAGCCTCAACCACCTGAAGCTGCGGCAGTCGCGTCGTCACCAGCCCAAGCGGATTATCGGCTGCCGGCAATGAAGCCATATCAAGACTTGTAAAAATATCGGGCATCTGCGGCAAATCGGATGGTGCCATCTCAAATTGCGCGTAGGAAAGCACCTTGGTCACATCTTCGCGGATCATCACCAGCATCCGCTCAAACAGGGCGTAGGCTTCGCGCTTATACTCGTTAATCGGTGTTTTCTGGGCATAGGCGCGCAAATGAATGACCTGACGGAGCGCATCCAATGTTGAGAGATGTTCTTTCCAATGATGATCAAGCGACTGTAAAAGAACGGATTTTTCAACTTGCGGCCACACGCCCTCATCAAGCGCAGCCTGCTTGGTCGCCATATGCTCGTTCGCAGCATCGCGAATACGATCCTCAATCATTTCGGGCTCTACGCCCTCTTCACGAAACCAATCTTCAATCGGCAAATCTAGCGCAAGCACATCTTGCGCACGCGCCTTGAGGCCAGCGCCATTCCACTGTTCGGGGTAGCTGTTGGGCGGGCACGCCTCACCGACAAGACCGTTGACAGTTTCAACGCGCATGTCGACCACCACATCATCGACAGTTTCAGCGTCCATAATGTCGCCGCGCTGCTCGTAAATTACCTTGCGCTGGTCATTCATGACGTCATCATATTCGACGACCTGTTTGCGAATGTCATAATTGCGCGCTTCAACCTTTTTCTGCGCGGTTTCGATGGCCTTTGATAGCCATTTGGAACCAATCGCCTCGCCGTCGGCAAGGTTGCTGTTCATCATTTTTGAGAACATCGTATCGGGGCCAAAAATACGCAGCAAATCATCATCAAGCGAGAGATAGAATTTGGAGAGACCCGGATCGCCCTGCCGCCCCGAACGCCCACGCAACTGGTTATCAATCCGGCGGCTTTCATGCCGTTCGGTCGCGAGCACGTAAAGCCCGCCAGCATCAAGCACAGCGGCTTTTTCTACCACAATCTCTGCTTTAAGTCGGTCAATCTCAGTATCTTTTTTGGAGCCATTTTCAAGGTCAGACAGTTCGTCTTCGATACGGAATTCAAGATTGCCGCCAAGCTGGATATCAGTACCGCGACCAGCCATGTTGGTTGCAATTGTCACAGCCCCGCGACGCCCGGCCTGTGCAACGATATGCGCCTCCATCTCGTGGAAACGCGCATTTAAGACCTTATGCTCAACGCCTTCCTTTTCAAGAAACTCGGACAGCAATTCAGATTTTTCAATCGATACGGTGCCAACCAAAACAGGCTGGCCAGCTTGAGATTTTTCACGAATGCTCTTTGCAATCGCACCGAATTTATCAACGGTGTTCTTGTAAAACTCGTCTTCATCATCAACGCGCAAAACGGCAACGTTTGTCGGGATGGTGACGACATTCATCTTATAAATATCGAAAAATTCCGATGCCTCAGTCGCGGCTGTCCCGGTCATCCCCGAAAGCTTGGGGTACATGCGGAAATAATTCTGAAAGGTAATTGAGGCGAGCGTTTGATTTTCAGGTTCGATCGTCACATCTTCCTTGGCCTCGACCGCTTGGTGGAGACCGTCCGACCAGCGCCGTCCGTCCATCATCCGGCCGGTAAATTCATCAATGATGATAACCTTGCCATCTTTTACAATATAATCGGTGTCACGCTTGAAAATCACATTGGCGCGCATCGCCTGATTGAGATGATGGACGACCTGCGTATTCTCAAAATCATAGAGATTGTCGCCTTCAAGCAGGCCGGCATCCTCCAGCAAGCGCTCAACGCGTTCAGTACCGTCTTCGGTCAGGACGACCGAACGTTGCTTCTCATCAACTTCATAATCAACGGGAACAAGGTTGACGACCACTGCCTGAACTGACTTATAAAGCTCTGACTTATCATCGGTCGGCCCCGAAATAATCAGCGGCGTTCGCGCTTCATCAATCAGAACCGAGTCAACCTCATCAACCACGGCAAAATTAAACGCACGGTGCGCCATCTGCTCCCGAAGATATTTCATATTGTCACGCAGATAGTCGAAACCAAATTCATTATTGGTGCCGTAAGTGATATCGCACGCATAAGCATCACGGCGTTCAGCGTCGGATAGATTTGGCACGATAATGCCAACCGTCAGTCCAAGAAATTTATAAACTTGCCCCATCCATTCGGCATCGCGGCGCGCGAGGTAATCATTAACGGTAACAACATGAACGCCAAGCTCGGTAAGCGCATTGAGATATACGGCAAGCGTTGCAACCAGTGTTTTGCCCTCGCCGGTGCGCATCTCGGCAATTTCGCCGCGATGAAGCACGATCCCGCCGACCATCTGAACATCATAATGCCGCTGGCCAAGCGTGCGCTTTGCCGCCTCTCTCACCGTGGCAAAGGCTTCGGGCAGCAGATCGTCAAGTTCAGTACCATTTGCCAAGCGCTCACGGAAAATGACCGTCTGCATCGCCAGCTCTCTATCGCTGAGCGCTGAAATTGTGGGCTCAAACCCGTTGATCCGATCAACGGTTTTCTGAAGTGATTTGACATAACGATCGTTTGACGATCCGAAAATGGCTTTGGCAATGCCACCGAGCATAGAATATTCCTTGTTTAATGTACTGGCTTGATCGACGCTTACCCATATCAAAGGGCGAAAGCATCATATTCAAAGCCTAAATTATTGTAAAAAAAATGGCGCAATGCCCTGTAAACAAGGCTGTGACTTAAAGCCGAGCGCGGTCGGAAATGAATGTACGCTGCATGGGAGCAAGCGCGTCTTCTCTGACTTTCGTATCGGCAAGTTGGATGACATACTCTGTCGACAGCGTAAGCGATGCGATATGGAAGCGGTGTCGCTGCTTGGAGGCCAAAGCGACCTCAGCACATGCTTGCACATCGTTTGAGGTGATAACACTAAGCGCATTCTGAACCGGACGCGTGGCTTCTGCCGCTTGCGCAGCAGTCAGGCCAGTCATCATCGCCAGCAAGATTAGAAAAGCACGTGTCAACATAGAATTGCCATATCATATAAACGTCAACAGAGCCTTCGTCTATCCCTGTCGCGGTTTGCATAAAATCTGTCACGCACTATGCGACTTTTATGACGAAATCTCCTTTATCCCAATCCTTTCCCGCAATGCCTATGCCTTCAGGTGTTACGCCCCGCATTGCCCGCGCGCATTACAAGAATTGGGATCGGTGCGATTTGACCTTTATTACATTTGATGAAGACACGAGCATTGCAGGCGTTTTGACAAAAAGTCGTTGCCCTTCATCTGAGGTTGAATGGTGCCGCGAGCATCTTTCCCAAGGCAAGGCGCGCGCACTCGTGGTCAGTGCGGGCAATGCAAATGCCTTTACTGGCTATCGTGGACGGAAAGCGGTTGAAGCTGTTACGGCTAAGGCAGCGGCGCACCTCGGCTGTCCAGTCGAACAGGTGTTCGTCTCCTCAACTGGCGTCATCGGGGTGCCTTTGCCGATTGATAAGGCCGAGGCCGGGCTTGCCGCAGCATTCATTGCCGAACCTTGCTCATGGGAAGAGGTGGCAGCGACGATCATGACGACTGATACTTTCACCAAGGGCGCAGTCGCATCCGCTGTGATCGGTGATACGACCGTGCAGCTTTGCGGGATTATCAAAGGCAGCGGGATGATCGCGCCCGATATGGCGACAATGCTTGGTTATATCTTCACTGACGCTGCCGTTACGCCTGCGTTTCTGCAAGAAATGCTCTCCGCCGCAAATCTATCAACCTTCAATTGTATCACCGTTGATAGTGATACATCCACCAGCGATACAGTGCTTGCTTTTGCAACAGGTAAAGCCGGAAATGCGCTGCTTTCAAGCTTTGATAGCGCTGGAGCCGATGCTTTTGCCGCCGCACTCCAAGGTATCTGTCGCCAGCTTGCGCAGCTTGTGGTGTGTGACGGCGAAGGGGCGACAAAGTTCATTACAGTTGCCGTGACGGGTGCCATCTCTGACGAAAGCGCCCATAAAGTCGCGATGAGTATTGCCAATTCGCCGCTTGTCAAAACCGCAATTGCAGGGGGCGACGCCAATTGGGGCCGCGTTGTTATGGCAGTCGGCAAAGCAGGCGAACCCGCCGACCGCGACAGGTTATCAATTAGTTTCGGCCCGACTTTGGTAGCAAAAGACGGCCTCGTCGTGCCTGATTATGATGAAACCCCAGTTGCCGCGCACGTCCGCAGCTCCTCCGTCGATATCGGCGCAGACCTTGGCATCGGTACGGGCAGAGCAACGGTATGGACGTGCGACCTCACCCACGGCTACATCAGCATCAACGCCGATTACAGGAGCTAATCACATGGAAGACATCATTCTTCACCATTATGACACATCCCCCTTTGCAGAGCTTGTCCGTGCGGCACTAGGGCTAAAAGGATTGACATGGCATTCAGTCATAATCCCGACAATGATGCCCAAACCCGATCTGATTGCGCTGACCGGGGGCTATGCCCGCACGCCTGTTATGCAGATTGGCGCAGATATATATTGCGACAGTGCCGCGATTTTGGACGCGCTTGAAGCATTATCGCCAAGCCCAAGCCTTTATCCGGCACCGCTTGGGCCGATGCACCGCATGATTGCTGGATGGGCGGGTGCTGGCCAATTTGCCGCGCATGTCAGCGCTGCGATGCGTAATGTGCCGCCGGGTGTGTTACAGCCCGGTTTTGCTGAAGATCGCAAGCGTCGCTTTGTCGGCTTTGATTTTGATGCAATGCCGCGCTTTGCCCCGCATCTTGAAACGCAGTGCATCACCGCCACGACATGGATTGAGGCGATACTTGCCGATGGTCGCCCCTTCATTGGTGGCGAAGCTGCAGGGCACGGTGATCTCGCACTTTACGCAAATAGCTGGTTCCTCAAAGTCATGCCGTTCGCGGCTGATTTTGCCTCCCGCGTCTTTGCATTCCCACGCTTTGCCGCTTGGTATGACCGTGTTGCGGCTATCGGCCACGGCACCCGTGTTGAAAGCAATGCGGCAGCGGCAATTGCCACCGCCAAAGCTGCGCAGGCTGCACCTGTTACCCACAGCGTTGAACCCGGTTTTAGCATCGGCCAGAGCGTCCTTATCCGAACTGAACAATCAGGCGATGATCCAGTTGTCGGGGCTTTGCTGCACAGCGGGCCAGACGGGATTGTGATTGAGCGCGAGTCAGAGCAGGCAGGCACGCTCAACATCCATTTCCCCCGGCTTGGCCAGATTGTAACGCCCGCGTGAGCGACCCAATTACCATAGCGATTGAGACGCTGATGCGCGATGTTGCCACGCGAATTGTGCTGCCCAGATTTCGCACGCTTGCCGCTGATGACATTATCGAGAAATCACCGGGTGAACTCGTTACCATTGCTGACCGCGAGAGTGAATTGCGGCTTGCCGAGGGCTTGAGCGAAATCCTGAGCGAGGCCCGGATCATTGGCGAGGAAGCCAGCGAGAGCGACCCAAGTCTGCTCGAAGCCGTTGATAATGGCCTCGTCTGGCTGATCGACCCAATTGACGGGACAAGCAATTTTGCCGAAGGAAAATCGCCGTTCGCACTCATGATTGCGCTCCTCAACAACGGCGTGCGTGAGGGCGGGTGGATTTATGATCCCGTCGCCAACCGCTTTTGCCATGCGATGCGCGGCAAAGGCGCATTTGTTGATCATATTGCCGTTACCGCACGTGAAAGTGGCGAAGTGCTGCCCGTGGCGGCGCTCGCGACAAGCTTCATGACTTCGCAAAAACGCGCTGATGTCGAGGCACGCGCGGTAGGTAGGTATCACATTGTGCCAACCCCGCGTTGCTCTGGGGAACAATATCCCCGGTTGGTGCTTGGACAAAATGATGTGACTTTGTTTGAACGAACACTTCCTTGGGATCATGGCGCTGGGGCGCTGTTTCTTGAGGAGGCAGGCGGCGTTATCAGACGAAATGATGGTGGCCCCTATCTAATCGGTGACGGTGGCACAGGCCTGCTCGGCGCGGCATCACAGCGGCTGTGGGATGACGCGGCGCGCATCCTGTTTGGCTGATGGCAGCGCCCGAAACCTATGATGCGATTATCCTTGGCGCTGGCGGCGCAGGGCTGATGTGCGGGCTGGTTGCCGGGCAGCGCGGCGCGCGCGTGTTGGTGATTGATCATGCCGATGAACCAGGCAAGAAAATCCTGATTTCGGGCGGCGGGCGCTGCAATTTCACCAACATAGGCGCTGACGCTGACCGTTATCTTTCAGCCAACCCGCACTTCGCCAAATCAGCGCTGCGGCGCTATACCGCTGTTGATTTCATCGCCTTAGTCGATAGCTACGGAATCGCTTGGCACGAAAAAACGCTTGGGCAACTCTTCTGCGATGGTTCAGCAAAACAGATTGTGGCGATGCTACTTGATGAATGCGCGAAGGGCGATGTGACGATTGCGCTCGGCGACGCGATTAGCGCAGTCGATCACGGTGATGCGCGATACAGTGTAAAGTTTGGTAATCGCACCGCAACCGCCCCTGCCCTTGTGATCGCTACTGGTGGGCCCTCAATCCCGAAAATGGGTGCGACCGGCCTTGCCTATGATCTTGCGCGGCGCTTTGGCATGAAGGTGGTCGAGCCGCGTCCCGCGCTGGTGCCCTTCACGCTTGGCGGTGATGAAGTACTTTTCCGCTCGCTTGCAGGGGTTTCTGCTGACATCATCGCGCGGTGCGGAAAAACCGCGTTTCGTGAGGCTGCTCTGTTCACCCACAAGGGGCTTTCCGGCCCAGCAATCCTACAAATTTCATCCTATTGGCGACACGGCCAAAGCGTTGAGATTGACTTTCTGCCAACCCATGATGCCAACTGGCTGCGAAGCCTGAAGCGTGAACGACCCCGATCAACGCTGCGTAGCGCTTTGGCCTCGGTGCTGCCTGATCGGCTGGCTGAAACACTTGGTGAGCGAATTGGTTTGCCCTCCACACTCGCCGATTTGACTGATCGCGTATTAGAAAGCGCTGAGCAACAACTCCGGAGCTGGCGGTTTACTCCAAACGGCACTGAAGGTTTTGCCAAGGCCGAAGTTACTGCTGGCGGGATCAGCACTGCTGCACTCTCATCACAAAGCATGGCCGCGCGCGATGTGCCTGGGCTTTATGCTATCGGTGAAGCTGTGGATGTGACAGGCTGGCTCGGCGGCTATAACTTTCAATGGGCGTGGGCAAGCGGATGGGCGGCGGGCCAAGCAATTGCGGAGCGGATATGAAAAAAGCTGACGTTTTTGAATTCTACCGCCGTCTTGCCGAGGAAAATCCTGCGCCTGAAACTGAGTTGGCTTATGGCAATGCCTATCAACTGCTCGTTGCGGTGGTGATGTCGGCACAGTCAACCGATGTCGGCGTCAACAAGGCGACACGCGCGTTGTTTGAAGCAGTCAAAATACCCGCGCAGATGGTTGCGCTTGGTGAGGATGCACTCAAAGGCCACATCAAGACCATTGGCCTGTTCAATGCCAAGGCAAAAAACGTCATTGCGCTTTCCGAACTCCTCGTCCGCGATCATGACGGCGAAGTGCCTGCCAACCGTGACGCGCTTGAAGCATTACCCGGTGTTGGCCGCAAAACCGCCAATGTCGTGATGAACACCGCGTTCGGCGCAGAGACCTTTGCCGTCGATACGCATATCTTTCGCGTCGGCAATCGCACTGGCCTAGCCAAGGGGAAAACGGTGCTTTTGGTTGAAAAAGCGCTCGACAAGCACACACCCGCCCCGTTTCGCGTTGGCGCGCATCATTGGCTGATCCTTCATGGCCGATATGTCTGCAAGGCGCGCACACCTGAATGCTGGCGCTGCAACGTTGCTGACCTTTGCTCATTCAGGCCCAAGTCAGCTTTACCAGTCAAGATTGTTAAAAATTCAAGCAAAGGATGATTCGTAATGCGCAAACTGGCCTTGGTTGTAACCGCTTCACTCCTCATCGGCGGCGCAGGCGTCGCACTCGCCAAGCGGGATCGCAATATCGCGCCCGAAGCCAAAGAAGCCGGCAAAGCGCTAAGCTGCGTCCCGTTGCGCCAAATCCGCGAAACGCGTGTTTACGGTGATCAGACGATTGATTTCCGGATGCTCGGCGGCAAAACCTACCGCAACAAATTGCCTTACAGTTGCCCGCAACTCGGCTTTGAAGAACGGTTCAGCTACAAAACCTCGCTCAGCGTGTTGTGCTCAACTGATATTATCACTGTGCTGAATACGAGTGGCGGCGATCTCAACCGCGGTGCAAGCTGTGGTCTTGGTGAGTTTCAACCCGTCGAAATCGTCAAAACCGCTGCGAAGTGATTTAGACTGGCGAAGTATTCCCGCCTTTGCTAAAAAGCCTTATTGTGCGCCCGTAGCTCAGCTGGGTATTGTCAGGTTAACCGTTGGGCGACATTTTGGGTCTCGACGCAGGTATGATGGAGGGGTAGCTTTATTCCGATAAAGCCAATCTCGTACGCCCGGCACCGCTTTCCACCGAGCGTGATTACCCATGAAGTTTGGCTCTATTTCCGCTTCACGATGAGCTTCAGGGATGTCGAGGATTTGCTTGCCGAGCGCGGCATCGACGTCAGTTAAAGGCCTAAACCATCACCGCGCTGGCATCTGGACGAGATGGTGGTTCGCGTTCGCGGGAAACATTTGTATCTCTGGCGCGCTATTGACGATGAAGGCGAGGTTCTCGACATATTGGTGCAAAAGCACAGAAACAAGCGGGCGGCGCTCAGGCTGATGCGCAAGCTGATGAAGAATTCTGGCATCCATCCTGAGAGTATCGTGACCGATGGGCTGAAGTCTTACGGTGCCGCTGCGCATGACCTCAAGCTGAGCGAGCAGCATCAATCTGGATGGATGCGCGAGAACAACCGGGCGGAGAATTCGCATCTTCCAATCCGCAGACGCGAGCGCAAAATGTGGCGCTTCAAAAGCCAAGGCTCGGCCCAAAGATTCCTCTCCATACATGCGTCTATCTATAACGTTTTCTACACCCAGCGTCATCTCACCACACGACCCATCATGCGCCAGCTTCGAAACGCGGCCCATCAGACTTGGGCTCACGCAACCACCGCTGCATGAACGACGTCGCCCAAATCGCACCAGCACGTGCGTTCACGTTTAACCTGACAATACCTGCCGCTGACGTTAGCGACGACATTGCTACCGCTGATGATCGCGCCGTTCTTGATCGACTTCTGATCAGCGGCTGCAAGATAGACCACGGGAACAAGGACTTCGCGGCCCTGCACGGTCGATTTAACATACCAGACCAGGCTGGTCTTGAGGCTGGCAACCTGGGCACCAGTGAGCGCGACGCCGACGCTGAGTTGAAGCCGCTTGGCCTCAGCAACACCGGCTTCAAGCAGCCCGCGTGCTTGAGCACAGGCATCGCCGAAGCTGCCCAGTTGGGTTTGGCCGGTGGCGATGCTTTATGAACGTTTGTTCAGAAAGTCACACTATGGTCTCACCTAAACGGCTTTCCAAACCGGCGTTGGCGCAAAGTGCAGTGTGTAAGATAACTTTACATAGTTGACATAGTTGACACCTATTCGATGTTTTTTAGAACCACATTGTCCCTTTATGAAACATTCTGCCCCGATTGCGCCAACTGCCGCCGCGCTTCAATTAAGGGGTGTTGAAGCTCGATGTGGGCTGCCATTGCCTCGTAATCATCACACGGCGCATATTGAACGACGCCAGAGAATGTATATGCAAGGCCACTTTCAACTGATTGCGGGGGCGGCGCGTTGATACCGGGTGGAAGTTTACCGTTCATGGGTGATGCTCCTAGTTTTGCGAATCAAGGAACGTATTAGGAACTTTCGAAATAGGACAGCGAAAAGTGAAGGGGGAGCGAAAGCGTCTGCGCCGCCGCGTCAGCGGCGGCCTGCTGGAAGGAGCGCAAAGCCTGCGTTAGCGGGATTTTCTATTTTGGCTGCGGGTGGTGCGAGTGTAGAATGACGCTGCTGGGCGCAGCAGCTTAATCTTCGAACCAGCACCATTCATAAAGTTCGTCGTCTTTTTCAACGCGGTATTTGCCTAAGATATATTTACCGCTTTCGTGTGTTGAAAGGCTGAAAACTGCTGCTGATGCCTCAATCATCCACTTAAATTCGTAAAAAACGTCCTTGAAAGTTTCAACCAAATCTGGCGCCTGTCCTTCCATTATAAAACGTGCGTTGTACGGATCAAACCTAAAATATGGATTTTGAAGTGTGCCATCCATCACCGCGTCAATTATCGGCAATACTTTTTTATCATAATCGTATTTTTGCCGCTCAGCCTCAGGCGCGTTAGCAATGTAATCTCGCACTTTTTCAGCTTGCCGCCGGGTTGCTTTCCAATCAACTTCCGTAAGGTTAAAATCTTCATCAAGCTTCACTAATTTTTTCATTATTATTTTCCAGCTTTAGGCAACGGTTTGAATCCATTGATCGTACCAATACGAACGGGATCGGTAAACTGGCCACGATTGCCAACGATGGTTTGAGTAGCACCGCCAGTCGTGCTTGCGCCCGTTTTGGTATTAATAGTCGGCGCAACCTTACTCTGGAACACAGTGGTATTGGTAAGTGCCTTGACCTCAAATACATCAAATTGCAGCGCTTGCGAGCCTGCTGGCAGGCCAAGACGATTCGCGATTTGCCCCGGATTACGTGAAAGATTTGCCAGTTCGGATTGGGTAAGGAAGTAGCCCGAGAATGGCGTTACAGCTTCACCTCGAGGGACGATCTTGACCAAAGTATCGCCTGCGTTAATCGGCACAGCCACTGGCGGACGAATGCCGGAAGCAAAGAAGTTGTTGGCAAATATTTCGGCATCTCGTGCAGATACTCCAGTAGATTGAATTGTGGCAATCAACTGTTGACCTGCTGGCGTTTGTGGCGCTTTTGCCGTCGTCCCCGAAGTCTCAAACCCGGCATTAAGCTCAGCCTTGCTTAACCGTGACCCTGCATTTTCAAAGGAGACGGTCACGTTATTCGGCACCAGCGGTGGGCGCGTATCAAGTGATGCAGGCACATCCCCCGCATTAGGATTGATCCCCCCATCAATGCCTCCGCTGCCCGTGCGCTTGAGCAGCTTGGCGATTGTGCCGATCCCCAGCACGGTTGCGCCGGCTTTGAGGACGTTGTTTTCGGTCTCGAACTTGAAGAACTCAGCGGACTCGCGGTCGCGTTCGAGGCTGGTGGACGACAGCGCCGTCGTGGCGCGCAGGCCGACCTCGTTGACGACTATGACCAGCCCGTCACGCGCGGCCTTGTTGCGCGCGAGTTCGGCCTCGACCGCTTTACCGACAACGACATCACCAACCGCGCCAACAGGGCCGCTCAACAGCAGGCCGAGCGTGAATGACAGTGCCGAGGCGGTGCGCGGATTGTCCCGCTCAAGCTGGCTGATTTTGCCGCCGACGGCATCAAGCACGACGATTACATCATCGCCAAAGGTGCGGCTGCCAGCGGTGACGACTGACTCGCTGCCATCGGTCGCGATAAAGCCGCTGCCCGCGACGCGCGGCTTGCCGTTGGTTGTTGCCTCGGCAAGTGCTGCGGGATCGCCATGCCCGCCCTGCTTGTAGGCGATGATCAACCCCGATGCCTGATCAAGCGACGCGCGGAGTTTGGGGTCTTTTAGCTCGGCTGCAATAGCGTTGGCGGCCTCCTCACCAAATTGGGCACGGGTAGCGGCGATTGCATCACCGATCCGGATGTCAGTGATTTCAGGGGCGGTTTTGATGGTGCCATCGGAGTTGACGAAGCGCTTGTCCGCCGCGACCGAGCGCGCGTCGGCTTGGGCGGCGGCACTGCGCCCTGCGATC
>JAYUIX010000135.1:0-5466 GCA_043765635.1 Sphingomonadales bacterium
ACGACGCGGGGGCTCGATTTGCTCGGGCTGTCTGCTGGTACGCGGCTTCGGATTGGAGATGAAGCGGTGATTGAGATTACGGGCCTACGCAATCCCTGCAATCAGCTTAATGGCCTTATTCCGGGATTGATGGATGCAGTGCTTGACTGTAGCCGGACAAAAATTGGGGACAATAAATAGCCGCCCCAACGCGATTGGCATTAGGGCGGCATTTTGTCATGTTTTAACCAATAAGGTTATTTACTGAATAAAGGTTTTTGCGCGGACGCGGCCGTAGATTGCAGCCCCGGCTGCGGCTCCGGTTAGGATTGCGTTGAGGTTGGGAACAACGTCTGGTGCGACATGGACGCCGAAGGCGGATAGGCCGCTTACGCCCATCGCGATCATCGAAGCGACAATCGTGAGAGAACTGAACGGCCCCTTTGCTGACTTGAACGACATATATACTCCTCTAATTTAATAGGATATTGCGGATGTTCGATCCGGCAACCTCACTTGCACCATCTGAAAGATCAAAAGGCACTCGCCTTGAAGGCAATAGTTATAGCCAGTCCTCCACACTCAACGCCCATCTGTTCTTGGTTGGGTCTGATCGCAGATAGCCTTCCAGATCTATCAGGGTGCAATAATGAACGCCCTCTTCAACGAGGTCGTCTGCATCCTCTATGACCAATACCGGCTCGGTCGTGCGCCGCCGTCTTATGATGCCCCAAATCTTTTTGCGCTCGGCGTCGGTGAGATCGCCGAACACCCATTTGTAACCACTGATCAGCGATCCAGCCACGGTGGTTAATCCGCCATCATCAAGCCGCGTTCTGGTGCCCGAGTCGAGCGGCTGGCGGATCGATCCAATCTCCTTATTATAGCTCGGTCGCAATGCGTTGCCTACGATCATGCTGCCCACCTGAAGTGGCTGCCCTGCTGGCCTGAAAATTGTGATCCGCAAATAGCGCATATTGATTGGCGCGGGAAAGACATAAACAGCCGGTCCGCGCGCGCCGGCAACATCATCCGAAGGCAGGCGCAAAGGATTGGTAAAAAACTGTGTGATATTGATCGCGCCTGCAGCCGCATTACCGTAAGCGATGCCCCATGTATCGCCCGCCGCCCCGCTGGTGTTGCCGAGATAGACAGTATCAATTGCTACATTTTGGCCAAAATCGATATTGATCTGTGTGCCATTACCCACCGGACCATCAAGAAATATCTCACGCGGATCGTTGGTGATGAGGTTTCCATGGCCAGTTCCTCGCGTGACTGTGTAATTCGCGACAGCGATATTCTGCGAAAGGGTTATCGGCTCAATGATCAACACATCACCCACGATCAATTCCTCCTCAAGCCGTCGATGACACTGACATTTGTCGCGCGGTCATATCCACCGCCCAGGACAAAAACCGCGATGCCGTCCACGGTCACAACACGCCCCTTGATTGCACTGATATCGACCTTGCCGGCTATGGTTTCGCGCACCTCGGCCAACGGCCCTTTGACGAATGCCAGCGCGCGTCCGGCCTCGACAATTGCATCAGCCTCATTGGCGATACCTGATGAGAGGGCAAGTGTGCGAACCAAAGCACCCCATGCTGCAGCGTGAGGTGCGTCAACTGCTGTAGCAACGCGTTCGGCCGATTGGAGGTAAAGCGCAAAACCGGAATCAACCATCGCTGCCCTGTGCTCCATTCGGGGCTGCCAATTCAGGCTCGATTGCCGAGGCATTCCCAAGCATAATATCTCGATCCGCCTGAACCCTGCTCCGCCACATTGAGATATGATCAGGCAAATTATATGCGTAGCACTGGGCTTGAGTGCACAGCGGGCTACCGCGCTCAGGCGCGCTGGCAATCACTTCCGCCACGCTTGTAACGCAACTGTCTAACGCCTGAAGAATGGCGTTAAAATCAGCAGTGTCTTTTTCAATCTGGGTCATAATTCACTCCATTCATCCATTGAGATAGCTTTGGTTGGTAATAACGGTGCCGCCCGCAGTAGCAGGCGCTCTCACAGCGACTGCGCGAAAATCAAACGACTGCGTTATTCCGCTGTTATTAGTGTAAATCACACCGCCTATATCTGTGAAACCCGGCTCACCAGGCCCAACCGAAACTGAAGCGCTGGTTTGTATAGTCGCAAAGGAATTTGTGCCTGACGGCGATACCTGAATTGCCACCGACAAATTGCCTGAATTGCCACCCGCATTTACGCTAATCGCAGCGTTGAACGTCGCTGATTGCCCCGCCGTTAAGCGTCTCGTGATGATGCTATTTAGCCCGACAGTCATCCCACCGCCACCAGCGGCGGCAAGTGTTGCGGCGGCGGCTGGATCAAGCTGGGCGAGCGCGCCATTGAACCCTATCGAAGCAGGCGTGATCAGCGCATTCAAGATCGCCTCACTTCCGCTGAGCAGCGAGAGATTGGGTGGCAGGTTGCTCAGGTTCGTCGTCCAGTTCGCACCAAAGGTCGCATTCAGCGCACCAATGTAGCCAAGCCCCGCAATCGTGACTGCGCCGCCGCCCGCGTTAAGCAACTGCCCGTTCGCGCCAATCGTGATGGTGCCGTTCAGGATCGCCTCACTTCCGCTGAGCAGCGAGAGATTGGGTGGCAGGTTGCTCAGGTTCGTCGTCCAGTTCGCACCAAAGGTCGCATTCAGCTGACCGATGTAGCCCAGCCCCGCAATCGTGACTTCGCCACCGCCAGCGTTGAGCAACTTGCCGTTCGCGCCAATCGTGATGGTGCCGTTCAGGATCGCCTCACTCCCGCTCAACAGCGAGAGATTGGCTGGCCTTGCGTTGACTTGGCCCCATTGCTGGAGCGCGTTGAGCGCCATGCTGTCGTTTACGATTGCGCCGCCCTGAGTAAGAAGGTTCTGACCCAAAACGGCGTCTGTCTGCCGCGCCATCGCTGCTTCAAATAACAGCTGCGCTGGGCCACCCACCCAATTGTAAACAGCGAGCGAGACAAAATAAACGTTGGCAGGAACCATATAAACTAAATTGGTGTAGTCCACCCATCCTTGCGTAACTGGCCCGTTTCCGATGAGATCGGTCAAGCGGGTGCGATTGTTCCCATCAACTGTCCCGCTAAGTGGCGGCAAGCTCGACTCTTGCAACCTCAAAATGAAACCTGCCGCCGTGTTATGCGATCCTAATACAGATGTGTTGACAATGAATTTCTGTCCCGGCTGGACGGATATAGCCCGCGAGCTTGCTGCGCCAGTGAACCCGGTAATATGATCAGGCTTGATAATCGCGAACGAGAATTGGCCAGATCGCGCTATGTTAGTGACGGTTAATGCAACACCGCCTTGGTTTTCCGAAAGCGACCAACCGGATGTGTCGCCAGTTTCTACGTTCGCATTATAGATGAGGTTGCTGCCCGATGTGGCATTCGCCTCGGGCTTTATCCCGCTCACATCGGCCACAAAGTCAGCCGTGCTTTTGGTGGCAAGCGCGCCGAGGCCACTGACATCGGCTGCGAACACAACTTCGGCGATATCGCCGCGCGCCATGATCGTTTGGTTCCTGCGCCAGCCCAGGTTGATCTTATCAACCGGGCCGTGTTGACGCACGATTTCAGGCCGGGCCGATGTCAAGGTCATCACCGAAGCGCCCCAGGCATAAATGCCAAACTGGACTACGCCGTCTGGCCTCATTGCGAACCATGACGATATTCCGCTCATCATGCTCTGAACTTCGCTCGCCGCTGTTGACGACGTATCGCTTACCAGCCAGCCGAACACATAGTTGCGGTCAATTCGGTGCTGATTGACGTTGGCCGCGTCGACGCTCACGGCTGCAACGCTTTCAAGCACACGGATCGCGATATCGACTGGCTTATCAACATAGCCCCCGCCGATGGTACCGCGAATATCACAGGTCAATTTGCCGGGGTTGCCGTGCCACCATTTGAGGCAGCCAATCGACGGCGCAACCGCAGCGCCGCCAGCCGGGGCGACGGCCGCTATCAATGCGGCCAAGGTGGCGGCAATCGATCCCGCCCATAGGACAAGCGTTAAGGCAGAGGCGGCATTGCCGCGATCATAAACCTGATCAAATGCAAGGATCGGATGCGCGGGATCAGTGACGACATGGATATTATTGGCCTTGATCAGGCTTTCGGCTGTGACATTATAAACGACACCCCACGCGCGGCGTTTCGGCTTGCCCTTGATTTCAGGATCGCCTTCAATCCCGCCCGTGCCAGCATAGGTCGCTTTGATGATCGGCTTGGCATAATCGACGCTGATATCAGCCAGCGGAAAGATGATTGACGATGCGTCTCCGCTAACATCGCTAACGCGCCCCGATAGCAGCAATTCCATCGCCGCGTCATCGCCGTCCTGCGGGCCGCTGTGCAGCGTGAACGGCGCATCGCGCCAATAATAGGCTGCGCGCGCGGCAACATCGGCCTTTCGGCCACGCCATGTCAGGCTAAGCGCAAGTGCGGCCGCACCCTCTTCAAAGCCTTCGCCGTCAAACCCAATGCGCTCTGCAATCGCGGGTGGCCGGTTGAGGCCCGCCTTCCACTCGGTTGACCCGAATTGCTTGTATCCGCCACGCCCGCCACCTGCGAGGCGCACGGTGATGGGCGCGCCGGTGGCTGCATCCCGCGGGGTCAGCGTGAGATAATAGGCGGTCGGCACACTCATTGCTCAAAAACCAATCGACCGATGCCGCGCGCGGCCGCAAACGGATCGTTCGCGTTCCCGCTTGCGACGGTGTTCGATTTGATCGCGTTAAGCGCGCTCACCATCTCTACGGTCAAATCGGTCAACTCATTCAACCCACCTTCAAGCGCTGCCAATCGCTCATTCGATGCCTTGATCAGCGCATCTGTGCTTGCTGTGCCAGTCCCCGCAATCCCTTGTGCTTTTGCCGAGGCTGCGGTGATTTCAGCGTTCGCCTGGTCAACAATGCGCTGTGCGATGCTCGTGTTGGTTGCCCGGTCGGTCGCGAACTGGCCGCCCGCCGTGCCAAACGCTTCAAGGCTGATATCATCAATCTGCGCAATCACCCGCGCCAGCCTGTCCGCCGCGTCACGGTCTGTGCCTGCGGTCTGCGCCAGCACGTCACGTTCACTGATCAGCGCGTCACGCCGCTCACTAAGGCTGCCCGTCGCACGGTCACCGGTTTTGAAGCTTTCGAGTATTTCGCGAAGTCCGCCAACCGCCTCATCAAGGCTTTGCGTGATCAGGCTCTTACGTTCTTTGGCGTTCGCCGCCTCAACCTTGACCACATCAAAGCCGAATTGCGTCGCGATGCGCAGACGATCCTTGGCCTGTGCCTCAAATTCACGGAGCGCCTTGGCATTGCCGCCAACGAGACCGTCGAGCAGGCTCTCAAGTGCGTCAACCTTGGTCGCTTCGCGGATGGCCCGGTCAATATCGGTTGAGGAACGCAGTGCCGCCGCCACCTTGTCAGACAGCCCACCTATTACCCCGTCAGCAATGGCATTGGCGGCCGCGAA
>JAYUIX010000136.1:0-5463 GCA_043765635.1 Sphingomonadales bacterium
CTTTGACCTTTTCAAGCGCATAATGATCATTATCAAGCACCGCCTGCGCCGCCGCGATATCCTTCTTCAGCTTTGATTTTTTGCCCCACGGCAGGCCGAGCAGCACATCAAGATAGTTGCGCGTAACCGTCGCCTCGGCAGACATTGGCGCCATTGTCTTGAGCTTTTTCAGCTCAATCGTCGCCTTGGTCTTGGCTTCTTTGGAGAGTTTGAGCGTGGCGATCTTCTGCGTCAGTTCGCCGATTTCGTCGCCTTCGCCTTCCTCGCCCTCATTGCCGAGTTCGCGCTGGATCGCCTTCAATTGCTCATTCAGATAATATTCGCGCTGGGTCTTTTCCATCTGGCGCTTGACGCGGCCACGGATTTTCTTCTCAACCTGAAGGACGCCGAGTTCACCCTCCATGAACGCAAAGGTCATCTCAAGCCGCTTGCCGGGGTCAAGTTCAACAAGCAATGTTTGCTTGTCACTCACCTTGAGTGAGAGATTGGCGGCAACCGCATCGGACAGCCGCGACGCATCGTCAATTTCACTTAGCTGCACAGCGGTTTCGGCGGGTAATTTCTTGTTGAGCTTTGCATAATTGTCGAACTGATCAACGACCGAGCGCATCAGCGCCTTGATTTCGGTACTGTTCGCGCCGTTTTCTTCCGCCTCTATAATCGTCGCGACAAGATGATCATTTTCACCTTCAAGCGTCGCAAGGCTTGCGCGGCGCTGACCCTCGACCAGCACGCGCACGGTGCCGTCGGGCAGCTTCAAAAGCTGCATCACCGTGGCGACAACGCCCATGTCATACAAATCGTCACGGCCCGGATCATCCTCCGCCGGGTCAAGCTGTGCTACAAGGAAAATCTCTTTGTCAGCCGCCATCGCCGCCTCAAGCGCCGACACCGATTTGTCGCGGCCGACAAACAGCGGCACGACCATATTGGGAAAAACCACAATATCACGCAGTGGCAAAACGGGGTAAAACTGGCTCATCATAGCTCCGGAAAATTTGATATTTGCGATATGGGCGCGATCCGGGGCGTTATCAATGGGGCAAGTCACTCCGCGAGACCGGCTAGCCGGGTCAATTGGCAGAAATTCCCGCGCCGCAATGAATTCACTGGCTGTTTGTCAATATGCGCTTAGGAGGGTGACAGTCTCTCTCATCCTCTGACAATTTTGATTGTGGAACTTATGGGGCCAAAGCTACACAATACGCCCGTGTTTCTAACGGTTGGCATCGGTGCCTCTGCTGGCGGTCTTGAAGCGTTCAAAAGCTTCTTCGCGGCAATGCCGGTCGACACGGGAATGGCGTTCGTGCTTGTTCAGCATCTGTCACCTGATTATAAAAGCATGTTGGCCGAACTGGTTGGAAAATCGACCAGCATGGACGTGATCGAGGCGACTGACGGTGTTTCAGTCAAGCCCAATTGCGTTTTCGTGATTCCGCCTGATGCTACTATGACGATTGACAGCGGCTGCCTCAAAATCGTCCGCCCCGCGCCGCCGCGTGATCGCCGTCGACCGATTGATACATTCTTTGAATCGCTGGCAAGCGATCAGGGCGAAAACGCGGTCTGCATCATCTTGTCAGGCACGGGCAGTGACGGTGCGATCGGCCTCACCGCGATAAAGGAACATGGCGGCCTCACGCTTGCACAGGCCGAATATGATAGCCACGCGCTGCCCGGAATGCCTGAAAGTGCCGCCAACACCGGGCTGGTCGATGATGTGCTGGCGGTTGAAGCGATGCCCGAGCGGATCGTCTCGCATCAACGCCATCTGGCAAATATCGCTGACGGCAAAGACGATGAAGGCGTCCACAAAGACGCGGCTTCCGAACTTGCCTCGATCCTGCGTGCGCTCCATGCGCGAACCGGCCATGATTTCAGCGAATATAAGGAAAAGACGCTGGTGCGCCGGCTCCAGCGCAGGATGCAGGTGCTCCAGGTCGAAACGCCGCAGGCCTACCGTGAGCGCCTCAAAAAAAATCCCGAGGAGCTTGACCTGCTGCTGCGTGAGCTTTTGATCAGCGTGACGCATTTTTTCCGCGATCCCGCCTCGTTTGAGGTGCTGAACGAAACCGTGCTCAAGGCGCTGATGGCGTCGAGAAACGTCAATGATGACGTGCGCGTCTGGGTGCCGGGCTGTGCCACGGGCGAGGAAGCCTATACAATTGCCATCCTGCTCCGCGAAGCGATGGACACGCGCCGCCCCCGGCCCAAAGTGCAAATCTTTGGCACTGATCTTGACGAACGCGCAATCGCGAAGGCGCGGGTGGGGCGCTACCGCAAGCCGGTTGCGGGCCTTTCCGATGACCGGCTTGAGCGGTGGTTCACGCAGGAAGGCGACGATTATTGCATCGCCCCCGAAATCCGCGAGATGTGCGTCTTTTCGGCGCATAGCGTGATCAAGCACCCGCCTTTTTCCAAAGTCGACCTGATTTCGTGCCGGAACCTGCTCATCTATCTTGATCCGCCGATGCAAGACCGGTTGATGCATACCTTCCATTATGCGCTGAAACCCGAGGGCAAGCTGTTCCTCGGTTCGTCTGAATCAGTGACGCGTTCGACCAAGCTGTTCAGTACCCGTGACAAGAAACACCGGATTTTCGAACGTCGCGACGTCGCGACCACATCTTTGCCACCCTTTTCCACAGGAAACAGAATGATTGAGCGCACCGCGCCCGAGGTTCAGGCAACGCCGAACGAAGACCAGATCGATAAATACATCCGCCGGGTCATTGAAAAGCATTTGCCGCCGCATCTGCTGCTTGACCGCGCCAACAGGATCGTGCGCTTTTCGGGCGGCGCGGTTGGCGCATATCTCGAACCCTCTCCGGGGCCGGCAAGTTTTGCGCTGTTCGACATTTTGCGCAAAACCCTCCGGCCTGCCGCGCGCGAAGTGCTCCAGCAAGTGCGCAGCGGCGGCGAAGCCGTCAGGCGTGACGATGTGCCGATCCGCATTGATGGCAAACCCCGCCTCGTCAGCATGATTGCCGAACGGCTTGGCGATCAGGGATCCGACGCCGATTATGTCGTTCTCGCGCTCCACGATGGCGGCCCGGCTTTGGCAAAGTCAAAAACCGCCGATATTGGCGAGAAATCGGTTGAGGCGCTGCAATCGCTTGAACAGGAATTGCGGACGACGCGCACGCAGCTTCAATCAACCATCGACGAACTTGAAACCGCCAATGAGGAAATGAAATCCTCCAACGAGGAATATCAATCAGTCAACGAGGAACTGCAATCGTCAAACGAGGAACTTGAAACCGCGAAAGAGGAAATGCAATCGGTCAACGAGGAATTGCAGACAATCAACACCGAAATCGCGAGCAAGAATGACCAGTTGACACAACTTAACAGCGATTTGTCGAACCTGCTCGAAAGCACTGAAATCGCGACCTTATTTCTTGATGAAAGCCTGCGCGTCCGGCGCTTCACGCGCGGTGTTAACGAGGTTTTTCATTTGCGCGATGCCGACATTGGCCGCCCGATTACCGAAATTGTCAGCCTGCTTGATTACCGCGAGTTGCAACGCGATGTGAAAACCGTGCTGCGCAAGCTCACGACAGTCGAGCGCGAGGTCATACTTGAAGGCACCAAAACCACCTTCATCCTGCGCATCCGCCCTTACCGCACCATCGCCAATGTGATCGACGGGGTGGTTCTGACCTTTGTTGACATTACTGACCGTCAGGCAGCCGCCGAGGCCGTGCGCGCCAGCGAGGCGAAATACCGATTGCTGTTTGACTTCATTGATGAAGGTTTCTGCATCCTCGAAAAGATTGACACCCGCGCGGGCGAGCCAAGCGATTACCGTTATCTGACCGCCAACCCCGGATTTGAAGCGCAAAGCGGCATTGCCAACCCTTCGGGCAAAACAATGCGTGAAATTGTGCCGGGCGAGTGGCAGGAATGGTGTGAAATCTATGACAAAGTCTGGGAAACTGGTGAGCCGCTACGTTTTGAGCGTGAGTTTGTCGCGCAAAAGCGTTTTCTTGAAGTTTACGCATTCCGGTTTGATGAGGGCAACAGTCGCAGGCTGGGGGTAATTTTTATTGATGTCAGCATTCGTGCGCGTCATGAGCACCAGCAGGAACTGTTGTTGCAGGAAATGGATCACCGGATCAAAAACCTGTTTGCTGTCACCGGAAGCATTGTCTCGCTGAGTGTGCCAGCCGCGACAACGCCCAAAGCCATGGCACTGACCATTCAGGGCCGATTGGCCGCAATGGCGCGGGCGCACAATCTTGTCCGGCCGCTGCGGCTTGGATCTGGTGTTGACACCGCCGAAACCTCCTTGAGCGAAATCGTCGAAACAATATTGCGGCCTCTTGCTGGGGCAATTGAACCGGGGCAGCTCGGCCGCGCCACCGCTGATGGGCCCGATGTCGTTGTCAGCGGCGATGCCGTTACCAGCCTGTCAATGGTGCTGCATGAACTTGCGACCAACGCCGCCAAATACGGCGCGCTTTCCAAAGCTACAGGGCAGGTTGCGGTTACCTGGATAATCAAAAAAGAGCGCCTCGAACTCATGTGGGTTGAGCGCGGCGGGCCGCACATCGACGTACCGCCCAAGCATGAGGGGTTTGGCAGCATGCTCGCGCAGAGCAGCATCAAGGGGCAGCTTGACGGCCAGATAGATTATGACTGGAACCCGGACGGATTGATCATCAAACTTTCTGTCCTAACGGAACGATTGGCACTGCCACGGGTTAGCCTTTGATATATATCAATTGTCAGATCAAGGTCGCATCGTGCTCGATAATCTAGCCATTCTTGTCGTTGAGGACGAACCCGTCATTGCGATGGCGCTGACCTTCGCGATCAGGAACGCGGGCGGCACCATCATTGGCCCTGCGGCGAGCGTCAGGGGGGCATTGTCATTGCTTGAAACGCACTGCGCCGGGGCCGCCATTCTGGATTTCAATCTTACTGACGGCGTTGTCACGCCGGTACTCGAACGCCTGATCCACGACGATGTACCGTTGATCATCCAGACCGGCGTGGGCATCCCCGCCGAACTGGCGGCACGCTTTCCCGACCTGACCGTCCGCATCAAACCCGTTATCGCTGACGATCTGGTCGCCGAACTGGCCCTGTTGGTTGATCAGCGACAAATCGCCGTGCCTGCGGCCTAGATTGGGCGTGGTTTCCAGAGCATGAAGAGTATGGCTTAAACCAAATCCGTTCGGGCTGAGCCTGTCGAAGCCTTCCCTCCTTTTCCAATCGCCAAAGAAGAAGGGAGCCCTTCGACAAGCTCAGGGCGAACGGATCGGGCTTGGCTTATGGTGTTTTACAGCGCGATAACATTAATTAGGCCCGTCGCCCCGTGCTTGACACGGGGCTTGGCTTCTTCTTTGGATCATCGGCAGAAGAAAAGCCTAACCCCCCTGAGTTCACAAACGAAGTGCAACACCTACAACAGGTGCTGCCATGCCAAGATATACCCAGCTTTCGCTTGAGGAGCGC
>JAYUIX010000137.1:0-20458 GCA_043765635.1 Sphingomonadales bacterium
TTTCAAGCCCGCACAAGCGAGACGACTCTTAAAAATATTCTGCACAATTCCTACACAGGCAATTTTCGTGATATTTTACTGTGTAATATCAATGGATTACACAAATCCAAAGATTTGGAGCGGGTGAAGGGAATCGCAAATGAGGTACAAGCATATGTTTCACAACTTTTTTTGAGATATTGCTTTAATATGGCCCCCAAAATGGCCCCCAACCTCGTTTGGCCAAATGCAGCGATTTTACATTGTTTGCCATTTTTGCATACCGCTATCAACATCATGATCCGCCAGTCAGCCCTAAAAAACTCTCAACAAACACTCGGCGCGACAGGCTTTGCAGGCTGATTCTAATCCAAGAATATACGTTCACACGATATAAAAACAGTTGCCGCCGATTATGTCAGTCGCCGTCTTCATCCGCCTCCTTTGCGTCGGGCTCAACTATCAACTGGTCACAGTTTAGGGGAGCATGTCATTTGGCGAAGCTGAGTTATCGGCCTTTGGCACGAGGTCTTAGAGAGCTCTGCATTTCTATTAGCAACGCGATTCGTCAATAAACTTTCGAAGGCTGGCAAATATTACCAAACGCGAATAGCCCACTTTTGCCGACTCAACGTCCCCCGAAGCGATCAACTCATAGAGTTTGGAACGGCTCAAGCCAGTTAAGAATATGGCCGTCTTAACCCACACTGATATGGGGGTGATTTGAGTGTCAGTGACTGCTGATTCAACACTCAATTCATCAGGAGGTTTTGTCCCCGTGCAAGCTCTGCCTGATCTCATAATCATGATTTGGTGTCCACTTGTGCAAGGCTGACCCGCGCCCTTAAAAAGCCCCGGTCGCTTTCCAGAAAACCTGCAATCATGCCGGGCACAAGGTCGGCAACACTTTCCGTCTTGCCGTAAGTCTGAGCATAAATAGCTGCATAGTCAGCAAGCATTTGATCAAGCTCAGGGGCGATATTGACGACAAGCTTAACCAACGCGCGGTCAGGAAGCTTGGCAAGTTTGATATCAGCCATATCAGCGGCCTCCCTTCTCTGAAGAGGGTCTGAGAACCAAATCCTTGTGAACAACGATGCGGACACGCGCACCAGGGCGCACCGTAATCGTTGGTTGGACATCTAGTGCTGTGCCAACAAGGCGCTGGCCAGCACGTTCGGTTGTTTGTTGGGTGGATTCGCGGACAGCACGAACAAGATCACTTTCCGAAGAACCAAGGCTGAGCTGGGTGCCAACACCCAGCAGCGTTGAGAGCGCAATGCCTTTGAGGAGCGTCCAAGTGTGAACATCGACTTTGTCGGTAAGTCCCGCATACCCTTGCGCGTCGCTTGCCGGGGCATTGTCGATTTCGATTGAACTGCCATCGGGCATGATCAGACGCTGCCAGACGACCAGCGCGCGGTTCTGACCGAATGCAATCTGGCTATCATACCTGCCAATCAGCCGCGCGCCTTGCGGGATCAGGATGAACCGCCCGGTCGCACTGTCATAAGCGTTTTCGGTAACCTGCGCTGTAACAAGGCCAGGCAGATCGGAGCGAAGCCCGGTAATCAGGCTTGCCGAGATGATACTACCAGCGCTGAGCATATAGGGAGACGCAGGCTCTACTAGGGGATGCGGATTGATCGTGCCCGCTCGGGCCTTGCTTTCAAGAAATTGCACCTTGCGAAGCTGACCACCCGGATCACTTGCCGGGTCTCCTATAGCACTTGTCGGACGATCCGCGCCTTCGCCCGCCAGTGCCTGCCCTGTTGGCAATTGCTGATCACCCGCCGCCACTTCATTTGGCGGGGTTCTGCCTGTTTCAAAAATGACCCCTGCTTCGCGGGCGGCTTTTCGGCGATCCGCGCTGGCCTGTTGCTCGGCCAATCGCAATTGGCCTACTTGGTCAGGCGCTTTTTCACCTTGTTCCTGCACAGGTTCAGCATCAAGCGCGCGCTGTCTGGCAAGCACGGCTTCACCAAAGTCGCCCGGTAGCGGCGGGCCAAGCTCTGGAATATCACTGTAGCTTTGCGGCGCATTTTTGATGATTTCAGCGGGTTTGGCAGCAGTCAGATTTTCCGCGCTGTCTGGTGTTGTTATAAAACTGAGCGAGGCTGGTTTGAGCGCGATCCAGGTGACGCCGACAAGCGCGACTGCACTTGCGGCCGAAAGTCCAACGATCATACCCCGTCTGAACCGGACAGCGCGCGCAGGCCGCCCGCGCATGACAAATGTTTCGGGGTCGCTTTTGTCAGGCAGCGGGGCAGGCAGAACATCGTCAACCGCGTCTGTCGTTTCAGCTTGGACACTCATTGCACGCCCCCCCTTTTGCTCTTCTGGCGGCGATCAGGAAAGGCCGTGCTGATCCGCACCACCTGGCTGTCCTTTGTGCCAAGCCGCAGTTCAGCGGCTGTGAACAATCGGTCAACAATGTAATAATTGCCGCGAACGCGGTAATTGACGAGTTCAGCCTCGCCGCCCGTTCCAATCACAAACAAGGGCGGGGCTTCGCCTTGACCAAGGTTTGATGAAAATTCGATAAACACCTGCGTGCCATTGTCAAAGGCGCGAAGCGGACGCCACGGCGGGCCGTCACCA
Organism: Sphingomonadales bacterium; assembly: GCA_043765635.1. Taxonomy (GTDB): domain Bacteria; phylum Pseudomonadota; class Alphaproteobacteria; order Sphingomonadales; family Sphingomonadaceae; genus Aquisediminimonas. The sequence goes on from JAYUIX010000137.1 coordinate 2,581, forward strand.
CTGATCGCATAGCCAAAGTTCAGGCTTTCAAGCCTGAGGCCTGACGCAATCGGGGTTTGGGCTTCGGCAACGCTCGCAGCGGTTTTGAGCGCAAGCAATTGATCAGCAGGATAGACCCATGACAAGGCGGCCATTGCGGTTTTGGCGGTGCTTAGGAGGTCAAGATGATAGCTGCGCTTGTCAGTGGTGATGACGAGATTGGTGCGAAGATCAGGTGCTGTTGGTTTGACGAGGATATGAGTGCGCTTGGTTGCACCACTGCCGCTGCTGGTGTCGCCGATGATCCAGCGCACGGTATCGCCTGCTGCAACCGCGATCAGCGTTTCGCCTTCGCCTAGGGCAATATCGGTCACGCGCTCGGGCGCACCGTAAAGCTGATACAAGGCACCTTGCGTGTAAGGGTAAATCTGGACGGCATTGACAAAGCTATATGCGCTTGGCTTTTGGAGCGCTGCCTGATTGGCGTCACGCACCCGCTCGGTTGCTGAAGTCACAGCGCTTGTTGTGCGCGATTTTCTGCCTCGCCGCTGCGCAGCCTGCTTATGTGCGCGGCGTGGGATTGCCTGCACTTTATTGCTGGCTTTGGGCAGCGGTTTTGGCTGGCTCTGCGCTTCCGCAGGGGCAATCGCGGGCGGCGGCAAGGTGGTTGGTCGCGCTGGCAGGCTCGCGTTTGCGATCAGGAGTGCAATCAGCGAAACAGTGGTCATGGCTTTGTCCTTTCAGAAGCGGAGGGTTCGATTTGGGTTGGATCAGGCGTGGCCGGACTCGACGGGTTAGCGGGGGTGTCGGGTGCAGCTTGGGCGGCCTGCGCGGCACCCGCTTCGTTACCCAGTGCCTCGCGGCTTTGCGCAGTTGGGTGCGGCCGAGGCAGTGAGCCATCAAACTCGCGCGACCAGGATATTGCATCAACATAAATGCCAAGCGGGTTTTTGCGTAAGATATCGGCGGTGGTGGGCGTCCGGATTTTGATACCAAGGATAGCTGTCCAATGGTCGCGCGCACTTACGCTAGAGCGCTCATAGCGTGTTTCGACCCATTTGATCTGGAATGAGGTCTCCGAAGCTCTGACAACGCTGCTCACCTCAACCAAAACGCTTTTCTCGCCGATCTTGCCAAAAGGATCGCTGCTGCGGGCAAAATCACCTAGAAAAACAGCCGCTTTGGGACTGGCAAAGTCATAGGCTTCAAGCCAGTTTTTGCGGATGATGACGGGGTCAAGCGCTATGCTGCGCACATTGCCGATGAAGCGCGCGAGTGCCCAGGCAATTTGCGGGTCATCAGGTCGGTAATCAGCTTGTGCGGGACTGACAGCCTGTGCTTCCCCAAGCCTGTCAACGGCAACTACATAGGGTGTGACCCGACTTTGCAATGACTCCCAGACCAAGGCTGCGGCCATTGCTGAGGAAAGGCACAAACCGCCAAGCGCCATGAGCCGCCAGTTATGAGCTTGCACACGGGCTGAACCAATCCGCTCGTCCCAAAGCTGCCCAGCACGGCGGTAAGGCGTATCGGCTTGCGGACTTTGGCCGTAGCGTTCAACGGGTCGTTTGAAGATCATGGGTCTCACTCCTTTTCGCTGATATCAGGGGTTGCAGACGCGCCACCGCGATCACCCTCGCGAAGGCTCTGCGCAACGGCGTGACGCGCCGTTCGGTCTGATTGGCGTGCACGCAACTCAGTTGCCCAAGCGGGCGGTGCGCCGGGCTCTGTTGGGGATGCGCCTGATCCCCGATTTTCCGGGCGGGCATTCAGGCCATTCCATGCCGCTTTCCGGCCCGTCTCTGCGGCTTCACCAAGGCCAAGTCCGCCGCTTAATTTTGTTGCGGCAGCGCCTTTGACCGCATCCGCAATACCGCCAAGTCCAGCACCAATTGTCGGTGCCGCTGCGGTTTCCTGCCCCAGTGCATAGGCCGTGGTGGCAGCGCTTCCCATCGCCGTTCCGGCACGAAGCGCACCTAGACCAGCACTGCCAAGCGCCTTGGTGCCGCCAACGACTGCACCTGCGCCAACTGCAATCCCGCCAACACCAAGCGCGGATGTGCCAAGGGCTGCACCTGCACCAAGCTGCGGCGCGCCTGCGACAAGACCTGAGGCGATGCTAGGGCCGAAGATGCCAAGCCCGAGGAGGGTGAGACTGGCAAGTACTAGCGTCATGGCTTGATTAAGGTCAAGTTCAGCGCCACCAGCAGCACGCGTAAACTCGGCAAAAAAGCCTGAACCAATCCCGACGATCACCGCCAGTACCATTACCTTGATGCCGCTTGAGACGACGCTGCCAAGCACGCGTTCAGCCAGAAAAGCCGTCCGGTTCCAAAACGCAAAAGGGATAAGGATAAAGCCCGCAAGCGTCGTGAGCTTAAACTCGATAATGGTGACAAACATCTGGATAGCGAGGATGAAAAAGGCCGCGATCACCAGCAGCCAGGCAATCAGCAGGATGGCAATGGTCAGGATATTGTCAAAAAAGCTCGAAAAGCCGAGCAGGTTTGAGGCTTGCTCAAGTAAAGGAAACGCCGCTTCAAAGCCGGTGGCAGCAAGCCGACCGGGTTTGAGCAAATCGTCTGCACTGATTGTCCCTCTCCCTGCGGTGATGCCAAGGCTTGCAAAGGAGCGAAAGATGATATCAGCAAGCGCTGAAAACTGACTGATGATGAAGGCAAAAGCGCCCACATAGAGCGTCTTTTTGATCAGTCGGCCAAGGACATTATCGTCGCTCGCCATCACCCAGAACAGCGCAGCAAGGGTTACATCAATTGCAATCAGCGTTGAACTCAGGAATGCCACATCGCCGCTGAGCAGGCCAAAACCACTGTCGATATAACGGATGAAGACCGCCATAAAATTATCAATGACACCAAGATCATTCATGAATCAGCGCCTTGCTTATTGAGGGAAGGAACAAAGAGGTTCTGGCTCTCAAGGGCTATTGTGGCGGATTGGCCTTGCCCGATCCCAGAAAGCGTTTGGTGAGCGTGCGTCCGTCATGTTCGGCCTGTGCACGTCTTGCCGCTTCAAGCGCATCGCTGCGCCCTTGGGCAGCGAGCAGCGATTGCAACTGAAACTGCTGCTTGGCAGCGAGCGCAAGCAACTGATTGGTGGCCTGCGCCACTTGCAAGCTGCCCTGGGCTTGCTGGCTTTGATCAACCAGATCTTTGAGCACGGTGGCATCATCACTGATATTTTCAACGATCTGCGACTGGATCGTCATCGCTTGCTCATAGCCCGCCATCACCGCGTCAAGTCGGGTTTGGGCCGCCTTGATAATACCAAGCCCTTTGAAACTGAGCGCGCGTTCACCTGGGAACAGCGTTTTGAATTGGGTTTTAAGTTCACTCACCTTGAAATTGATCGCGCGTGCTTGCGCCATCAGCGCGTCGATTTTGGCGAGCTTGCCCGTGATTTCAGCAATCTTTGAGACATCAAGCTTTTTGAGATTGCGCTCAAGCTGCTCAATCATCCTGATCTGGTTCTGGATTTGGGTAATCTGCTGGTTGACCTGCTGGAGGGTGCGCGCAGCCACAAGCAGGCTTTGACTGTAATTTGACGGATCAAAAACAACGAGAGCCTGCGCTGAGCCAATCGGCAGAGACATGCTGGCAAGCACAGTAGTGCCGATACTAAGGCCGGAGACACATTTGCGCAAAAAGGGGGTCATTGCTTTTCTCCTTCATAAGTTTTGGGTTGTTCAAGGTCGCGGGCAAGCACTGCTGCCCAGTCAAGACCAACACGGTCAAGAAATTGCGGCAAAAACGCTTCGTCCTCGCCGCTTGCCAGTATCTCGTCGATCATCCTCTGGCTTGCCGTGTCCGAGGTTCCGGTAAGCGCGAGCGTGATTGCCCCCAGTTTCAAGTCAAAGAGTCGGTTTCCGGCAGTGGACTGGAGATAATATTGGCGCTTGGGCGTGGCACACGCGACAAGTTCGATCTGACGTTCGCTCAAACCAAACGCCATGTAGGCGTCACGCGACTGCGGCTCGGCGGCTCTGGCGTTGGGCAGAAATATCCGCTGCGGACAGCTTTCAAGGATTGCAGGCGCAATGCTGCTCTGGGCGATATCGGCAAGCGACTGGGTGGCAAAAATGACGCTGACATTTTTCTTGCGCAGCGTTTTGAGCCACTCGCGGATGCGCGCGGCAAATAGCGGGTCATCAAGAAACACCCACGCCTCATCAAGAATGAGCAAAGTGGGCCGCCCGTCAAAGCGGGCTTCAAGGCGGTGGAACAGATAAGTGAGTACGGGAAGTACGGCACCCGGCGTATGCAACAGGCTTTCGGTTTCAAAACATTGCAAGTCAGAAAGCGCAAGCCCGTCCACGCAAGCATCAAGCAGATGGCCATAAGCGCCTTCAAGCGTGTAAGGGGCAAGCGCTGCTTTCAAGGCATTGGACTGCAACAGCAGAACAAGGCCCGTCATCGTCCGTTCATGAAAATAGGCCGCCGCCAAACTCGAAAGCGCCGACCAGACTTGTTCTTTGACGAGCGGGGTGACCGTCACACCTTCATGGGCGAGCAAGCCGCCAATCCACTGCGCTGCCCATATCTTCTCGCCTATGAGGTCAATGCGCCTGAGCGGCTGGAAGGCCAGCGGCACAGCCTCGCTCACTGCGTCCTCATCGGCTTTGGCTAAAGCCGTAGCCGTACCCAAGGCATGATGCGCACCTCCCATTGCGAGTACGGCGGCTCGCGCTGAGAGGCCTTTGTCAAAAATCGTAATCTGCGCCTCTGCATAGCGACGGAACTGGAGGGCGAGCAGGCTGAGCAAAACTGATTTGCCAGCTCCTGTTGGCCCGACAATTAGCATATGGCCGACATCGCCGACATGGGTTGAAAGACGAAAGGGGGTTGTGCCGCTGGTCTCGGCATAAAGCAGTGGCGGGCCGTCCAGATGCGCGTTGCGCGGCGGGCCCGCCCAAACGCACGACAGCGGCACCAGATGGGCAAGGTTGAACGTATGCACCAACGGTTGGCGGACATTGGCATAAACCTGTCCCGGCAGGCTTGACAGCCACGCCTCAAGGGCATTCACGCTTTCGGCAATGCAGGTAAAGCCAAGGCCGTTGATGATCCGCTGAACGCTGCGCAACTTGTCGTCAGCCGTTTTTTGATCAGTGTCGCAAACAGTGATGGTGGTGGTGAGATAGCCAAAGCCAACATGATCACCGCCAAGCGCCTGCAAGGCCTCGTCACAATCAATCACCTTATTGTCGGCATCGCTGTCGAGCAACTGCGCTGGCTGGTTGTACATGACCTCGCGTACCAGCGCTGTGATTGACTTGCGTTTGGAGAACCACTGTCGCCGCAAACTGGTCAGCGTTTTGGTGGCTTGCGTCTTGTCGAGCGCGATAAAGCGCGACACCCAGCGATACCCAAAGGGTTGATGATTAAGCGCGTCAAGCAGTCCCGGCCTGCTTATATTGGGAAAGCCAAGGATAGTGAGTGCGCGCAGATGCGCAGACCCGAGCCGGGGTTCAAGTCCCCCGGTGACTGGTGTGTCCGCAAGGATTGCATCAAGATAGAGCGGTGTTTCAGGAACTGCGACCCTATGCCGCGTGGTTGAGACGGTGCCGTGGAGGTAGGTGAGTGTCGCTTCATCATCGAGCATGATGATTTCGGGCATGAACCCTGAAAACAGATCAAAAGCGCGCGCGGTCTGCGCGCGAAACTGGTTGAGTGCATCGTGCCAGTTGCGCGTCTCCATACTCTTTCCGCGATCAACCATTTTGCGTGATACGCCGTCAAGCTGGTCAGCGGGCGGCATCCACACCAAGGTCAGATAGTAATGACTCTCAAAATGGCCATTTTGCTTAGCATTGAAGCTGTTTGCGCGTTCGGCCTCGACCAGTGATGAGGCCACATCGGGAAAGGCGCTCACACTGTATCCGAGCGCCTCGCGACGTTCGGCTTCAAAAAACAAAGCCCAGCCAGACCCAAACCGGCGCAGGACATTGTTGGCCCGTGCGCAGATGCTCACAAGTTCGGAAGGACTCGCACTTTCAAGATCAGGGCCGCGAAAACCAAAGCTTTGCTGAAAGCTGCCATCCTTGTTGAGGATGATGCCGGGGGCTACCAGCAATCCCCACGGCAAATGGTCAGCAAGGCGGTCTGCACTGTCACGATATTCACGCAGGTTCAGCATGACAAATATCCTTTCTGGCGCAGATGGCGCATCAGGACGGCGGCAAAATCGGGGTCGCGTTTGGCGGCAAAGACTGCAAGGGTGTGACCAAAGGCAAAGCAGATCAGCCCTGCGATCCATTGCTGGAGGCCAAGCCCGATGGCGGCTGCAAGTGTGCCGTTCAAAATGGCAAGCCCACGCGGCGCGCCTGCCAGCAGGATTGGCTCAACCAGCGCGCGATGGATCGGCGTTTCAAAGCCGGGGGTGGTTGGATTGGGCGCGCTCATACGATGAACGCCTCGCCGCCAATGAGCGCGCCGCCGCCAAAGCTGAAAAAACTCAAGAAAAAAGAACTTGCCGCAAAAGCAATTGAGAGGCCCATGACAATCTGGATCATTCGCCGCAAACCGCCACTGGTCTCACCAAAAGCAAGCGCAAGACCCGTGACCACGATACTGCTGACAGCAATCACCTTGGCAACTGGCCCTTGTATCGAAGAGAGGATTTGCTGGAGCGGCACTTCCCATGGCATCCCTGAGCCAGCGGCATGGGCGGATGTCGCGATACCAAGCAATGTGCAGGCCATCAGTGCGCGCGCGATCAGGCGGCAAACAGGCGTATTGAGACTATGTGTCATGAGACATCTCCTTCTTGGGTTGAGATTGGGGTTGGGAATGCGTTTGCGCACGGCGCAGCACAGAGGTCGGTGACGTCGTAGTCGCCGCTTGGATCAAGGCCGCGCACCTCGGCAAAGCCTTCAACGCGGCGTGCCAGACCACGCCCGGCAATGAAGACAATGATGTCGATGGCCTCGGCGATCAGGCGTTTGGGGATGTGAACGCTGGCTTCCTGAACCAGTTGCTCAAGGCGGTAGAGCGCCCCAAGTGCCGAGTTGGCATGAACCGTTGCAATCCCGCCGGGGTGTCCAGTGTTCCAGCTTTTGAGCATGTCGAGTGCTTCAACCCCGCGCACCTCGCCAACAATAATCCGGTCAGGACGCAGTCTCAGCGTCGAGCGCACCAGATCAGCCATACTGACGCTTCCGGGTCTCGTGCGCAGCGCAACACAGTCGGGCGCTGCGCATTGCAGTTCGCGCGTATCTTCAATCAGGATGATGCGTTCGCCGCGTGTCGCCATTTGAGCAAGAAGCGCATTGGCAAGTGTGGTTTTGCCTGAGCTTGTGCCCCCTGCCACGAGAATATTCTGGCGCGCACCAACCGCCTTGCGCAAACGCGCGGCAATGTTGGGCGCCATCACGCCGTCTGCGACATAATCTTCGAGCGTATAAATCCGGCTTGCTGCTTTGCGGATTGAAAAACAGGGTGCGGTCGCAACAGGCGGCAGCACCCCCTCAAACCGTTCGCCCGCACCCTGGCCAGCATAGCCAGGCAATTCAGCACTTAAAATCGGCGCTTCGCTGCTTACTTCGCTGCGGACATGGCTTGCAACCAGTCGAATGATACGTTCGACTTGGCTGCTCTCAAGGATAGAGCCTGAGTCAACGCACCCCTCACCAAGCCGATCAAGCCGCAAAGCGCCGTCGGGGTTGACCATGATCTCGACAACCAGCGGGTCAGCGAGTGCGATGGCAATGGCTGGCCCCATTGCGCTTGCAAGCATCATCTGCCTGCGCGAAAGCGTCTCGTCACTGATCATGACGCGTTGCTCGTGCTGTTCTCGGCAGCAGGCGGCGCGTCCTCAACTGCACGCTTACCGCTTGCCAGTTGCTGGCCAACCCTGCGAATAAAGGCTTCGTAGCGATCACGCCCTATCGCGCGCGCAGCACTGTCGCTTTCGGCCATTGGCGGGGTAACGCTAAGCTGATAGCGGATAAAGAGTGCTAGCGTTTCAAGCAGGACATGACCGTTACGCTCAATCCGGGCAAGCTGGTTGGACATGCGGTTGAGGCGGATACCAAAGCGATCATCAAGCTGGCTGGAGCCCTCACGGTTGAGCCAGCTTTCAAGCGCAGCTGTGATCAGCGAAGATTTGGTCACCCCCGGTTTTTGGGCTAGCCCGTTCAGGCGCTCGCTCAAAGCCAGATCAAGCTCGAACTGGTGGCGGATTTTTGCTTTGCTCATTGCGCGTCTTCCTTCAAAAACCCGTGAGAGGATGATCAAGCTCGCTGGCTTCATTGAGGCCGTGCGCCGCTTGAAGCGCTGTGGGCGTCCGCACAGTCGTCACCGCTGTTGCACTCGTTGTGATTTCGGCTTCATCCTCACCAAGCCCAAGCGGATCGAGCAGATCAGGTTGGATGGGTTGGGCGACGTTTTCGCTCGCAAGCCCTGGATGGCGCTCTTGCTGGAGACCGCCGCTCTGGCTGCTATCTGTGCTATTATCGTCCTCGGCTGGTTCTGCTGACAAGCGCGCATCAGAGTGACGGATGCGCCCGTTCCAGTCATCACCGCGAGGAAGTGGGCAATCCTGATAGCGCGCATTCCCAAGGACAGGCGGCGCTTGCACCCGCGCTGCAAAATTAGGATCAAGATAATAGCGCAGCTTTTTTGCCCGGATCGGTGCCATCCCGGAAATCATGACGATTTCATCGGTTGGCGGCAGTTGCATGATCTCGCCGGGCGTCAGAAGCGGGCGTGCGGTTTCCTGTCTTGAGACCATGACGTGGGCGAGCCAGGGCGAAAGCCGGTGCCCGGTATAGTTGCGCATCGCGCGCTGTTCAGTCGCCGTCCCAAGTGCATCAGAAATCCGCTTGGCGGTGCGCTCATCATTGGTCGAAAAAACCGTCCTTACATGACAGTTATCAAGGATCGCATTATTTTCGCCATAAGCCTTGGCGATTTGATTGAGACTTTGCGCAATCAGAAAAACGCGGATGCCGTAGCCCGCCATAAAGGCAAGTGCGCTCTCAAAAAACTCAAGTCGACCAAGCGCTGGAAACTCATCAAGCATCATCAGCAGCTTGAAGCGGGGCGTTTGCTGTGCTTTGACTGGCGCAAGCGCTGAACGTCGCGTCGAGGCGTCGTGAGGCGTGTGCGCTTGCGCCGGGTCAAGCTGTTCGGTCAGCCTCCGCGCAATCTGGTTGAGTATCAGGCGGACGAGCGGCTTGGTGCGCGAAATGTCCGAGGGCGGAACCACCAGATAGAGCGACACGGGCCGCTTGCTTTCGATCAGATCAGCGATCCGCCAATCCGAACGGCTGGTAACCTCGGCAATGGTTGGATCACGGTAAAGTCCCAAGAACGACATGGCAGTTGAAAGCACGCCTGATCGTTCATTCTCACTTTTGTTAAGCAGTTCACGCGCAACCGAGGCAACAACCGGGTGAACACGGGGATTGTCATCATCACCCAGATGATTGGTGTTCATCATGATGGTGAGTGTTGAGACAAAGCTGAGTTGCGGGTTTGAGAGGAAGATCGCTACTTGTGCGAGCGTTTTGTCAGCGCAGACATAAAGCACGTGGAGAATAACTCCGACAAGCAAGGCATGGCTGGTCTTTTCCCAGTGCGAGCGCTGTTCAAGCGCGCCTTCGGGATCAACGAGAATATCAGCGATATTCTGGACGTCACGGACTTCATTGATGCCGCGCCGCACTTCCATGAGCGGGTTGTAATGGGCTGAGCGTGCGTCGGTTGGATTGAACATCAGGCAGTGCGAGAAAAGTGACCGCCACGCCGCCGTCAGCGTCCAGTTTTCACCTTTGATATCGTGGATGACCGCAGAATCTGTCCATGACAGCAGCGTCGGCACAACAAGGCCAACGCCCTTGCCTGAGCGTGTTGGTGCAAAGGCCATAACATGCTCTGGCCCGTCATGGCGCAGATAGCGTCCGTCACACTCTCCAAGAAAAACGCCTTTGTCAGCGGTAAGTCCGGCTTTTTTGATTTCTGAAGCACTTGCCCAGCGCGCCGAGCCGTAAGTTGTAAGGGCAGCGCCTTGCCGCGCGCGCCACAGCGAGCCAGTGATTGCAGCACCGCAGCCAAGAAAACCGCTTGACGCCGCAAGCAGGCCTGCCTTGTTGAAGACATGCGGGGCATAGGCATCAAAATGATACCACCAGTCAAACAGCCGCCAGGGGTGATAGACGGGGACAGTGAACAGCATGAACCACGGTGCGCCAAGTTCGCTTTGATAGCCAAGCATGGCCGCTGCCCACTGGGTTGCGCTCCATATCCCGGCAAGGATCATAGCAAAGATGATGATAATCTGGCCAATGAGCAATTTGGTTGGGGTCATAACCATTCTCCCGGCTGAACAGGAAGCGTTCAGTCGCCGAGAATTTTACGGGTTTCAAAAATCAGGCGTCAGATACGCAATGAGGTCATCCGGGGGCAGGCACACCCAGATTTGAGCAATTTTGATCAGTGCGTGGCAGTTTGGCGGCATGAGTCTTGTTCGAGTCGGAAAACTCGCGGGAACAGCTACAGGGGGGGTGACGACCTCTGCTAGGGATCGTTCACGGAATTATGATAAGCACACGCAAGTTTTACCCAGTGCGGGTATTATTGCGCGCCGATCGCTGGAGATCAATCAGCCATATATGTTCTGCTGTTTTTGCTGAAAACATTGCTCACTTCCGCCGATTTTCAAGCCTCCCCACCGCACTGGGTCTTGCTTTCATGCTATCACCTGCAACCTTGTGGATATGGGTCAAGCACTAACAGATCGGGTCGTGCAAATTGCCACCGCTGATGCACTACTGACGCAGGCGCTGGCGATCCTAGATGCAATTGACGAGCCGCAGGCTGCTGCCCATATTAACCTTGGACTGCAAACGTTGCGAGGGTCACGGATACGCTCCTCTAAGCTGCTGCCGCAAGACTGTCAGCCGACTCACGAAGGCACATCCTACCATTGGCCTCTTCAGACTTGATAAGACGATGTTCAGATTAGTGAACACTTCTGCACAGGGTGTTCAAGTATCTGCACCACCACATTTTTCTATGCGATTACTCAAATTTAGATATGTTCGACTGACATAATTATTGCAGTCGCACAAGGATCGCTGTTTGATGAATGGGGGCCATAGGGACAAATTCTCTAAACTGACAGATGCACAAATATCGTGCCTGCGTCTGGTCAACCAGCATAAAAGCTCAAAAGAAATCGCGCTTATCCTCAAAATTTCGCACTACACAGTCGATCAACGCGTCGCGCGCGCCTGCGCCGTCCTTGAGGCGACATCACGCTGGCAGGCGGCGCGCTGGCTTGCTGAGCATGAAATGAGTTTGGGATACGAACCTCTCGCATACGAAACGCCAGACATTGCTGATACTGATAACCCCATGTCACTCCTCGGACCGAGTTCAACCGAGGAAGAGCAGAGAGGTTCAGGGCCAGCCCTTCATCTGAGCGACACGGTCAATGGCTTTAATCATGAAGCCACTGATCTTAATCTCTCAGAGGCAGGTGCAAGCCTGTTTAGCTCACTGTTTTTCCCCGCCAAATGGGGACAGTCAAATGCCTTATCCATAACCAATCGCTTTATCGCCGCCTTTGCGATCCTGTCAGCCAGTATTATCATAACTGCGCTGTTGGTAGCTTCGCTTGAAGGGCTTTCCCGGCTGCTTCGCTGATTGATGCAAAGCGCACCCGATGGTTCTTGGCCTAAGTCGAGACCCCCCGCCCTTTCACCAAATTTGTAAGAAGGAATCTTTCCATGTCCAAAATCCGTATCGACGCTGCTCAAGGTGTCGCTGACCGTTTGATCCATGCAGAAAACACGTTGGATGCGGCAGTAAGTGCAATCGCTGATCTCGTTGGCTTTCTACCCAAGGCCCGGATGGACGCACGTCTGGCCTGCGAGGTTGTTCAGCCCGCCTTTGCGCTTGTCGCAAACACGCTTGGCCAAGTTGGTCGAGCGCGTGGTACGATTGTCGCGGCGCATAAGGCTCTGGTTGTAACACGCGATCAGATCGGCCTTAGCGAACATGCCTTTGGTGGGCTTTACGGCAAGCCTTTGGCAAGCAGCGAGCCGCCGGTTCTTACGCTTGTGCCTGAGAGCGCCAAGAGTGTCGCATAATGGCGCAGGTTCAAGCCATCCTGGCATTTGATATGGTTGACCATAGCGCCAAAGCGTGGATGGTGCGGATGAATGCTTATAGTTATCATCACTGCGATATGTCTTATCGCCACCTGCCTTTATGCCTGGATCTGTGGCGGGGCAGTTGAGCGGCTGGGGGGCACCGCCATAGCGGGTGCTGCGCTGCTCAGTGTTTCGTCAGCAAATTTCTACGCGAATGCTGAGACGGGCATATTTTTTGTCGATTGTGCATTGCTGCTGCTGTTTGGGGTGATGCTGATCTTTTCTGACAGGTACTGGCCAATATGGGCAGCAGGGTTTCAGGGGGTTCCGGTAATCACGCACATTGCGAAGATGATCGCACCCGATATCTTACCGAAAGCTTATGCCAATTATTCGGCCTTTTGGGCGTTTCCGGTGATGATCGTAATGATCTTGGGGACACGCGCTTATCGCTCAAGGTACGCAAAGAGTTAGGCCTGCTCACTGTGCTGCTAAGCTGTACCGGGCAGAAGCATAGCGCGAGCATAGCGCAGCATTTGCTTGAGCGCTTCGGCTCACTCTCGGCCATATTGTTTGCAGACATGGCCGCACTCCAATCAAGCCTGTCAGCAACGCCCGTGATTGCGGCCTTGCTGACGACGATCAGCGCCGCTGTCTCGCACGCGCTGGCTGACGATATCAGCGCGCGCGTACTGCTTGATAACCGCACGGCACTCTATCGCTATCTCCGCGCCCGCCTTGGTTCTGCCAGCGATGAGCGGTTTCACATATTGTATCTCAATTCTGCGTGTCATCTGATCAGTGATGAGGTGATGGGATTTGGGACGCTCACAAACGTTGCGATCTATCCCCGCGCTATCATTGCCCGTGCACTTGAACATAGTGCTGCCGCCATAATCCTTGTTCACAACCACCCTTCAGGCGATCCCCGTCCCAGCCAGTCAGACATTGCCGTGACACGCCAGATTGTGTGTGCCAGCACGCTGTTTGACCTCAAGGTTTATGACCACCTGATTGTCACGCGCAGCGGCATTGCCAGCTTTCATGAGCTGGGGCTGATGTAGAGGATATGATCCATCGTAGCCTATTCATACAGATATCAGCGCAAGGATGACGCAGCCGAATTGCAGATCGAAACCTAAGCTCGTCTAAAAAGCTTTGCCTATCAATGCCTGTATCGATCCGGTCAATCACTCCCATCTGCTTGCTTGCGACTTCAGGCTCAAGAAGCGGTGCGCGCACTATTGGCTCTGCAACAAGCTTGATGTCCACAGGATCTATCCTGAAGGGCAGCAGCCCAAACAGCCCGTCATCCTGAGTTGGCAATTTGGTGCGGGTGTGATGAGCGCCCTTGCCCTGCTCTTGGTTGTCATTATGATCATAAGCAACCGATGACATCTGAATGGGAGCTCTGGGCGTGTGTCGAACATGTGGCAAAGCACCAAGGCGATGGTGCCGAGCGATTTGTGCAAGCGCGCATTGAGGCTTTGTCGCAACTTAACGACGCGCAAGGGGATGCGACATAGCGCGCCATTGGCGTCAGGCTTGCGCAGGGTCTGGGGCGTGGGTCGTAACTGAAGACGTCAGTCGCCGAACTGGCGCTTTCTAAGAACTGCTTGCGCACCTGCGCATTGCATAGCAAAAAGCAGGAACCATTCTGTCAAAAAATAGAGGCATATCATCCCGGCTATTACGGTCGGTCGCATAATCTCAGAAAATGACGTATTACCTAGCGCCCAAATAACTGGTAGACCATATTCTTTGAGAACAGCCCCCAAAACCAAACTTATAATTCCACTTATCGTCGAGTAGGTCATCAACCAACCCGTCTTTGTAGATTGCCACTTAGCAGCAGTGTCGACAACTGATCCCGGTTTCATAAATTTTCTGATACTATCCCATATCGTGTACATTCTCATTTTAATCATCTCCTTGAAAATACTAAATAATTTAATCCTATTTATGGCAAATCAGATAAAGAGTGATCATAGCATCGTTTTTGACGCTGCCTTTGAAATGATGTTTACACTACACACAGTCAATTGACGAAGTGTTTTAAGGGGGACTTAACGATGAAGAGATTTTCACGGCCAGTTACGGCTGCGGCATTCGCGCTGCTTGGTTCGGTGTCAGCTAATGCGCAAGTGGCGCCAACCACACTGGCACCTTGGCCTGCTGCAACAGGAACTCAGGCCACAATGCCTGCCCCAGTCTCGGTAGCAACTCCAGCGACAGTAGCGGTGCCAGCCGCTGCAACTCCGGTGCCTGAAGCTGCGGTTACCAATATCCTGCGCCAAGGGACGCAAGTTGCTCTGACGGTGGTAAGCCCGGTCAACACCAAAGAAGACCGTGTAGGCAAGCGGGTGGAATTACAAGTCGCTGATGACATTATGGTCAACAACAAGATGGTGCTGGCTAAAGGCACGCCTGCATTTGGTGAACTCACACTTTCAAAAAAGAGCGGATCGTTCGGAAAATCAGGCAAGATGGCTGGCCGCGTTCTCTACATCAAGAATGGCAATGAGAATATTCCGGTTACGGGCAATTTTGATGATCGCGGCAAAAGCGGCACCGGGGCAACGGTTGGCGTCGCTGTGGTTGCCGGGGTATTCTTAGCATTTGTAAAGGGCAAGAACGCGGTTCTGGAAGCAGGAACTGAGATGACCGCAACAGTGGAACGCGACACCAATTTTTAAGATGACTTAAAAGAATCTGTGCCGCTGGAGCGCATTTGCTAAAAGGAATCCTCTGAACGAAAGTGGTGATTGTTTGTTGTTAATGTTTTGCGGCCGAACGAAAGCGCAAGGCTCGGCGTGAGCCGAGATTTTATATTTTGGCTGTGGTAGCTGCGAGTGCATACAGCAGATAAGGCGGTAGACCACTTTTAGTTGTATAATGAAATTTTTAGATGGCCTTAAGTTTGCTTCGAACTCCAATATTTTATGTTAACACGCCATGAAATAATATAAAATAACGGCATTGGAATGCAAATAATTATTACCTGCATAACGCCGCTAATGTTTTTAAATCCATCATCTAACAGCAAAAATATCCATATTAAACTACTTACAAAAAATATTATAAAAATATTTCTATAAATACCTTTATAATACCTACTTAAAATTGGAGAAAATAGCGACAAAAAAAATCCCGTTGATATAAAATATAATACTGTAATTATCCAAGAGTTCCATGACCATTTATAATAGTAATTAGTAGAAACACTGTCTACAGAAAAAAAGTAGTCAAAAGAAAAATTAAAAACAAACGATAAAAATACGCCTAAAAATAAGCAAAGATATTCTTTTGAAATATGTTCTTTTTCATTTTTTTGCATTATCTTCCCTGCCTACTCTTTGCTGCCATATTGACTGTGATGCGCCCTATTAGTTCCCTATCGCTTTGATTCGCAAAGTTAATCGGCCTACCTAGCAATCGTGCAGCTTCAGCAATATCTGGCGAGAAGAATTGTCCGGCTCGTCCGTTCAAGGCCGCATTTGACTGTGCAATCAAATTTGCTCTCCGTGCTGGTGGCAAACCGTCAAGAAAGTTCTGTACATAAGTTTGCTCTGATCGCACAAGCGCATAATCAAGTGATTGAGTGTTACCTGCACCTGCGTTTCTTAGCGACACCCCAGATGACAACATAAAATCCCCATTACCTCGGTAGAGCGCTTCATAAGTTGGGCGATTCACATCACGATAAAGCCCCAATCCTAGTGCCCTGATGTCATCTAATGCAGTACCGCTATAAGGGTTTCCGACCAAACTTGAACCAAACTGAGCTAGAGTGAGTCCGGTTGTGTCAGTTACATCTTCAGCCGCTCCAAAGAAATTTGTACGATACGCAGACCCTCGCGAGTTAAGCGATGCATCAAGCGATCCGTAAGCGAAGCTGCGGCTTAGGACAAAATTGTCAGTAGCTGGCAAAGCCACAAAATTATGTGCAACATTAAATGCTTGCCCCGCTTGCGCCGGGGTTTGTCCGTTTGCACCAATGTTACTGACCCCGCCGAGGAAGTTGATGAACGCGGGCAAGTCTTCGGCTGGGACGCCTGCCAAACGCCCTGCGTCCAGAAGAAAGTTAATTTGTGAAGGCGAAGGCCGCGTAAGCGGTGCGCCCCCACCCTGAGAAACAGGAAGGAATCGACTTGGGTTAAGTGCCGCAGTCAAAGACCCTTCTGCCGCTTGCCGCAATTTGGTATCTTGTGCATTAATTGCATTGCCAAATGCCACACCCAAGCGGTCAAGGTCACGATCTTGAGCACAATTTTGCTGGCCAACAGGTGCCGCACCACAAGCGACATAGGCACCGTATCTGGCGACAATTGACTCATCACTCTCGCCATTTTCTCTTGCAGCTTCAAATTCCGCCGCAAGTTGTGGATAATCGCGCGCCAGCCCTAAAATGGTATAGCTGACTTGCCGCGTCGGAATAACGACTGGGGTGGCTCTGCCTGGGACGTTAACCCCATTATTCTGCGTTTCTATAATCGCTGAGGTTGTTGCAGCGTTCACATTTGCGCCGACAGCGCCTGCAATGCCTGCGATGAGGGTAGCGACGAGGTTGGTTCGGGCCTGCTGATCTTCGAGGGTGAGGGGGTTGCCGTCCTTGTCGGTTGCGGTGGTTGTGCCTGTGCTCAATAGATTGTTGAGCACGACACTTGCAGCAGCGCCTGCGGCAGCACTGCCGCAGCCATTTGATCCGCCTGCGGCGGCCCCGGCGCAGCCGACGACGGCTTGCAAGGCGGCGCGAACGGTTTCACGGGTGGCGGGATCGCCTTGGATGCTATCGGCGAGTTCCTTGACCCGTGTTACCGCAAGGCTCTGCAATACGTTGACTGCTGCGCTCTGAACAAGACTGCCAAGCCCGCCTGCGACGTTGCTTCCGGCGGCTCCAGTTAGGGCGGTGGCGATGATGCGGGCAGTGCCGCCTGCGCCGAACGTTCTATAGCCTTCGATGCTGGTATTGAGTTCGCCAAGCGCGCGCACCTGAGCGACGCTAAGTCCGTCGGCTGGAAGATAGCGCCCGGTCAGCGGATCACGGATCGCTTTACCGTCGGCATCCTTCTTCGTAAGTCCTTCGGCCTGATCACGCAGTGTCGCTTCTTCCCTCGCCCGGTTATTAAAGAACACGGACACTTGTTGTGTGAGGGCTTGAGTAGCTGCGAAGCCTTCGGCGATGTCGGCGCGTTTGGTTTCGGTGAACTGCTTGGTGAGGGCTTCGTTGGCGGCGCTGGTGTTGCGCGATATGGTTTGGGCTACGCCGAGGGACGCGGCGTCGCCGGAGGTGATGGTGATGCCGCCTTGGGCGATTGCGCTTACCGTGGTGCTTGACTGGCTGCCTGAGGCGCTGGCGACGCTGGGTGCGCCCGCAGCGATGGTGCCGAAGCGGGTAGCGAGGCCAGCGGTGGTGCCGGTGCGGTTGCCGCTTTGGGTGGGTTCGCCCGTTGGGCCAGTGGGGACTTGCGCGCTGTTGCTGGTGCCTCCGGGGGGCGGGGTGCCCGTGCCGGTATTGGTGCCTGCTGGCGGGGTTGTCGTGCTTGGTCGCCCGATGCCTGAGATGCTGGCGGAGAGGTTGATGCTGCTCGCCTTGAACTTTTCCCGGTTCTGGAGGTCAGTTGCGCTGAGCGTGCCCGTGGTCAGTTGGTTGTTAGCGGCCTCTGCCGTACTTGCGATGACCCCGCCGGTGAGGGTGGTTGCGCCCGCGACGCGGATGTCGAACCCGCCCGCGCCTGCGGTGATGCCGCTCTGTTCTTGGACAGAGGCGAAGTCGCCCGA
>JAYUIX010000138.1:0-20330 GCA_043765635.1 Sphingomonadales bacterium
CCGGGCAATCGAGCAGCGCTCCTCAAGCGAAAGCTGGGTATATCTTGGCATGGCAGCACCTGTTGTAGGTGTTGCACTTCGTTTGTGAACTCAGGGGGGTTAGGCTTTCTTTTGCCCTTCAAAGTCGAGAAAAAGCCTGACCCCCGCATCAAGTGCGGGGGGACGATCCTATCTAAAGTCATTACGCTCATCATTCCGCCGCGAGCAGCGCCTCGGCCCCGCCGAGATCGACCGATACCAGCCGCGAAATCCCCTGTTCGATCATTGTCACGCCGAACAGGCGGTGCATTCGGCTCATTGTGACGGCATTGTGCGTGACGATCAGGTAACGTGTCGCCGTTTCGCGGGTCATCGCGTCGAGCAAACCGCAAAAGCGTTCGATATTGGCATCATCAAGCGGCGCGTCAACTTCATCAAGCACGCAGATTGGCGCCGGGTTAGTGAGGAACAGCCCGAAAATCAGCGCAATAGCAGTCAGCGCCTGTTCACCACCCGAAAGCAGCGTGAGCGCGGTTAGGCGTTTGCCTGGAGGCTGCGCGAAAATCTCAAGCCCCGCCTCAAGCGGATCATCGCTATCGATCAGCGCAAGATGGGCTGCGCCGCCATCAAACAGCGTCGAAAAGAGCCGCTGAAAATGGCCGTTGACCGCCTCAAACGCCGCAAGCAAACGCGTGCGGCCTTCGCGGTTCAGGCTGCCGATCGAGCCGCGCAGGCGCGTGATCGCCTCGGCAAGCTCGTAACGCTCGGCGACAGATTTTTCGCGCTCGCTTTCAATCTCGCCAAGCTCGTCCTCTGCAAGGAGATTGACCGGGCCGATCCGTTCGCGATCAAGCGCCAGCCGTTCGAGACGCGGCGATTCGCTATCCGCCTGACCAACTTCGCCCGCATCAAAACCAACGCGTTCGGGGAGGAGAGGCGGTGGACACTCAAAGCGTTCGCCCGAAATACGGCCCATTTCGATCCGGCGCAATTCCTGATTTTCGGCGCGCGCGACCGCCCCTGCCCGTTCCTCACGCGCGGCGGCAAGCCCTTCGACTATGGTATCAAACAGCGCCTGATGGCCGCGCAGATCCTCTTCGGCGGCACGCTCGGCTGCGGCAGCTTCGCTCGCAGCGATGGTGAGCGCAGCATTTTCGGCCTCTGCACTCACTATGGTTGCGGCTAGTTTGGTCGGTGCATCAGCGAGTATCAGCGCCTCGGCCTCGGCGGCGGCGGCGCGTTTGTCCATTTCGGCGATGCGCGCGGCGGCCTCTCCTGCGCGGTTTATCCAGCCTTTGCTTTCGACTTGCGCCGTGCTGTGCCGTTCACGATCAGAAGCGATTGTGCGATCAAGTGCCCCGGCCTCTACCTTGATTTGTGCGGCAGACACGCGCGCGGTTTCGCTTGCGGTTTGAAGACGCGCAACCATCTGGCCTGTTGCGACACCGTCAGGCAGGGCAGCACGCGCAGTGTTAGCCACAGCCACATCGCCCTCCGCCTCAGTTAGTTCAGCAGACACACGCGTCATCCGCTCGGCAAATTCGGCACGGCGTGAGGCGATCCGCTCAAGCGCTGTCATCGCCTGATCCTCGTCGCGCTGTGAAGTGCGGATCGCGGCCTCGCTCGCCTCAAGCTGTCGGCGAGCGTTATCTGCGGCGGTGCGCGCTTCGCCAATGGCACGTTCGGCAGCGCTCAATCTGTCCTGCGCCACGCCAACTTCGGCTTTAGCGGGTGGCAGTGCAGTTTCGATCACCGTGAGCCGATTGACGCGCTCAAGCCGTTCAGCCGCAGCCGCACCGTCGCCACTCGCCACAAATCCGTCCCAGCGGCGCATCTGGCCCTCGCGCGTCACGAGTCGCTGACCCACGGCAAGCGCCTGCCCCTCATCGCGGTCAACCACACCAATCTGCGCAAGACGGCGCGCAAGCTCAATCGGCGCGGTAACATAGTCAGTGAGCGCAACCGCGCCGGACGGGAGCATAGGGTCGCTCACCATGCTGACGGTTCCAGCCCAGCCACGCGTCAGGCCGCTACCAATTTCTGCCTCAAGGTCATCACCAAGGGCTGCGGCAAGGGCGCGTTCATAACTTGGCACCACGCGCAATTGATCAAGCGCCCGAGCCTTGCCGCCAACCGCTTCAAGTGCCTTGAGCAGCGCGCGGGCTTCGCCTTCGAGCGCGGAAAGCGCGGCCTGTGCCGATGCGCCAGCACTTTGCGCCTCGTCGCGCGTGGCGGCGGCAGCGGTGCGCGTGGTTTCAGCGGCGTCTATCAGCGTGCGTGCTTCTACTGCCTCCACTTCGGCGACGGTACGTTTCGTAATAGCAATATCGCGCGCACCTATCAGCGGCGTATCACTGCCAAGCCCGGCGATCTCCTGGTCAAGCCGGGCCTTGTCGCGCGCGGCGCGTTCTGCCCGCGATGCAGCGGCGGCGAGCGCTGCATCAGCGACCCGCGCCTCGGCCTGTTCACGCGCTTGTGCGGCAAGCGCCTGAGCTAGCGCAACCTCTGCATCGCGAACGGCGGCTTCGGCCTCGGCAATCCGCCCGACGAACGCGGGGCGCTGGGCCTTGGCCTCAGCAATACGCGCATCAAGCGTTTTGGTTTCAGCCGCGAGCCGGGCGAGCGCAGCAGCCGCATCACTCGCAAGTTCGCCTTCGCGTGCGCGGTCACCCTCAAGCCGTTCGCGCTGGCTGGCGAGTTCAGTGATGCGCCGATCAAGGGCTGCGCGCTCACTCCCAAGCGTCGCGAGCCGGTGACCAGCCGCCCCTGCTGCCGTGCGCGCCGCCTCGGCAGCGCTGCGTAGCCCTGCGAGTTTGGTCACCGCTTGTGCCTGCCACGCAGCGGCCGCACGCTGAGCCTCGGCGGTTTCACTCACCTTGGTTTCGGCCACAGCAGCTTCGGCCTTGGCCTTGTCTGCTGCTGCCGCCGCATCACGCCAGCGCGCGAAAATCAAACGCCCCTCGGCAATCTTGATCTCGCCCGTCAACTTGCGGTAACGCTCGGCAGCTTTGGCCTGCCGCCGGAGATTGCCCGCGCGCTGCTCCATGTCGCTGAGCACTTCATCAAGCCGCCCGAGATTAGTCTCTGTCGCGCGCAGCTTTTGCTCGGCATCCTTGCGGCGAACATGAAGCCCCGAAATCCCCGCCGCTTCCTCAAGCATCGCGCGGCGCTCAGCGGGTTTGGCTGAAATGACGGCGCTAATCCGTCCCTGGCTGACGAGTGCGGGCGAATGCGCGCCGGTGGCTGCGTCGGCGAACAGCAGTGCCACATCCTTCGCGCGGACATCACGACCATTGATCCGGTAAGCCGAACCCGCACCGCGCTCGATCCGGCGCACGACTTCGGTTTCGCCGCCATCATTGGCCGCATCGCCGTCAAGCAGGATCGACACCTCGGCAAAATCGCGTGAGGAGCGCTGGGTGGTGCCCGCAAAGATCACATCATCCATCGCGCCGCCACGCAGCGACTTGGCGCTGCCCTCACCCATTACCCAGCGGATCGCTTCAAGCAGGTTGGATTTGCCGCAGCCATTTGGCCCGACAATCCCGGTCAGCCCGCGCTCTACCCGGAGTTCCGCTGGTTCAACGAAACTTTTGAAGCCACAGAGTTTGAGGCGTTTGATCTGCAATGAGGTTAGGCTCCTGCGGTCTTCAGCGCTGGCTCAAGCTTTTCCCAGTCACCAATACCATCGGCAACCTGGCCGTTGATGATGAAGGTTGGCGTGCCGCTAACCTTAAACTGTTCAACGCCGACCTTTTGCATTTCGGTCAGCTTGTCAAACGCGGCCTTGTCCGAAAGGCAGGCCTTGGCTTTATCAAGCCCGATTCCGCGTTCACGCACGAATTTGACGAGGCCAAGCTTGTCAGCAAGCACTTGCGCGAGCAGATCGGGCGGAAAGCTTGCCCACTGCGACTGTTCAGTAGCCGTGATGTCCTGCGTCGCGCCGAGCCATTCGGCCTGGGTTGCAAACAATTGATCCGAGATTGTGAAAAACGGCCCCGGCCCGGCGCAGCGCGCGAGGATCGCCGCTGGTACATCAATCGCGCTTAGCAGGAAGTTGCGAAACTCGTATGAAACGGTTCCCTTCGCAATCATCGCGCGCAATTCCTCATGCGACTCCTTGGCAAAGGTAGCGCAGTGCGAGCAGGTCAGCGCGCCATATTCGATCAGCTTCACCTTGGCGGCCGGATTGCCCATCAGCATCCCGCCGTCGGGCGTCATTACTGTGGTTTCAAGCCATTTGCCGGTAGCCGCCGCCGTGGTGCTTTCCTTTTCGGGCAACGCCACCTGCTTGTCACAGCCCGCGAGTAATACCACCGCACCGGCGGCGGCCAACATCATTGCCTTACGTGTCATCATTTCAGTCCTCATTTTTTAGCGGCAAGCGCCGTTTTCAATTCTGGTTCGATCATCGCCCATTTCCCCGGCGCTACAACGATCGTGTCATTGATCAGGAAGCTTGGCGTACCCTGAATTTTACGCGATCCCCACGCTTCGTTGGTCATTCCCGCGATCTTGTCCTGAGCTGCCTTGTTGGTGAGGCAGGCATCCATATCTGCTGGGGATATCCCGCGCGCCTTCATGACCGCGTCAAACCCAAGCCCGCGCGCGATCAGCTTCAATCCTTCGTTGATCGGCAGCTTCTCAAGCTTTTCGCCATTGGCCTCGCTAAATGCCTGCGCCTTGCCGAGCCAGACACTCTGCGTTGCCATCAACTGATCTGAAATCGCAAAGAATTTGGTTGGCCCGCCGCAGCGCGCCAGCAGGGCTGCGGTAAAATCAAGCCGATCACGCACCGCGTTACGGAACTCGATGCTTACCAACCCCTTGGCCACATAATCGCGCTTGAGTGGTACAGCTGATTCAGCGGTAAATTCGGCACAGTGCGAGCAGGTGTAAGACAGATACTCAACCAGCTTCGCCTGTGCCGCCGGATTGCCCATCACGAAGGCGCCATTGGGCGCAAGGTTCACCGTCGATGCCCATTTGGGCGGAGCTGGGGCTGCGCCGATTGAAAGCGCTGCAACGGCAATTAAGAAATAATGCTTCATGAGATTTTCCCGATTGGAATAAACGCGGCCGCCTGCGTCGCGACGCCGCGCGCAAGCGATTCAAGGACGGCTTTAAGTTCAGGATCAGCAATCGTGCGCAAGCTGTCACCCAGTTCAAGCGGCAACGGCACAAGCGTCGGCGGCTTTGGCCGAACAGGCGCACGCGCTACCTCTCCCTGACGCAGGATCACGCGGATGACGGCGCTATAGCCAAAGAAGCGATTAACCCGCTCGATAATCGTCGGGCCGACATGCTGCATCATCGGCGCGTGAGCGCTTGAAACCATCAGCGTGAGCGTCCCGTCAGCGCGTTTGCCGTGCGGGAAACGGATTGATTCGGGCGTTGAAACCTCGGCATATTTTTCGCCGACAATCTCTCGCCAGCGGCTTACGACTGAGGATTGGACAAAGCCAAAACGGCGGAAAGCCGCGCCGCCGACGTTGGGGATCATTTCGCCCATGCGCCGCGCGCGGCCGCCACGTGGCCGTTCTTCTACGCTGTTACCGGACTTTTGCTTCACCATGACGCCGCTCCATGCCATAGCAGGTCATGCTCGTCGATATGTCTGCGCACATTGCCCACAAGATTTTGACACATTTTTCGGTGAATGCGCGCGATCTGCCGTGGCGCAACCCGCCGGGACGAGCGCTGCCGCTTGATGATCCCAATTGGCCGTACCGTGTCTGGCTGTCCGAGGTCATGCTGCAACAGACTACAGTAGCGGCAGTAACGCCATATTTTGAAGCGTTTACCGCGCGCTGGCCAAGCGTAACCGAGCTTGCCGATGCCGACGACACAGACGTGATGAGCGCGTGGGCGGGGCTTGGCTATTATGCCCGCGCGCGAAACTTGCTTGCCTGCGCCCGCGCGGTAGCGGCCAAGGGTGGCTGCTTTCCCGACGATGAGGGCGAACTGCGCGCACTGCCGGGGATTGGTGCCTATACAGCCGCTGCGATTACTGCCTTCGCTTATGGCAAGCGCGCGGTTGTGGTTGACGGTAATATCGAACGCGTCATCGCACGGCTCTTCGCGATCGCAACGCCGATGCCCGCCGCGCGCCCCGAAATTTACCAGGCGATGGACGTGCTCACGCCAGACAGTGCTGCGGGTGATTTCGCGCAAGGTCTGATGGATTTGGCGCGCAGCCTCTGCACCCCGCTCAGTCCACGCTGCATGTTGTGCCCCGTCATGACGCATTGCCAAGGCAAAGACGCGCCCGAAACCTATCCGGTCAAAGCCGCCAAAACTAGGCGTCCTGAACGTGTCGGCACAACATGGTGGATCGAGTGCGACGGCGAGGTGCTACTGATCCGCCGCCCGGCCAAAGGCCTGCTTGGCGAAATGCGCGCGCTGCCTTCGGGGGAATGGGGTAACGCAAACGATGCGACGCCGCCCCTCGCAGGCAATTGGCACGCCCTCGGCACCGTCACGCATATCTTCACCCATTTCCGCCTCACGCTTAATATTCAGGGCGTTCGTCTAAAAAGAGGTTGCAAGCCGCAACTGGACGGGGAATGGTGGAAATTAGATCGGATTGCTGATGCTGGCCTGCCAAGTCTCTTTGCCAAGGTGGCGGCGCGCGCGATGACATGGGAGAAAAACGCATGAGCCTTGAACTAAACCGCCGCCATTTTCTCGGTGGAGCTGCACTCGTCGGCGGCCTCCTTTCAACTCCGACATGGGCAAAGCAAGCCGCGCGTGGCATTTCGCCTAGCTGGACAAAGCTTCAAGCGATGCTTGATGCGACGATCACCAAAAAATACGTCCCCGGCGCGGGCGCTGCGATTGCGCGCGGTACTGATCAGGCCGACTTTCTTGTTGCGGGTACACTGGCGAGCGATTCAACCGTGGCGATTACGCCAGACACATTGTGGCGCATCTATTCGATGACCAAACCCGTCACTGGCATCGCGGCGATGCTGCTGATCGAGGATGGCAAGCTCAAGCTTGATCAGAATATTGCCGATCTGATCCCCGGCTTTGCCAATCCCAAGGTGCTGACTGATCCGGCCAACAGCCTTGACAGCCGCCCCGCAAATGCCCCGATCACGGTGCGCAACCTGCTGACCCATACCGCCGGGCTTGGCTATTCGATCATCACCAAAGGGCCGCTGCTCAAGGAATATCTCCGCCTTGGCCTCACCCCAGGTGCTGTCAGCAGGACGCCGCTTCCCGGCCTTGAGCAGGGCGCGCCGACCGCATCAAGCCTTGAAGAATTTGCCAATCGCATCGCAACGCTGCCGCTCATTGCTGATCCCAACACCCGGTGGAGCTATTCGGTTAGCCTCGACCTGCTTGGACGAGTGATTGAGATCGCCAGCGGCATGACATTTGATGCCTTCCTTAAACAGCGCATTTTTGATCCGCTTGGCATGACCAGCACCTATTTTCAGGTGCCGGGGGGCGAGGTTGCCCGCTTGACGACCAATCATGCGGCATTGCCCTTTGGCGCGTTCCCGATTGATCCGGGCAAGGCAAGCATCTTCCTTGATAAACCGGCGTTTCCGTTTGGCGGCGCAGGGCTGGTTTCATCAATGCGTGATTATGACCGCTTCCTCGCGATGCTGATGGGCGAAGGCGCGCTAGGCAAGACGCGCATCATGAAACGCGAAACCGCAGTCCTCGCAATGTCAAACCTCGTTCACCCTGATGTAAAAATGGAAAGCTTCGCGGCTGGCCAAGGCTTTGGTGCTGGCGGGCGTGTAACAATCAACCCCGGCCCCAATGGCGAAGGGCTTGGTACATTCGGTTGGGGCGGCGCTGCCTCAACCATCGGCTGGGTTGACCGGACACGCGGCATTCGCGCATCGGGCTGGTCACAAATCATGACGCAAGGGACGCAGCCCTTCACGACTGAATTTGGCAAGACCGTCTACGCAAGCCTGTGAATCGTCACAACCCCGGCTTTACCGGATCACCGCTTGACCGCGTTGATCCGGTGCGCAGCGATCCCGCCGCTTACGCCGCTCACGCTTCAAACTGGCGCGCGCGGGTGCTGGCGTTTGAGGGCAGTGATCCGCTAACTGATGAGATTGGCAATCTGGCATGGGTCTCAATGGCCGATGTTGCAGAGGATGCCGAGCTGATCCTGCTTGGGCTGCTTGAGGAAAAGCCGCATTTTGTCGCGATCCCTGCCGCGCCCTTTGCCGACGGGTTTCGCACGCCATCGCTCTGGCGTGTGCTCAACAGCCTGCCCGCCGATCAAGCCGCGATTTACGGCACTGCACGCAGCGTAATTGACTGGCACCACCGCCACGGCTTTTGCGGGCGCTGCGGCGGGGCGACAGCGGTTTTCCGCGCGGGCTGGGGGCGGAAATGTGGGGGATGCAACGCCGAACATTTCCCCCGCGTTGATCCCGTCGTCATCATGCTTGCCGAATATCGTGGCAAGATACTTGTCGGGCGGCAACCGCGCTTTCCCCCGCGCAATTATTCCGCACTCGCCGGTTTTCTGGAACCAGGCGAATCGATTGAGGAAGCCGTCCGGCGTGAGCTGTATGAAGAGGCAGGCGTCACCGTTTCCAACGTCCGTTATGTCGCGAGCCAGCCTTGGCCCTTCCCCGCCGCATCGCTGATGATCGCGTGCATTGGTGAGGCGGAAAGCGACGCGCTCACCATCGACACGACTGAACTGGAAGACGCGATGTGGGTAACGCGCGCGGAGGTCGAGGCGGCACTCGCCGGAGCAGAGGGTGCGCGCTTCAATGCGCCGCCAAGGTTTGCGATTGCGCATACGTTGCTGCGCGCGTGGTTGGGGTAAATCCAAACCGTTCGTCCTGAGCTTGTCGAAGGACTGTCCTTCTTTTTCAACATCAGAAGAAGAAAAGGCAGAGCTTCGACAAGCTTAGCTCGAACGGGATTGGGAAGTTACCCTCACTTTAATAACTGATTAAGCTCAATCAGCGTCCCGTCGGGATCAAAAAAATTGCACCCGCGCACGCGGATTGGCGGGGCACCGTTCCGCCCCGGATACGCCTGATCACGCGCCTGCGCGGTCATCGTAACGCCGGGCACTTTGGCGGCGGCGGCGCAGCGTGTGTCGATATCATCAGTGTTGGTGACGATCACATGGCTGCCAATCGCCATCCGCTTTGGATAAGGGCCGGGATCAGGCAAGCGCGGCAAGAGCCATTCCATCAAACCGATCCAGCCGATATAGGGATCATTGCTGTTGAGCAGCACGAGCCGCGCCTGTGCGCCGGGTTCCCCTGCGGGCAGTGCAACGCCCGACATCGGCAGGGTCGCATCATAATTAATCTTCATCCCCATCACATCGCGGTAGAGCACAAGCGAGTTTTCCATGCTGCGCACGATCATCGTGACGCGGCGAATATCGGTTGGCAGCCGCTCGACCGGTTTGGCGACCCCGGCGGCAACATCAGTGCGCTGCGGCTTCTTTTTGGCAGCAAGCGCTGGCCCGCCAAACGCGAGCGCAAAGCCCGCCATAATCAGGATATATTTCATTTTATTACGTCCTCAGCATAAGCGGCAAGCGGCAGTGCAGCACCCGTCTGCCGGATCATCGCGCGTTTGCGGAAGAAACGCAGCAGCCCGCTTTCCCCCATCCGCGATGGCCCAAGGCCAGAGAGGCCAAAGCTTGATTTCTCGGCCTCCCACACCATCGTCGTCAGCGAGCCATCATTGATCGAAACCGCCCCGACGTTAAGCCGCGCGCCGACCGCCTCTGCCTCCTGAACCGTGCCAGCGATCACCGCGCCTGACAGGCCGTAGACCGTGTCATTGGCCATATCGACGGCCTCATCCTCACTATCGAACAGCGTGACGGGAATGACCGGGCCGAATGTCTCATCGGCAATCACGTGCATGTCGGGCGTAACCGAGGCCAGCACGGTGGGCCGCAGATATTTGCCACCGCCAAGTGTTTCAACCTGCCCTCCGGTCAGCACATGCGCGCCCTTTGCCCGCGCGTCATCAATCTGTGCTTGAACAATATCGGCTTGCGCAGGCGAGATGAACGGGCCGATGTCGCCGCTGTTGATATCAGGATAGTTTAACCGCACCGCCTTGGCTTTTTCGGCAAGCGCGACCAGAAACGGCTCGGCAATCGCGCGCGCCACATAAACCCGCTCAATCGACTGGCACGCCTGCCCTGAATTGACTACCGAAGCGCGGAGTGCAATTTCGGCAGCAGCGACGGGATCAGCACTGGCGAGGATGATCATCGGATCTTTGCCGCCCAGTTCAAGGCTTGCCGGGATGAATGCAGTCGCAGCGGCGATACCAACCGCGCGCCCGGTTTTGACTGAACCCGTGAACGCCACATAATCAACGAGCGGGATCATCGCCGCCCCCGTCGCGTAGTCGCCTTCGATGATCGCTAGCGGCAGTTCGCCAACCTCGGCAATCGCAACCATTAGCGGGCGGATGAAACGCGGGGTGATTTCGGACGGCTTGACGATTACCGCGCAGCCCGCCGCAAGTGCCGATATCGCATCAATCAGCGCAAGCGTCAGCGGGAAATTCCACGGCGATATCACGCCGACGAGGGGATAGGGCACAAGCTGAATCGAGGTAGAGATACTCGATATGCTCGTCTGGCGATCCTTTGCCATTGCACGCGCAATCATGAACGGTGCGGAGCCTTCGCAGCGCTTGATCATGCCAATCACACCGTCAATTTCAATCTGCGAAATCGCCGCGCGCCCAGTGTCAAGAATGAGCGCGTCAGCGATCGCACCCTGGTGGCGCTCAATGGCGTGAGCAAATCTAAGCATGATCTTGCAGCGCTGCGACGGTGAATAGGCTGCCCATGCGATCTGGCGCTCACGCATCTGCGCCGCGCACGTTGCCAGCGCCGCACCGTCCATCGGCGCGATCTCATAATCATCCTCGCCAGTGCGCGGGTTGCGGATTTTCATTACTGCCCCTCCCAAGCCGACACTATTTCCCCGCCCGTTGCAAACCAGGCTTCGGGTCGTGTCGTCAATTCCCCAAGCAGCTTTTCAAACATATCGATCCGGTATGGCAAGCCCATAATGTAAGGCGTCACATGCAGCGGCAGCATCCGGCCCCCTTCTCCCGCCAGCCAGTCAAACGCATCGCGCATCGACTGTGCGTAGCTCTCCACTGATTGCTGCTGAACGGTGATGATCTGACGGTCACTGAGTTCATGATTAAGCGGTAGATTGATCAGAGCATTTTTGAACGCGTAGGGCAGTTCGTCATTTACCCAGTCACAGCAATATTTAACCCCTGCCGCGCGCAGCAAATCAGGCGTGTTCCAGCTTTGCGACCGGGCAATGCTCAGCCAGCCAGCGGGGCGTGTGCCGCTCACCCGCTCAAGCGTGTCAAGTGACTGCGCAATCAGTGCCCGCTCATCTTCAATTGGCAGGCCACTCGCGATGGTGCCGTTCATGTCAGTCGAATGCGCGATAATCTCATGCCCGCCCGCGATGATGTCAGCAATGATTTGCGGGTGACGCTCGGCAATCGCGCTATTGGCGGCAACCGACACCCGCACCTCTGCCTTCGCAAACGCATCAAGCAGGCGGTAAAAACCAATCTGCGTGCCATAGTCGCGCGAGGTATAATGGCGGTAATCGGGGTAAGCGGTTTGCATGTGCCCCGGCGCGCGGAACGGCGTGTCGCTCGGCGTAATCGGAAACCATTCTAGGCTGACGCAAATCCACACCGCGACCGATTTGCCACCGGGCCAGATTATTGGCTTGCGCGTCTGGATCGCCGACCAGTCATAGAGATCATGATCATAGCCGTGCCGCCGTTTTACATACTCAAGATAGGCAGGGTCAAGCGTCACGCATTTGTCCCAAGCCCGGCCTTCAAAAATGACATCAGTTCAATCGGCGACGCGGTGATCAGGTCAACACTATGCTCCTGCTCACGCCCTGCCAAACGGTTTGCATTGCTCACCCCGCAGTAAATCGCGAATTTCTGGGTTGGGTCTTTCTGTTTGATGCTTTTGGCGAGGTTAAGCCCAGCGCTGCGATCCATGCCGCGCTGCATGTCCGAAATTACGAAATCAAATGTGGCGGGCGCGAAAAATTGAAACGCCGCTTCGGTGGTCAGCGCATTTTGTATCTCAAACCCCTGATCGGCGAGTGCTGCTTGCAATGATCCATTATTCTCGGGATGATCATCGACCCAGAGTATCCGTTTGCCGCCGCGCGCTGTGGCCGATTTGGTTTCGGCAATAATCGATTTCGTTCCAACCGCTGCGGAGTTGGTTTCAACCGCTTTTTTAAGCTCGGCAACCTGGGCCTGTAGATCAGAAATCGACACTTGCTGCTGCTGCGCGATTTCGGGCAGTGACAGTTCAAATTCGCCAATCTTAATCGTGCCGCCGCGATTGGCGATTTGCCCGATCATCCGCGAGACCGGGCGAGAAATCAACATGAGCAAAAGGAGGGCGGTGATCGGCCAGAGCAAATCGGCAATTGCTGATAACAGTGCTGCGTTCATCACACCCTCCTCATTGCTGCGCCGCCCAAGCGTCTACGATTTCACCAGCCGTTGCAATCCATGCGCGGCCATCAGCGGCAATATGGCGCAGCGCATCCTCGAACGGGCCAATCCGGTGGGGCTGGCCAATCAGATAGGCATGGAGCGGAATGCACATCACCGTACCCCCTTCGCGCGCAAGCCGGTCATATTGCGCGATCAGCGTATGCGCATATTCACGGCCGCTCATATTATAAACGAAAAAACCGTAATGGTCATTCACTTCAAGACTGTAGGGGATTGAGACGAGATTGCCGCTTTTGGTCTTCACACGCTGCACCTGATCATCATGATAAAGATCGCAGGTGTAATCGAGGCCGTATTCCGCAATCAGATCAAGCGTGCGCGGCGTGTGTGTAAGCGCGGGGGCGAGCCAGCCACGGATCGTCTGCCCGGTCGCCTCACGTACGGTGCGGATCGAATCCTCGATGATGCTGCGTTCCTGCACCTCATCCATGTCATAGGCGTAGCGGGTGTTATAAATGCCGTGGCTGAAAAATTCCCAGCCTCGCGCGTTGGCGTCGGCCACCACTTCGGGATGATGCTGGCACAGCGCAACCGAAAGCGAAACCGAACCGGGAAAGCCGTGGCGCGTCATCACATCGGCCATCCGCCAATGCGACACCCGGTTGGCATGATCGCGGTGGCTGTAGCCAACGACATCGGGATGCGGTTTTGTCCACGCCTTGCGCATGGGATGCGCGGGCGGGTCAATCTCATAATATTCAAGGTTTGGCGCGATCCAGACGGCGACTGACTTGTCGCCGGGCCAGATAATGGGCGTGCGATTCCGATAAGGGGAGAAGTCGTAGAGGTTTGGGTCGGGGTTCACTTACCCTCTCCCTCAAGGGAAGAGGGACAGGCGCAAAGCGACAGGGAGAGGGGAAGCACAGTCACACCCTCACCCTCCCACGCTTCGCGCGGGCCCCTCCCTCTCCCCTGAAGGGAGAGGGGTTTTTTCCAGCCAATCAATCACTACCTGTACTGGCTCAACATCAGCATATTTAAGCTGAAGATCAGTCAAATTGGCGAAGTGATAGCTTTCATGCTTATCCGCGCAGGTCTCAATCGGAACGATCGTGCGATAGCCATGTGACAAGGCATCAACCGCCGTTGCGCGGACGCAGCCTGATGTGCTGCCGCCCGTCACCACCACTGTGTCAACCTTGCCCCAAGTCAAATAGCTGGCAAGCGAGGTTTCAAAAAAGGCGCTTGGCATCCGCTTGGTGAATTGCAAATCGCCTGCCTCAATTTCACATCGCGGATCATAAGCATGGCGCTCCGAACCATATTTGATGTTCTGGAGGCTGTCGGGCGTATCTGTTCGCGTACCCCACACACCAGCATCGCTTGCATCATCGCGGTAGCCAACCCGGCTCCAGATCACCGGCATTCCGCGCGCGCGCGTCAGGCGCGAGATCAGGTTCACATACTCAATTTGACGCGGATCGCTCTCATAAGCAGTCGCGAACATATCGGTGCGGGTATACGCCTGCTGAATATCAACATTCACAATCGCGAGTTTTTGCCCGAAGCCGAATTTCTTGCGTGCTGGGTTTGCCATCACTTCATCAAAAATCATCCGCGCGGTTTTGCCGTCACTGATCATTTTTGTGCCAATCAAACTCATTTTGCCCCACTCCAAAGCTTGCGTCCGTTCTGACCAACCGATAAGGCATTGTCGAGATAAATTTGTCCGGACAACTTTAACGCCATGATCATCACCCGACACTATCTGACGATCAATGGGCGGCTTGTCCATTACCGTCGCTGCGGCGTCGGGCCACCGTTGATCATGGTGCATCAAAGCCCGCGCTCTTCGGCAGAATATGAAGCATTGATGCTAGTGTGGGGCGCACATTTCACTTGCATTGCGCCCGACACGCCAGGGTTCGGCCAATCGCAGCCGCTCGGCAAAGCTGACCCCGATATCAATGATTATGCTGACGCGATTGCCGAATTTGTCCGCGCGCTTGGTCTTGCAAAGACAGCAGCTTACGGTTTTCATTCGGGCGGGATCATCCTCGTCACCGCGTTAAAACGCCATCCGGCGCTGTTTTCTGGCCTTGCGGTTGGCGGCTATGCAATCTGGAATTCCCACGAAATGGCGATTTTTGGTGAGGCATACCTTCCACCGTTTCTACCATCGGCTTATGGCGAGCATCTGACATGGCTGTGGAACCGCATTCTTGAACAAAGCTGGTTCTTCCCGTGGTTTGATGTGCGCGGTGAGGCGCGGCTTTCCGTCGCGCATGATGATCCGGCGCGGGTTCACGCGGTCGTGATGGAAATGCTTGATAGCGGCGATGCCTACCGCCTTGGCTACGGCGCAGTCCTGCGCGCACCGCGCGATATTCCGCCAGCAGGTGCAGTTACCCCGCCCGTGCTGATTACTGCTTATGACGGCGATCCGCTTCAGGCCCATATTGATCGACTTGGAACTATGCCTGCCGGATGGTCAGCCTCCAAGGTAGCAACGCCAAAAGCGCATCAGGATGCCAGCCTTGCGTTTTTGCTCGCACACCAAGGCGCTTCCGTTGAGGGCTATCCCGAGGATGACAACCAAGGCTTTCTCCATATCAAAACTGATGATTTCGATGGCCTGATCCATTGGCGGGGGCGGCCGGGTGCCGAACGGATGATTATCCACGCGCCGGGTCGTGCAGGTGACCTGATCGACAACGCCGCGGCGCTGCGGGCTGACCTCCCCAGCCACGGTCTATCAAGCGGATGGAACGGGGAGGCACCGCAAACTTTAGTGCCTTGGCAGGCTGTGATTGACGCTCTCATTGCGCATTTCAAGATCAAGTCAGTTGTGCATGAACCTACCCCGGCAGGCGATGCCGACCATTTATTCCCCCCGCTTCATCCTGATCGGATGGGAGCGTATCTTACCGCCGCGTGGAGCATCGTTCGCGCACGGCATTTCTTTGCCCCGTGGTATGCTGCGAGCGCCGCGCACGCGATAACATTTGATCCCGCAGCGCTTGACCCAGCCTCACTCGCGCGCGAACATCGCGCACTTATCCGGGCGACTGGCGCGCGCAGCTATCACAAGGCACTGACACTAGGAGAGACCAAATGAGCATCCGTAAAGAAATGCCGCTGCTCGCGCGACATGAGGGCGTTTGGGACGGCACCTATACCTATTTCAACGCCGCCAATGAAAAGATTGATGAACATAAATCGCGGCTCTTCTGCCGCTTCCCCGATGATGGGCCCCACCCCTATGATCAGACAAACTATTACACATGGGCCGATGGCCGCACCGAAATCCGTGAATTTCCCGCCGAATATCGTGACAATCGCGTCTGGTGGGATAATGACCTGATCAAGGGCTGGGCTGCCGAGGTCGGGCTTGACGAATATAGCCGCACGGTGATGCTTTATTGGCAGCGGACGGGCGATCCCTCACTTTATCTTTATGAAATGATCAACCTTGCCGATGACGGCGTCAATCGTTGCCGGACATGGCACTGGATCAGGAACGGGATGCTTGAAACGCGCACCGCGATTCAGGAGAAGTTGGTGACCCGCGACTGGCGTTCACTGGAGCCATAATGGCCGCAACGCTCTTCGATAAAATCTGGGATGCCCATGTCATTGCTGATCTTGGCGGCGGCACTGCGCTGATCGCGATTGACCGGGTGTTTTTGCATGAGCGCACGGGCGCGGCTGCGCTCAAATCAATGGCGTTGGCTAGGCGCAAAGTGGCTGACCCCGCTCGCGTGTTTGCGGTGATGGATCATATCGTTGATACCCGCCCCGGTCGCAGCGATCAGACACTAATGCCAGGTGGGCAGGCGTTCATCACCGAGACGCGCGCTGCCTGTCGCAATGCCGGGATCACTTTGTTTGATGTGAACGACCCTGATCAGGGGATCACGCATATCATCTCGCCCGAACTTGGGATTGTCCTCCCCGGCCTTACATTGATCGCGCCTGACAGCCACACCTGTACCCAAGGCGCATTTGGTGCGCTCGCCTGGGGGATTGGTTCATCCGAGGCCGAACATGCGATGGTGACGGGCGCGCTCCGTGTCAAAAAACCTGAAACGATGCGCGTGACTTTTACGGGCAGGCTGCGCAAGGGCGTGACTGCCAAGGACATGATCCTCCACCTCATTGCCGCACAAGGCGCAGGCGGCGGCAAGGGTTGCGTAGTTGAATTTGCGGGTGAGGCGGCGCGCGCGCTCGACATCGAAGCGCGGATGACGCTGTGCAACATGGCGACTGAGTTTGCGGCCTTCACTGGGCTGATCGCACCCGATGATGTCACTTTGGATTACCTGAAAGGACGCCGCTATGCGCCCGATCCGCAACCCGATTGGTCAGACCTGAAAAGTGATGAAGACGCCCATTTCGTCTATGAAATTGTGATTGATGCAGGCACAATTGCGCCAATGGTCAGTTGGGGCACCTCGCCTGAGCAGAGCATCGCACTCTCCGGCACCGTCCCTGCGGATGCTGATCCAAAGGCGCTCGCGTATATCGGGCTTGCGGCGGGTCAACCGATTGCGGGCACCCCGATCAACGTTGCCTTCATCGGCAGTTGCACCAACGCCCGCCTGTCCGATCTGCGCCGCGCCGCCGCGATCGTTAAGGGCAAGCATGTCGCAAACGGCGTCCTTGCGCTTGTCATTCCCGGATCGTCTGCCGTCAAGCGCGCAGCAGAAGCCGAAGGGCTTGACCAGATATTCACTGACGCTGGCTTTGAGTGGCGGATGAGCGGCTGTTCGCTCTGCTTTTATGCAGGCGGAGAGGGATTCCCGCCGGGAAGTCGGGTAATCTCATCAACCAACCGCAATTTTGAAGGGCGGCAGGGGCCGGGCATCCGCACCCATATCGCCAGCCCCGAAGTGGTCGCCGCAAGCGCGATTGCCGGGCGGATCACCGCACCATGACCCCCTTCACCACACTCACCAGCATCGCCGTGCCGCTGATCCGCGATAATATCGATACGGATACTATCATCCCATCGTGTGAGATAAAGGGCACGGGCAAAACCGGACTTTCCGAAGGGCTGTTCGCGCCGTGGCGTTACACCGATGCAGGCGCACGAACGCCTGACTCAAGCTTCGCCCTCAATGATCCCGCCTACGCAGGCACTCAAATCCTGCTCGCTGGCAAAAATTTCGGTTGCGGGTCAAGCCGCGAACATGCCGTTTGGGCACTCGCCGAATACGGTTTTCGCTGCATCATTGCCGAAAGTTTCGCGCCGATCTTTGAGGGCAATTGCATCCGCAACGGTATGCTTCCAATCACCTGCGGTCGTCCGGTTGACCCGCTATTCCACGGCCAGATTATGACCATTGATCTCACCGAGCAACATATGTCGATCCCCGGTCGCTTTCGCCCGTTTCACATTGACGCGGAGAGCAAGGCGATGCTCCTCGGCGGCCTCGACGCGATTGATTTGACGTTGCGGCACGCAAGCCTCATTTCGGACTGGCAAGCACAGGATAGGAAAGCACGACCGTGGGTTTACCTGTAATACGCGTCAGCGAAGTCGGCCCGCGTGACGGGCTGCAATCAACTGACAGGATCATGACGCTTGATGCCAAAAAGGCGTGGATCAAGGCCGAGGCCGAGGCGGGCGTGCGCGAGATTGAGGTAGGAAGCTTCGTGCCGCCTGCGCTCCTCCCCCAACTCGTTGATACCGCCGAAGTCGTGGCCTTTGCCAAGACGATCCCCGGTCTTAACGTCGTTGCGCTGATCCCCAACGTTCAGGGCGCAGAGCGCGCGATTGCGGCGGGCGTCCACGGCTTCTCAATCCCCTTTTCAATGTCCGAAACGCACAGCCTCAAAAATGTCCGCAAGAGCCATTCCGCAATGATTGAGGAGATTAAAATTGTCGCAGAAATGGCGCGCGCGGCAGATATTCATTTCGGGGTGAGCCTTGCCACCGCATTCGGCTGCACCATCGAAGGCCCGGTTTCTGAAGATGTCGTGGTTGCAATGGCCGTGGCTTCGGTTGCGGCAGGCGCGGTGGAACTCACGCTGTCTGACACGACCGGATACGCCAACCCCGCGCAAATCAAGCGACTGGTGCGCAAGGTCAAGGCGGCAGTCGGTGCTGAACGGCTCCACACGCTCCACCTCCACAACACGCGCGGACTTGGTCTCGCGAACGTACTTGCGGGGCTTGACGAGGGGATCACCACCTTTGATGCCTCGCTTGGCGGGATCGGCGGTTGCCCGTTCGCGCCGGGTGCATCGGGCAATATCGTGACTGAGGATCTGGTCTTCATGCTCCAGTCAATGGGTTATGAGACTGGCATTGATCTTGCGAAATTGTTGAAAGTACGCGCGATTGTGGCGGCTGCACTTCCCGGTGAGCCGCTTTACGGCTTCACCGCCGATGCTGGTTTGCCGCTCGGCTTTGCAGCATGAGCGCGCCGCTTTCGGGGCTGCGCGTCGTTGAATTCACCCACATGATCATGGGGCCGTCGGTCGGCGCGATCCTTGCCAGCCTTGGCGCTGAGGTAATCCATGTCGAGCCGATTGGCGGCGATAAAACACGCAATCTCGTTGGTTCAGGCGCAGGTTTTTTCGCGACTTTCAATCGCGGCAAATCAAGCATCTGTCTTAACCTCAAATCGCCACAGGGACTCTCGGTTGCCAAACGGCTCAGCGACAGCGCAGACATCATCGTCGAGAATTACCGCCCTGGCGCAATGGATCGGCTTGGGCTGTCTTATGAGGCACTCT
Organism: Sphingomonadales bacterium; assembly: GCA_043765635.1. Taxonomy (GTDB): domain Bacteria; phylum Pseudomonadota; class Alphaproteobacteria; order Sphingomonadales; family Sphingomonadaceae; genus Aquisediminimonas. The sequence continues at coordinate 19,222 of JAYUIX010000138.1, forward strand.
CGCAGACCAACCCGCGCCTGATTTACTGCTCGGCCAAGGGCTTCCTCGCTGGGCCGTATGCCGAGCGTACAGCACTTGATGAGGTGGCGCAGATGATGGGCGGGCTTGCCTATATGACCGGGCCACCGGGCCGGCCGCTGCGTGCGGGGGCGAGCGTGATTGACATTACCGGCGGTATGTTCGGCGTAATCGCGATTCAGGCAGCACTTGAAGAACGCCACCGCACGGGCAAAGGCCAAAAGGTGCAAAGTGCGCTATTTGAAACCACGGTGTACCTGATCGCACAGCACATGGCGCAGATGGCGGTCACGGGGCAGGCCGCCGCGCCAATGCCCGCGCGACTTTCGGTCTGGGCAATTTATGACGTGTTTGAAACCAGGGATTTGCCGATCTTCATCGGCATCGTTACTGACAGCCTGTGGCAGAAATTTTGCGCGCTGTTCGGGCTTGATGCGCTCTGGGCTGATGAAGCTTTGCATGAAAATAACGCCCGCGTGGCCGCACGTGATCGGATCATCCCCGAAATCCGCACTATGGTCAGCCGTTTCACCCGTGCTGAAATTATCGCCAAGCTCGAAAATTCTGGCCTGCCCTTCGCGCCAATCGCGCGACCGGAGGATATGTTTGACGATCCGCACTTGCTGGCCAGTGGCGGGCTTGAGCCGGTAATGCTGCCCGGTGGCCGCGAGACGATGCTGCCTTTGTTGCCGATTGAGATGGGGGGCAAGCGGCTCGGCACATCGCCGACCATCCCGGAAGCAGGCGCGGACAGCGATGCGATTCTCATAGCACTTGGCTACGGCGCTGCTGCTATTGCCGCGCTGAAGGGCGACGGTGTGGTTGGTTAGAATGCAATGACATCGAGATAAGCTGAGCGCTGCGTCAGCACTTATTCGCTCGCCGATCCGGGGAGAATTCCTTCTTCGTGATCTTCGTGGCTTCGTGTGAGTCAATATTCGCACACGAAGCCGCGAAGATCACGAAGAAGATAAGCATTAAGCCGCTTCATATACTTCCCCCTTGGCGGCTTGGCGTTCTTGGCGTGAGGCAAATTCCAGCCCTCGCCACGCGTATCGGCGTTGATTATTCTCACGCCAAGAACGCCAAGC
>JAYUIX010000139.1:0-5442 GCA_043765635.1 Sphingomonadales bacterium
GCAACCAGCGCAGGCACATCGGCATAGGGCATAGCCGCCAAATGGCCCGCCTTCTCGGTTTGCCGAGGCAGTCGCTTGCGCACCGTGCGCAGCGAAACCCTTCCCGAAAGCCATCCCTTGATGTGAGCGAAGTCCAGCACCGCGCCGATGCACGGCTTACAACATAAATCGCTGATTAACAGGGAACTTAGCGACGTCCTGATATTGTTTGAGATTTAAGTTCTACACTTGTAGGAGCCACCAAATTTACGTTCATGTATGTCCAGAGAAATGGCTGTTTACGTAAATTTATAATAATATTACGTGCGCTGCATTACAGCAAAATAATACGATAGTCTTCTGCCTTTTCTTGACTTGACTGACTAATGAAAATGCGCTACTTAAAGCAGATTTTCTGAGTTTTATTTGAAAACGTGTCAGTATTACTGTATAAACGCGGTATTTAGAGGCCAGACGTTTCACCTAGCCTCTAAAGTATAGTGTCTGCTTAAAACTTGAAACTTGCCCGTGCGCCGTATTGGCGGGGCGGAGCAAAGCTGGCCTGAAGTGCTGGCCCGCCACCAAAAACAAAGCGTGTTGCAGTCGCTTTGTCAGTAACGTTGGTGACAAATCCTTGAAGCTCAACATTGTCGTTGATCTGCCACGTCAGCCGCAAATCAATTTTCTCAAACGCTTTTTGCGTATCAAGCGGTGAATTGAACGGCTGGCCAAAGAATTTCCCTGAGAAAGTCACAATCGCATAGGGGATGAGCTTTCCAGCACTGCCAAGGTCAATGTCATAAGAGGCATAGACCGAACCCGAATATTCAGGCGAATAGGGGATGCTCTTCCCCGAAAGATCGCAACCAAAGGCAATTGGCGGCTGACCAACGCCACCAGTGCCAGGGACAAGACCGCAGTTGAAACCGGGTGCGAATACACGCCGCTGTCCCGCTGCCGCAATCTGAATTCCGTTGACGAGCGTTGGCGCTATCTGGGTTGCATCATTCACAAGGATTGACGTACCAAATGCAAGCGGCACTTGATCATATTCGGTATATTTGGCGTTGAGATAGGAAAAACTGCTGCCAAGCGTGAGTGCTGGCACTGGCTTCCAAATTGCCTCAAGCTCAGCCCCATATGAGCGTGCCTTGCCGCTGTTTTCAATGATCGAAAGCGTCGTTGCGCCAACCGGAATCTGCCGCTGCTCCTGCAAGCCAGTATATTTGTTATAAAACGCAGCAACATTGATCTGGATCGTGTCATCGGCAAAACGGTTCTTTGAACCCAATTCAAACGCAATCACTTTTTCGGGGCGGAAGGTTGGTTGCAAGGCCGCTTGGTTCTGCCCTGAGTTAAATCCGCCCGAACGGAAGCCAGTGGAAACCGATGTGTAAAGCAAGCTGTCATCGCTTAGCTGATAATCCGCGCCAACGCGCCATGTTGCCCGCCGGAATTTGGCAGTATCATAAGTTGCCCCGGTCAAGATCGTGGTATTGGCGGCAAGGCATCTGAACCCGCTCCGCGGCGGCGGGAAGGTTGTGAAGGTGCAGTTTGTTGCAGCACCCTCGCTACCAAAAGCAGACGCTGGGATCGGCCCGGTGCGCAGCGTGATCGCGGTGCCAAGCGGAACGTTGGTTGCGCTCAGCGGCAGGATCGCATTAGCATTGGCAAAGCGGAAATCCTTGGTATCCTGGGTATAACGAAGCCCCGCCGTCAGTTTGAGCTTTTCAGCGATTTGATAGCTTGCCTGAGCATAAGCAGCGACGGACTCGGTTTCGGGACGCTGCTCATCATAAAAGCCACCGCCATTTTGCGGCAGGATCAGGTTCGGCGTGACGCTGCGAATGATGCGCGGCGTCTGCTGATTAATAAAAATGCCCGTCAGCTTGTCTTTGAAATAATAACCGCCGAGAACATATGTGAAAGGCCCTTTGCCATTCGAAAGAAGCTGAACCTCCTGGCTGAACGTCTTGACAGCTGTGAGCTGGTAATCAACGCCGATCTGGCTCGCCGAAAAATCAGTATCGGACGTGCGGATCGCCTTGAAATCAGTATAGCCTGTGATCGATTTGATCGTCACCGGGCCAAGATCATAAGCGATGTTTGAGGCAAAGCCGTAATTTTTGAGGTTAAGCACCGTTGGTTGATCAGTATCGATACGGTAAGGATTGCCTTGTGCAAAAATCGGAATGCCGTTGTCAGTGGTAAATGGCGGATCAATCACACCGTCACGGTTGCCCGCACGGTTGTTGATAAACACCTGCGTCGCATTGAACAGCGGCTGATTTGAGGGAATATCGAAATAGGTGCCCACCAGCTTATAACCAAAGGCAGAACCACCAGCACCGCCCTGCTGCGAATAGTCAAACTTCAGATTGACCGTCAGCCGGTCGTTGGGCTCAAACAGCAATGACGAACGGAGGTAGCGTGATTTGTCATCAAACAAATTATTACCAAGCGGATTGACGTTTTTGACGAAACCATTCGATTCCTCAAGCGCACCGGCAAAGCGCACTGCGAGTGTGTCACTGAGCGGCACATTGATGTAGCCCTCTGAGCGGAACCGCCCAAACCGACCCACAGTAAGATCAATCCCGGCCGCATATCCTTTAAGTGACGGTGCATTGGTTGAAATCGCAATATTGCCACCAAATGTGTTGCGCCCATAAAGCGTTCCCTGCGGCCCGCGCTGAATTTCAACGCGCTGAATATCCACAAAGCTCAGCGTCGCCTGTGTCGAGCGCGATTGGTAAATACCGTCAATGAAAAAACCAATGGTGGTGTCACCGTTCACGCCAACATTTTCAGTGCGGACACCGCGAATGGCGGGGCGCGCATCAGCACCCGAACGCCCGAACGTAAAGCCGGGCACGATGCCCTCAAGACGTGAAATATCATTCGCACCCTGTGCTTTGAGCTGCTCTTCAGAGAAAGCCGAAATTGAAATCGGCACATTCTGATTATTTTCTTCGCGTCGCTGTGCGGTGACAACAATGTCCGCAATCCCGCTGTCAGCCTCTTCGGCGGGTGCTTCCTGCGCTAGCGCGGGCGTTGTAATCAACATTGCCACAAGCGGCATAGCAGAGCCTAAAAGGCGCGATTTTGTGATTTTCATGACCTATGGCCTCCCCGTTATTTGTTATGATGCATATCACACTTGCCATGTTGGACTGCAAAAAGACTTCGAATGCAAGACTAAATTGACTTCGAATGCAGCGCTGCTTCATCCGTGACATATCAGCCACATATTTGGCTATTGCGCTGTCCAGCCGCCATCAACGAGCAGGCTTGTTCCTGTCACCATATTTGCGGCTGCCGAGGCGAGATAAACACATGCGGCGGCCACGTCATCCGGCTGACCAATCCTGCCAAGCGGGATCATGTTTTTAACAAACGCACCGAACTGAGGATCATCAAGCATCGGCTTGGTCAGCGGAGTTTCAATGAATGTCGGCGCAACCGAATTGACCCGAATATTGTGCGGGGCAAGTTCAACTGCCATTGCCTTGGTCAACCCCTCAAGCGCATGTTTAGTCATGCAATACACAGTGCGCCCCGGTGATCCGACATGGCCCATCTGGCTGGTAATATTGATGATCACGCCCCCGTTACCAGCGTTCAGCATTGATCGAACAGCCCCTTGTGCAGCCAAGTAGGCCGCACGCACGTTAAGGCTTAGCATCCGGTCAAGCACGTCAATCGGCACGTCAGCTATTGGAATCGGGCTGTTCGTACCTGCATTGTTAATGAGAATATCAACCTTACGCATTGCAAGCGCCGCACCAAAAGCAAGATCATTCACATCCTGCTGCCAAATCATGATATCGGCGTGGTCAGCCTGCAATTCCGCAAGCCCTGCCGCATCACGGGCAACCGCTGTAACGTCCGCGCCAGCATCGGCAAGCGCAACGGCAATCGCGCGACCAAGCCCTTTGCTGCCACCTGTCACAACAGCAGCTTTGCCCTTTAAACCCTGTGCCCATATTGGAAGTTCTGTTTGTGTCATCCAAGCCTCTTTGCATTCGAAGTCATTTGTCCTAGCGTACGAAAAATATTATACGAATCCAAGCATCAGGAGCAGAACATGGCGCGCTATCTCAAAACCGGCATCACTGAAGATGCGGCGGCCGAGGCCGATACCGGCGTTCGCGCGGTCGTCGAGGAAATTATTGCCGACGTCAAAAAACGCGGTGATGATGCTGTGCGCGATTGGTCAATGAAATTTGACAATTGGGCTCCAGACGATTTTCGTCTGTCAGAGGCGCAAATCCGAGCGGCATATGATGCGCTTACTCCACAGACGATTGAAGATATCCGCTTTGCACAGGCGCAGGTGCGCAATTTTGCGCAAATCCAGCGCGATGCGCTAAAAGATGTTGAGGTAGAGACATTGCCCGGCGTTATCCTTGGTCATAAAAATCTGCCCGTGAACAGCGTTGGCTGCTATGTGCCGGGCGGAAAATATCCGCTGGTGGCGTCGGCGCATATGAGCGTGGTGACGGCCAAAGTTGCTGGGGTTCAGCGGATTGTATCCGTTGCACCGCCGTTTGAAGGCAGACCAAACCCGGCAATTGTGGTGGCAATGCACATGGCGGGGGCAGATGAAATCCTTTGCGTTGGCGGCGTTCAAGCCGTTGCAACAATGGCGCTTGGCACACAGAGCATCAAAGCCGTTGATATGATCGTTGGCCCTGGAAACGCTTACGTGGCAGAGGCAAAACGGCAATTGTTCGGGCGGATCGGGATTGATCTGCTCGCCGGGCCAACCGAGACGCTGGTCATCGCCGATGAGAGCGTTGACGGTGAGCTTTGCGCGGCAGATTTGCTTGGCCAGGCCGAACACGGCCCAAACTCACCCGCGATCCTGCTGACCAATTCAGAAAAGCTCGCGCGCGATACCATGGCTGAAATTGAGCGGCAGCTTACCATCCTGCCGACCGCGCCAATCGCGGCCAAGGCGTGGGCAGATTACGGGCAGGTTATTGTGGCGGATAGCTATGAAGAAATGGTTCGGATCGCTAACGACATCGCATCAGAACATGTTCAGGTGATGACCAAAGATCCTGATTATTTCCTGCGACATATGACCAATTACGGTGCGCTGTTTCTCGGTGCACGCACCAATGTGTCTTACGGTGACAAGGTGATCGGCACCAACCACACGCTGCCCACGAGAAAAAATGCGCGCTTTACGGGAGGGCTGTGGGTTGGCAAGTTCATCAAGACCTGCACTTACCAGCGCGTCCTGACTGATGAGGCAAGCGTCATGATTGGCGAATATTGTTCAAGGCTTTGCGCGATCGAGGGGTTTGCGGGCCATAAAGAACAAGCCGATATCCGGGTGAGACGCTATGCCAGTAAAAAAGAAGCAGCCTGACAAAAGCACGCGCGGCGCGACATCTTATGATGTTGCGCGTCAGGCAGGGGTTTCGCAATCCGCCGTCAGCCGGGCGTTTAGCC
>JAYUIX010000140.1:0-20296 GCA_043765635.1 Sphingomonadales bacterium
GCGTTCGATCAGGCTCCATTCGTCAACCGGGCCTGCGGGGGGCGGGGCGGCGATCAGTTCATCCTTGGTGAAGACGGCGGCAACCTGGCGGTGCGCGCGGTAGAAGGCGACGGCGGCATCGCGGACGGCGGCGCGTTTGTCGGCTGGAACGCTCGCGCGCAGGTACATATCACCGAACGATGCCCGTCCGATCAAGGCGTTGTCCCCGAGGCTGAATTGCTTGGCGAGGCGACCACCAACGGCTTGCGCGGAGAGCATGATATCAACGCGCTCTGCGGCGGGCAGGCCATTGGCTGTGTTGCGCTCTGGCAAGTCATGCCCGCCGTGATCAGCTGTGAGGACGACGGTGTAGGCCACGCCCGTTTTGTCGAGGGCAGCAAACAGCCGCCCGAGCGTCGCATCAAGTGCCGCAATCTGGGCGCAGGTTTCAGCCCCACTCGTTCCAAATGTGTGGCCGACATAATCGGTGGCTGAGAAGCTGACGGCGAGGACATCGGTTGCTGCGCCTGTGCCGAGCTTGAGCTGGTTGGCGGCGGCAAGCGCAACATCAAGCGTCATCGCATCAAATTCGGGCGTCGCGCGCCAGCCCGGCGCATTGCCCGCTTTGCGTGGTTTGAGCGTGCCGACGCTGTCGGTGGCTGAAACGGGCACGGCGCGCGAATGGCTGGTACATCCGGCGGACAGCTTTTGAATCAGCGGTTTTGCAATTGCGGCTGTTGCGCGCGCATTGATCGCGGCAAGCGTTGGGGGCAGGCTGGCCTCCTTGCCCGCATAAGTGCCAAACGCCTTGCCATTCCACCAGATGGTGGTGTCCGCAGTTTTGCCGCCCATCATCACCGCCGCGCGGTCTTTGCCTGAGACGGCGACGACGCGCGTTGCGGGTGTCATCGCCTTCATCCGGTCACCCAGCGTTGGAATGCGCAGGAATTGGGTTGAGATTTCCTGATCGGCGGCGTTGCTGCCAACCGCACCGGGCTTTTCGGCACAATAGATTTCAAAGGTTGGCTTGCCGTCCTTATTCTTGCGTTCAAGTGCCGGGTTTTGCCAGTCATTGGCAATGATTCCCGTGCGCGATGGCCGACCACCGGTGAGGATTGTTGAGTGCCCGGGGCAGGTTTCAGTTGCGGCATGGCTTTGATGGCCGCGCGGGAAGATGATCCCGCTGGTGAGGCGCTTGAGGCCGCCGGTAAAAGTCGCGCGATATTCGTTGAACACGTCAGTTGAGAGTTGATCGACCGAAATCGCCACGATCAGCTTTGGCTTGGGCGGCGTTTGCGTGAAGGCTGGCGTTGCCAACATTGACGCGGCGAACAGGCTCGTAACGAATGATGCTGCTTTCACGAATATGCTCCTATCATGCTTTGGGCAACGCTCTTATTCCTTGGTGGCATAAACAAGCCTGTGGTCAATCGCCTGCCAATGCGGTTATGAGATTATGCAGCACCAGCGACAAGGGAATTTGATGCGCGCGCGATTTTTCAGCTTTATGACAGTGCTGCTTGCGCTTGCGATGCTCGCTCTGTCTCCCATGGCGCGCGCGCAGATTGGGCCGAATAATGTGCCTGCGACGCTGGTTGCTGAAACGCCGACACCTGCGGCGGGATCGACCATCACCTTGGCGATCCGTTTCGAGCCAAAGCCGACATGGCACGGCTATTGGCAGAACCCGGGTGACGCGGGCTTTGGTGGTAAGTTTGAGTGGATGCTGCCCAAGGGTGTCAGTGCTGGCGCGCCAGCCTATCCGGTGCCGACACGGCTGATCATTGCCGATCTGATGAACCATGTGTTTGAGGCTGAACATGCACTGCTGGTTCCAGTCACCATAGCGCCCGGTCTGGCGAAGGGGACGCGGCTGACGCTCAAACTGCGCGGTGACTGGCTTGGCTGTACCGATGAGATTTGCGTGCCGCAGGGCGGTGATATGGCAATTGATTTGACCGTGGGTGATGGCAGCATCACGCCCGCCGCGCGCACGCAATTTGATGGCTGGCGCGAGAAACTCCCGCGCCCGCTTGGCAGCGAAGCCAGCTTTGAGATCAAGGGCAAGCGCGCGCGGTTTGCGGTGCCGTTTCCAGTGGGTGCGGCCATCGCCGACCCGTGGCTGTTCGCGGTGAGCGAAGATGCGATCAGCTATGTCACTCTGCAGACGATCAGCCGCAATGGGGACATGCTGATTATCGAAACCGATGCTGCGGGTAGCCCGTTCACTGCGTTTGAGGCGGTACTTGCCATTGGCCCGGATAAAGGGCTTTTAGTGAAAGCCGTGCCCGGCGCAGTGCCCGCCGCTGGAACGCCCATTGCCGAGGCCGCTAAGACTGAGAGTGCGACCGTCGGGCTGACCGCGATCCTTCTCGCGCTGGGCGGCGCGCTGCTTGGCGGGCTGATCCTCAACATCATGCCGTGCGTGTTTCCAATCATCAGTCTCAAGGCGCTCAGCCTTGCAAAGGCGGGCGGCGACGAACGCGAAGCGCGGCGCGAGGCGCTGGCTTATGCTGCGGGGGTGATCATTGTCTGTGTCGGACTTGGTGCGGCTTTGCTTGGGCTGCGCGCGGGTGGGAGTGCGGTTGGCTGGGCATTCCAGTTGCAAGAACCACGTGTGATCCTCGTGCTGCTGGTGCTGGTCACCGCCATCGCATTTAACTTGGCGGGATTGTTTGAACTTGGCGGGCTTTCGGTCAGCGGCAAGCTCGCCACTGCAAGCGGCACGAGCGGCGCATTCTGGACAGGCGCACTTGCGGCCTTTATTGCAACGCCGTGCACTGGGCCGTTCATGGGTGCAGCGCTTGGTGCCGCGCTCGTGCTACCGACGATTGCCGCGCTTGCGATTTTTGCCGGGCTTGGGCTTGGGCTTGCCTTGCCATTCTTGCTGCTCGGGTTTGTGCCTACATTCCGGCGGATGCTCCCCAAACCCGGCGCATGGATGGAAACGATGAAGCACATCCTTTCAGTTCCGATGTTCCTGACCGCGCTTGCGCTCGTCTGGCTGCTCGGGCGGCAGGCTGGCATTAACGCGATGATCGTCGCGCTTGGCGCGGCGATGGTTTCAGCATTCGCGCTGTGGTGGTTTGGGCGTCGGCAGTTGGGCGGCAAAGGCGGTGGCTGGGCTGCAATTGCTGGCGTTATTCTGCTGATGGCAGGCGGGACGTTTGCTCTCCCCAAGGGTGGCGCGCAACCCGTGGCAGCGCCTGGCGAAAGCGCCAGTACCAACATAGCGTTTGACGAAGCCAAGCTTGCCGCACTGCGCGCCGAGGGCCGCCCGGTATTTCTCTATTTCACCGCTGACTGGTGCGTGACCTGCAAGGTCAATGAAAAGGCCGCAATAGAACGGGTGGAAACGGTGGACGCGTTCAAGGCCAAAAATGTCGCGGTGATGGTCGGCGATTGGACGAATGCCGACGCGACGATCACGCGGTTCCTCAATGCGCGCGGGGTATCAGGCGTTCCGCTTTATCTTTATTATCCCAAAGGCGGGGGCGAACCGCAGACATTGCCGCAAGTGTTAACGGTAGGGACGCTGACAGAATTGGTATCCTGAAGTTTGTTCAAGCTGGATTAGCCATTAAATTACCCCGTTCGTGCTGAGCCTGTCGAAGCACTGCCTTTCTTCTTCCGGCCATGAAAGAGAAGAACAGTGCTTCGACAGGCTCAGCACGAACGGGTAAGGATGTCTCTTACTTCCTGACAAACACCCGCTTGCCGTTCACCCACGTCTCCTCAACTATGACTCTGCGGATTTCTCCGGGGGGAACGAAAAACGGATCGCGGTCAAGGATCAGGAAATCGGCGCGCATTCCGGCTGCAATCCGCCCAATCTTGCTTTCGGCAAACCCGGCATAGGCAGCCCCGGTGGTAAAGCCGGCAAGTGCGGCTTCTGGCGTTACCCGCTCCTGTGGCAGCCAGCCGCCGAGCGGCTCACCCTTGGCATCTTCACGCGTAATCGCGGTGGCAATGCCAGCAAAGGGATCTGGGCTTTCGACGGGAGTGTCAGAACCAAACGCCAGTCGCCCGCCTGCTTTCAGGATTGAATTCCACGCATAGGCTCCGGCCAGTCGCGCCTGCCCGAGCCGAACCTCGGCCATCAATCGGTCTGATGTTTGATGCACTGGCTGCATTGAGGCGATGGTGCCATTTTTGGCAAAGCGCGCGATGTCAGCCGGATCAACTATCTGCGCATGTTCGATCCGCCAGCGTCGATCGCCCTTATAGGTGAAGGCAAGCTCATCAATCGCATCAAGCAACTGCCCGTTTGCAGCATCACCAATCGCGTGAACGGCAATCTGGAAATTATCCATCGCCGCGCGGCTCATCAAATTGCTCAGCTTGGTTGCGTCAAGGAAGGAAAGCCCGCGCTGTCCGGCCTTGTCGGCATAGTCGGCCTTGAGATATGCGCCGCGCGATCCAAGCGCACCGTCAGTATAAATCTTGACGCCCACCAGCCGCAGCCGATCCTCATAAAGCCACGGCGTCGGCCCCGTCCCGCCAATTGCGATCATCGGCTCAATCCCAGCCGCATAGGAGATGATTCGCACCCGCAGCGCACCCGCATCGCCCGCACGGCGGTACGTCAGCCAATCCTCAACGCTCGTCCCCATATCGGCAATCGCGGTGATGCCTAGCGCGAGCAGATGCTCCTGCGCCTTGGCAAGTGCGATGTCACGTTCGAGTGGAAGTGGTGGAGGCACAAATTTCGCGATCAACTCCCCCGCTGCATCAACGAAGACGCCATTTGGCTTGAGGCCCGTCTTTTCAATGCGACCACCGGAGGGTGAAACGCTCTTGTCGGTAATCCCTGCGGCTTTCATCGCGGCGCTATTTGCCCAGCCTGCGTGACCATCAACGCGCTCAAGCCACACGGGTTTGTCAGCAATCACGCTGTCCAGATCAGCCGCAGTTGGGAAACGCCCTAGCCCCCATGTCTCCTGATTCCACCCGCGCCCCAAAATCCATTTCCGCGTCGGATTGGCAGCGGCATAGGCGGCGATCTTGGCTTTGGCTTCTTCAAGCGAGCGCGTGTCAGACAGATCAAGCGTTGTCAGTTGAAAGCCAAGCCCCATCACATGGCCGTGTGCATCAATCAGGCCGGGGATAACCGTCTTGCCCTTGGCATCAAAACGGTAGTCAGGCCGCTCTGGCCGTTTGTCGCCGCGCTGGAGCGTGCGCGCGATTTTGCCATCAGTTGTAATAACCAACCCGTTAAAGCGCGTGAACTTGCCCGCTTCATCAAGCGTGATCCCATTGACATTATCGATCAACCCATCGGCATGGGCTGGGGTGGCGAGGAGGAGCGCTAACATAAAGCCGCTCATCCCGAGCGAAGTCGAGGGACGTCCAATACGCGAGAGATGTCTCGACTTCGCTTGACACAAACGGAGTTCGATGTTCATCACGGCTTCGCCAACCGACGGATAAACGCGCTGGTATCTTGACGGCCACCGCCCATGTGCTGCACCTCAGCATACATTTGATCGATCATCGCAGCGAGTGGCAGCGTTGCGCCGTTGGCGCGCGCCTCGTCAATCGCGAGGCCAAGATCCTTGCGCATCCAATCGACCGCGAAACCGAAATCAAATTCATCCTTCACCATAGTGTCCCACCGGTTGAGCATTTGCCAGCTTGAAGCGGCCCCACCCGAAATCGATTCAAATACTTTATCAAGATCAAGATTTTCGGCTTGCGCAAAACGCATTCCTTCAGACAGACTGGCGATAATTCCTGCAAAGGTAATTTGGTTGACCATCTTGGTAAGCTGGCCAGCACCCGTCGGCCCGACATGGACGATTTTTTTGGAATAGGCCGCCATGATTGGGGTCGCGGCGTCAATCGCCTTCTCGCGGCCACCACACATCAGCGTGAGCGTGCCATTTTCTGCGCCAATCTGCCCGCCGGTTACTGGGGCATCAATCGGCTGAATATATTTATCCTTTGCCTCAACCGCGAGCTGACGCGCAATCTTGGCCGAAACGGTGGTATGATCAATGAACAGTGCGCCTTCTTTCATCGTGCGAAACGCACCGTCACGCGAGAGGGTCACGGCGGCCAGATCATCATCATTGCCAACACAAGTGATTACCGCATCAACGCCTTGTGCCGCCTCCGCAGGGCTCGCCGCACTGCGACCGCCATGCGCCGCGATCCACGCGTCGGCCTTCGATTGGGTGCGGTTATACACCGTCATCTCATGCCCGGCCTTCGCCAGATGCCGCGCCATTGCCCCGCCCATTATGCCCAGACCGATAAATGCTATTTTTGCCATGGGTCAAGCATAAGCAGAGTTTGCAGCCAGCGCTAGATGCTCTAAGCGGCTTTGCCATGGCGACTGCACTCAAAACCGATGAGCCCCTTCCTGTCACGCTTGATGACGTTCGCGCCGCGCAGGAGCGGATCAGCAATGCAGTTGTGCGCACGCCAACGCTGATCAGCCAGACGCTCTCGGAACTGACCGGAACCACAGTTTACATCAAGTTTGAAAATCTTCAGTTTACAGCGGCCTTCAAGGAACGCGGCGCGCTTAACCGGCTGCTCCGGCTTGGCGACAACGCTCGCAAAAACGGGGTGATTGCAGCGTCGGCGGGCAATCATGCGCAAGGGCTTGCTTATCATGGCAAGCGTCTCGGCGTGCCCGTCACCATCGTTATGCCACAGCCAACGCCGACCGTGAAAGTGATGCAAACCGAGGGCCACGGTGCCACTGTTGTGCTCTACGGTGAGACGTTTGACGCGGCCTATGCCCATGCGCGCCAGTTAGAGGGTGAGCGCGGCTTAACCTTTGTTCACCCGTTTGATGAGCCTGACGTGATCGCGGGGCAGGGCACCGCTGCGCTCGAAATGCTTGCCGATGTGCCCGCGATTGATACACTGGTTGTGCCGATTGGCGGCGGCGGGCTAATCTCGGGAATGGGCGTTGCCGCAAAGGGCATCAATCCTGATCTTGAACTGATCGGGGTACAGGCAGAGCTTTATCCTTCCATGTACAACGTCATCAACGGCACTGATCAGCCGTGCGAGGGTGACACGCTCGCCGAGGGGATTGCGGTCAAATATCCAGGGGAGATGACGCGCAAAATTGTTGAAGCGATTGTCGATGATATCGTGCTGGTGAGTGAGCGTGATCTTGAACGCGCGGTCAGCCTGCTGCTTCAGATTGAAAAAACTGTGGCAGAGGGTGCGGGTGCTGCCGGACTCGCTGCTTTGCTTGCTCACCCTGAGCGTTTCAAGGGCAAGACGGTTGGCCTGATCTTGTGCGGCGGCAATATTGATACGCGGCTGCTCGCTAACGTTCTGCTGCGTGATTTGGCGCGTTCGGGGCGGTTGGCGCGACTGCGGATTCGCTTGCAGGATCGGCCCGGTGCGCTGTTCAATGTTGCGCGCATCTTTGACGAACAGCGCGTCAACATCATCGAAATCTATCACCAACGCGTGTTTACGACGCTTCCCGCCAAGGGTCTGATCACTGATATTGAATGCGAAACGCGCGATGAAGCGCATCTTGAATCGCTGATGGCAGCGCTTGCTCGTGATGGATATGAGGCCTCACGCGTTGAACTTGCCTAAATTTTCGCCGAATTCATACCGTTAACATATTATTGTTGGTAAATGCGCTTTTCATTGGGTGCAGATCGCAGCATAGCTATGTTTATAAGCAAAAATTTTGAAGGGTGTGTTTGAACGTGACCGCGCAATTTCGTTTTCCGCGCTTCTTCGTCACCAGCCCTGCGCCGTGCCCCTATCTTCCCGGCAAGCAGGAACGAAAGGTTTTCACTGAACTCACCGGCCAACACGCCGCGGAACTGAACGACGCACTTGGCAAGATCGGGTTTCGCCGCAGTCAGGGCGTTGCTTACCGCCCAAGCTGCATTGATTGCGCGGCGTGCGTTTCTGTGCGCGTTGTAACAGGCGAATTCAGGCCAAACGCCAGCCAGCGTAAATTATTAAAACTCAACAATGATCTTGAGGTAACCGCGTGCAGGCCTTGGTCAACGCAGGAGCAGTTTGATCTGCTGCGGCGTTACCTTGATGCGCGGCATCCAGCGGGCGGCATGATCGGCATGGATGAAATCGATTATGCCGATATGGTTGAGCAGACCCCGGTTAACAGCTATGTGGTTGAATACCGCGAGCCGTCGGTTGACGGGCGACAGGGACGTTTGGTTGGCGGCTGCGTCACTGATCAGCAAGCCGACGGCCTTTCGATGATCTATAGCTATTTTGAACCCGACGATGATTGCCGACCGGGCCTTGGCAATTTCATCATCATGGATCATATCCTCCGCGCGACTGCTGCGGGCCTGCCCTACGTTTATCTCGGTTATTGGATTCAAGGGTCGAAACGAATGGAGTATAAGGTAAAGTTTCGCCCGATTGAACGGCTTGGCCCCGATGGCTGGCAGCGTTTTGATCCGGCGATTGCACTAATCTGCGGCCCGCCGACGAGCCTTGCAGTGCCAATGTCGGTCTAGCGGTCGGCCAAAAGGGCTGGCGGTTTGCGTTCGGGGGGTTAAGAAGGTGGCCAAATGTTGACGCTGCCCAACATATTAACGCTGTCACGGATTTTTGCCGTGCCCATCCTTGTTGCGCTGCTGTGGCATCCGAACTGGGAGACAGGCTACGCAATTGCCTTCGCGTTGTATTGCCTGATGGGGATTACAGATTATTTCGACGGCTATGTCGCGCGCGCGCAGGGTGCTGTATCAAAGCTTGGCATTTTTCTTGATCCGATTGCCGACAAAATCATGATTGCGGCGGTGCTGATGATGCTTGTCAATACTCAGGATATCATGGGTTGGAACATCATCCCCGCAATCATTATTTTGCTGCGAGAGATTGCGGTATCGGGCCTGCGTGAATTTCTGGCGGAACTGCGGGTTTCAGTGCCTGTGAGCCAGCTTGCAAAATGGAAAACCACATTTCAACTCGTTGCACTTGGCGCGTTAATCCTTGCTGGCGCAGTGCCGCATCTTGCGTGGGTGAAACTTATCGGGCTTACGACACTTTGGACGGCGGCGGCGCTGACCGCGATCACCGGCTGGGATTATCTCCGCGTTGGCCTGCGGCATATGGATTGATCGACCGTGGCAGTTACGCTCCTCTATCTCGCGTGGGTGCGTGAGAAAGTCGGCATCGCCGAAGAAAGCATTGATATGCTGCCACCCGGAATTGATACGCCAGCGGCGCTTGTGCTGTGGCTTGCTTCGCGCGGCGAAGGCTATGCAGCGGCCTTTGCCGACGTTTCGCGTTTGCGCTGTGCGGTTGATCAAAAGATGACGGCAATGGATGCGCCACTGGGCAGCCCGCAGGAAATTGCTTTCTTCCCGCCAGTGACAGGCGGATGATCCGGATCAGTGTCCAGCGCGAATGCTTTGACAGCGGGGCTGAGCTCGCGCTGCTTGAGGCATTTGGCAGCGGCGCAGTGGCAAGTTTTACCGGGCTTGTACGCGGCGATGGCGGGCTGAGCACACTGACGCTCGAACATTATCCAGGGATGACGGAGGCCATGTTGCGCGCGCTTGCCGAGACCGCGAAGTCGCGGTGGTCACTTGACGGTATGACGATCATTCACCGTATCGGGACAATGGCAGTGGGCGAACGGATTGTTTTTGTCGGCACCGCGTCACCCCACCGCGCGGCTGCACTTGAGGCGTGTAACTTTCTGATCGACCGTTTGAAAATTGACGCACCGTTTTGGAAGGAGGAGCGCTTTGCTGATGGTCGCAGCCTATGGGTTGAGCCACGCGACAGCGATGATGCAACAGCGGCCCGTTGGTAGTTGGCAGAGGGCATTAGGCTTCCTATATATCGATTATGACAATACTTTCTGATCCACGCAGCCTGTTGTACCGTGATGGTGCACTTGACCCCGCCACCGCCCAAGCGCTTACGAAATCGCTGTTAGAGCGCTGTGACGACGGTGAGCTTTATCTCCAATACCGTGTCTCGGAAAGTTTTGGCTTTGACGATGGTCGCCTCAAAATGGCTGATTATTCGAACGACGCTGGCTTTGGCTTGCGCGGTGTTTCGGGTGAGATGACGGGGTTTGCCCATGCCAATGAAATTAGTGAGGCCGCCATCCGCCGTGCGGGCGAAACACTCACTCTGCTTGACCCAACGACGGGCGTAGCGATGGCACCGCCGCGCAAGAATAATCGCCATCTGTACACCGATGACAATCCGATGGCGCTAATCCCCTTTGCGCAGAAGGTCGCACTGTGTCAGCAGATTGACGCTGCTGCACGGGCACGTGACCCTCGTGTTGCGCAAGTTTCGGTCAGTCTTTCGGGGGCATGGAGCGTCATCGAAATCGTTCGCGCTGATGGTTTCGTCGCGACAGATATCCGCCCGCAAGTACGTCTCGGCGTTGGCATTGTCTGCGAAGCGAATGGCCGACGTGAGAGCGGCAATTTCGGGATGGGCGGACGTTATCTTTACGAAAGCCTGTTCGATCCCGCGACTTGGAACCGCGCGATTGATGAGGCGCTCAAACAAGCGCTGATCAATCTTGAAAGCGTTGACGCGCCTGCGGGTGAAATGACCGTGCTGCTTGGCCCCGGCTGGCCTGGCATTATCCTTCATGAAGCGATCGGCCACGGGCTTGAGGGCGATTTCAACCGCAAAGGGAGCTCAGCCTTTTCAGGGCGGATCGGCCAGCGTGTCGCAGCGCCGGGCATTACGATTGTTGATGATGGCTCGCTCCCTGATCGGCGCGGCTCGCTTACCATTGATGATGAGGGCACCCCGACTGAAGAGACGATCCTGATCGAGGATGGTATCCTCAAAGGCTATATGCAGGATCGCCTCAATGCGCGGCTGATGGGCGTCGCGCCGACGGGCAATGGCCGTCGCGAATCCTTCGCACACGCGCCAATGCCGCGCATGACCAATACTTTCATGAAGGCAGGCCGTGATGATCCGGCTGAGCTGCTCTCACGCGTCAAGAACGGAATCTTCGCCAAGAGTTTTGGCGGCGGGCAGGTTGATATTGTTTCAGGCAAATTCGTGTTTAGCTGCACCGAAGCCTACAAGGTTGAAAATGGCAAGATTGGTGCGCCAATTAAGGGCGCAACGCTGATCGGAGACGGACCAAGCGTTCTCACCAAAGTCACTGGCATTGGCAATGATTTCGCGCTTGATGAAGGGGTCGGCGTGTGCGGCAAGGGGGGGCAGAGCGTGCCAGCAGGCGTCGGTCAGCCGACCTTGCTTGTCGAGGGGCTGACAGTTGGCGGGACGGCTTGATCGGGTTCAGTATCCTGTGATCAGCATATCAATTGCGACTACAATTTCCATGTCATGATCGCTTAGCGAAGCGACTACCGGCCCCAACTCATTTTTCTGCATGGCCCCCGCATATTGTGTGTACATCGCAAGCTCCGTGCCCTCAACATTAAACAGTGGATTGAGGCGCGCGGCGCGCTGCGGCCCTTGCTCGGGGGGCATTAGTGGAACAACAAATCGCGACTGAAGATGCGCGAGTAAATCCGCCTGACAATCAAGCACAAACCCATCGCCACTGCGTAGGCGATGGACATCAAAACGCGCCATTAAAACATACGGTATTTGGCGAGGGGCAGACCGTGCTTTTCAACCCAAGCATTTGACGAGTCAAGCGCCGCACGATTCTCACGCAGCCATTTTTCGCCGCGCGCTTTTGAAATCGCGACGACAAGGCCTTGCTCACACGCGGCAGAAATGTTGATGCCAAGTTCTTTCGCATCAGCGATTGCCTGCGCATCAAGCGTGAGATTAATCGCCTTGCGAGGCGTTTTGGCAGCGTTGATCATGCGCACATATTATGCGCATGGTAAGTGCGCGTCAATCAAAAGCCTGCGGTCAAAATCACCCCAATCCGCCGACCAGGACGAAGCCCTGCGATGAAATTACGCCGCAGATCATTATTTGCGTCGGCATAGCGGATGATCTGCGCAATCGCATCCTCATCGAACAGGTTCTTGACGTAAAACTGCACTTTGTACCGATCATTCTGCGCGCCCAGCCGGATATCCGTCACGACTGATCCCCCTGTTTTGGCCAAGTTATCAACCTGGGCAAAGCTTGATGAGATCAGGCTGACATTGCCGCCCGCGAAAATTGACCAATCACTGCTGCCAATCGGTCGTTTATAATCGACGTCAAAGAATATCTGATGTTTTGGCGCGCGCGGGATTTCTTTGCCCTTGATTGATCCGAACAGCGACTGGCATCCTGCAACGTTTGGAAACTGATCCCCGGTGGAACAGTTCACGAGCCGGTCATCGGCTACATCATTGAGAATGCCCTGATTTTCATCAAAGCCTTTAGTGAATTTGGAATCTGCCAATGAATAGTTTGCGGTGACAGTCAAATGCCGATCAGGTCGTGCGCGCAGTTCAAGTTCAAGGCCTTTGATCGTCGCATTGCCAGCGTTGACCACGGCTGACACCTGATTTGGTGGCACGCTGACATTCTGGGTAAGCTGATAACCCGTGATCTTGTTGCGAAACAGCGCGAGATTGGCGGTGAGCGCACCGCTCAGAAAGCTGTTTTTGAAGCCAAGTTCATAAGTTTCAACATCCTCTGGCCCGAATGAAGGCAAACCGCCCCGGATCGCCGAAACGCCGTTGAAGCCGCCTGGCTTTTGTCCTTCGGCGTAAACACCGTAGATCAAGTTACGCGGGGTAAATTGCCATGAGAGCGTGGCGCGCGGCGTGAATTTGGTGAATTTGGCTCTAGCAATAACGGGCGCTGGCACGACCGCGCCCGCATCAAAATCAAGCGTGCTTTGCGTGATTTTTTCCTCGGCATAGCGTCCTTCAACGCTCAGCGAGAGTTCGGACGTAATGTCAAAGCCGATTGAGCCGAACACGGCCTTGTTGGTGATATCGATATTATTGGCGTCGCGTGATCGCGGCAGCGTGATAGCGATAGGCACGGGTTGCGCACAAATCGGGCTGCGCGCGCAAGCGGCATTGAGTGCGATAACTGAATTGGCAGCGGCGCGGGTCAGCGCGTCGGCGGGCAATTGACGGGTATCGCGTGTGTTATCTGACTGATCGAAATAATAGCCGCCAAGGATCAGATGCACCCTGTCACTGTCATATTGGAGGCGAAGCTCCTGCGAGATATCTTGGGTGCGCTGGAAATTCTCAAAAGTGAAATCAGTGACTGACCCGACAAAGTTCAACCGCCGGTTGCGCGGCGGCGCGAGCGGCAGTGGCGCGCCAATTGGGAAGCTGGCAAAGAGTGTCGTCTGAAAACTGTCAGCAGTATAATCAGCGTCAAGCGCGCTCGTGGCGGCGCGGTAATTATAGCCCGAAAGCGATGATAGTGTCAGTTTGTCACTCAGATCATAATTAACGCGGAAACTTGTGTTGAGCTGATCGGACTCAAGCCCGACATTGCCAGGATTGACGAATTGGCGCTTGAAATCAGTGTTGATTGCGCGCGGTTGGATCACCCCGCAGAAATAACGTCCATTGCCACGGAATAGCGCGCCATTGTCAGGCAGGCAGTTATTGTCATTTGCGCTCTGCGCGAAAATCGCAGGCTGACCGTCATCGGTGCGATTATAATAGCTGCGCAGGGCTGCGGTCAGTGCCCCGCCATTATCAAATTTGAACGCGCCCGAAAAGGAATAGGACGACTGCTTGCCAATTTTGGAACCATCAAATTGATTGCGAAATTCGCCGCCAAAATCATAAAAACGACCGTTGACTGTTGCTGAGAGCGAATCCGTGATTGGCCCGCGCAATCCAGCCGTAATATCGTAACGCTCATTCTCGCCGATATCGACTGAGACCTTACCTTCAAATTTATCGCCCGCACTTTTGGAAATGATATTGATCGCGCCCGAATAGGTGTTGCGACCGTAAAGCGCGCTTTGCGGGCCTTTGACGACTTCGATCCGCTCAATCCCGTCAACGTCATAATCGGCGAGCGATCCGCTGTAGTATATCCCGTCAATGAAGAAGGCGACGCCTGATTGGCCAAGAATATTGGCCTGCCCGCGAATGACGGGGCGATTGGCATCACGGCCAAAACTGTCATCGAAGGTCAGCCCCGATGTAGTTTTCGATAGGTCTGACAGGCTATCGAGGCCAAGCCGATCAATCGACTCCGCTGTCACAACAGCGACAGTCGTTGGCGCAGTTTGGAGCGTTTCTTCCTTTTTCCGCGCTGTGACGATGATATCAGCGCTTTCATCAGCGGCTGCTGCTGCTTGTGCCAATGCGGAGGCTGGAACCGCCATTGTTGCGGCAAGCAAAACCGCCTTTGTCAAACCACGCATATGTCTTTCTCCCCCTATTTCGATTTTGTACAGTGGTTCCACCGTATGAGAAATTTGTCCAGACAAATTTGTGTATTACTGGGGAAAACTGTAGCATTGTCGCGATTCTGCAACAGTTGCGATATGAAGGACATGCCATGACTGCTTATATGATCGTCACTGCCAAGATATCTGATCGTGATGCCTTCATCGCAGGTTACGGCGCGGTTGCGGCTGACCTCGTTGCAAAATTTGGCGGAAAATATGTTTTGCGCGGCCCCGGTGTTGAACTGCTTGAAGGCGATTTTGGGGACGGCGCGTCAATAGTGATTTCAGAGTGGCCATCAAAGGAGGCTGCACGCGCCTTTTGGGATTCGCCTGAGTATGGTGAGGCAAAATTGCTCCGCTCAGGCGTTGCTCAGTGTCAGGTGCTGCTGATTGAGGCACCAACAATCAATGCGGAAAAGGAATAAAAAATATGGCGCGCACAGCCCAGATCAGCCACCACGGCGGCCCCGAAGTGATAGAGTGGGTGGACGCCCATGTCCCCGCACCCGGCCCCGGCGAAGTGCAAATGCGCAGCACGGCGGTTGGCCTCAACTTTATCGATACCTATCATCGGCGCGGGATTTATCCAGTCGCTCTGCCGTCTGGCCTTGGGCTTGAAGCGGCGGGTGTGATTGAGGCTGTGGGTGAGGGGGTTACCGCCTTCGCAGTTGGTCAGCGTGTCTGCACCTTTGGCCCCGCAATGGGCGCGTATACGACCTTGCGGAATCTGCCCGCTGCAACGCTTTTTGCAACGCCCGATGATATTAGTGATGATATCGCGGCCGCCGCGCTCCTCAAAGGCTGCACCACCGAATTTCTGGTAGAGCGCTGTGCCAAGGTGCAGGCTGGCTGGCCCGTGCTTGTTCACGCAGCCGCAGGCGGGGTTGGCTTGCTGCTTGTCCAATGGTTGAAATCTGTTGGCGCGATCGTGATTGGTACGGTCAGCACGCCAGAAAAGGCGGCACTCGCAAAGGCCGCTGGTGCTGATCATATCATTCTTTACGGCCAAGAGGATGTCGCCAAGATCGTCCGCGATATCACGCGCGGCGCTGGTGTCCGTGTGACCTTCGACGGTGTTGGCATGGCGACATGGGAGGCCTCGCTAGACAGCACCGGGCGGCGCGGGCTGATCGTCAATTACGGCAATGCTGATGCGCCCGTCGGCGGCGTCAACCTTGGCATCCTCGCGCAAAAAGGATCGCTATATAATACGCGGCCAACACTTTTTGATTATTATGCTGATCCGGTTGAGCGGGCCGCAGGGGCAGACCGCGTGTTTGATATGATTCGGCGCGGGGTGATTGAGGTTACGATTGGCCAGACTTATGCGCTGGAGGATGCAGCCCAAGCACACCGCGACCTTGAAGGGCGCAAGACGACGGGTTCAACGGTGTTGCAGCCTTAGACCCTCAAACCTAATACCCCGTTCGGGCTGAGCCTGTCGAAGCCTTGTCCTTCCTCTCCAACCATCAGAAAAGAAAGACAACCCTTCGACAGGCTCAGGGTGAACGGGTCTGGAAAAATATAGAGATATTACTTCTCTGTCGTTTTACCCCGCTGGCCATCAATCATCCGTTTGAACACTGTCCAGGTCGTATCATTGGGG
This sequence comes from Sphingomonadales bacterium, assembly GCA_043765635.1. GTDB lineage: Bacteria > Pseudomonadota > Alphaproteobacteria > Sphingomonadales > Sphingomonadaceae > Aquisediminimonas. The sequence goes on from JAYUIX010000140.1 coordinate 15,888, forward strand.
CGGGGATCATCGCCGGGCGGTGGTGCGGTGTAGATGGGATAGTTCGCGGCAATCTCATCCTTGATCACCTTGGGCAGCTCATCATAGCTTTTGAGTTTTGCACCCATCGCGTTGAACACCAACTGACCCTGCCGCCCGCGCATTTTCATCCACGGCATCCAGTCCGAAATCCGTACCCATGACACGCTTGGGTAAGCCGTGGGGTTTTTGGTGTCGAGCATTTCAGCAGCGTCAAAGGCAAAATCAAAAATCTCCATTGCATGATATTTGCCACCGACAAAATCCTGGTACGCCCCAGCCAGCGGGTTTTCATAAAACAGTGGTGCCTCAAACGGCATGAACAGCCAGCGCCCCTGTCGCCGGATCGAAATGCTCGCTGGCTTGCCCTCAGCGCTGATCGGGAAATTGGGGCGCTGATTGACCGGATCATTGTTGATCTGCATCACCTCAACGCTCTCGCCCGTCCACGGGTTAGCCCATTTGCGGACGATCTCCCCGGTCTTGGTATCAGTATAAAACATCACTTCACGGCTGACGAGGCGGTAGCCTTTACCGCGTTTGGGGTCTTCAACCGCGACGCATTGGCGGACGTTCATCCCCTCGCCGTTGAACAGATGCCGATCAGGTTCGCCTGCGACACGCGAATAGACTTTGCCTGACCAGTAATAGACCGCAGGGACGCCGTCCTTTTCGCCGCACTGAACACGCTTTGAGATTTCAAATGCGTCAGCGGGCACGGCTGGATCAAGCATCCGCGCTTGGGTCGGGACTGCGAGCGCGATCAGACTAGCCGCGATAACGAATGACTTCATGATTTCTCTCCCTTGGAAATGGTACAACTGGCCTGCATCCAACGTAAATTGACGCCGAGCCGCCCGACATCGGGATCGCCCCAGACATAGGAAACTGCACGCTCGGGCTCATTAGGTGTGTGGACATAAAGGACGATACTTGGCCGGTTTGTGCCACTCGCCCAGATAACATTGCGCATCCGCAGGATCACTTCAGGCGCGCCGCTTGCCCCCCCGCCAAAGCGGACGCGGCCACCTTGGTCGTGCATCTTGAGGCCGGACACAAAAAACCAATCCTCACTGCCATTGGCTTTTTTCTGCGCCTTGGGGGCAGTGCCCCAACAGGTTACATCGCGTGCAAGGCGCAGCGTGGTTTTGCCGTCCTTGCCAAATTTTGCCACAACCGTGTCCGCCGTGTTGGCGGCAACTTCAAAATTGTTTTTCACGGGCTGACCGTAAGCATCAACCCCAGCAACCACAGTTTGTGAACCTTCGCGAGAGATGCGCACACCAATCCAAGGCGGCGGCGCGCGACCCGCCTCTTTTTCAAAATACACCTCTTCTTCGTTGGTGTAGGTGCCTAGGATAAGGGAGTTGGATGGACTCGCCACCAGCGGATGGGCTGCAACAATCATACTTGCTAAGCCAAATAGTTTCACAGCCAGTCCCCTAATCTGAAATCAGGTTATCGCAAATTTTTGTAGCTCACAAATGAAATTTGTCTGGACAAGTTTGTAGGAACGCAGTCCTATATTTTGCGCTTATTCTGACATGTTGGAACTGGAGCGCGTCCGCAACCTTTCCAAAGCTACCAAGCCCGATGATGTGGTATTCACCATCATCAATGGTAAGCCCGCTGTTTGGCTGTACCGCGATACCGTCGAGGAATTGCTCAAATACGCAGAATTACGCGACGGGCCGAGCGGCATTCCACGAACCACTTATTGCTTCCGCCATACCTATGCGACGTTCAGACTCTCCGCAGGAGTCGATGTTTATATCCTTGCCCAACAAATGGGCACGTCTGTCAAAATGATTGAGCAGCACTACGGCCATGTGAACACGATCAAGCACGCTGACCGTGTGCTTATGGGCATTGGCGGATGGGATGCGATGCACACCGAAATGGACGCCGAGATCGACAAGCGCGAAGCCACCGCTAAGGCCGCACAGTCGATCAAGGCGAAGCAGCCGACAAGGCTGACACGTTCCAAACGCTAGCGTGAGCGCGGGTTCGGAAATAAGCGCCCGGCCCGGAAGCGCCAAAACCGTGCTGGTGCCTTCAACCGACCTTGCGATATTGCCAATGTACCGCTGGTGCCCTCAATCGGCAGTTAAATGAGCGAAAGCGTTGAGCAGAAGAATGAATGTGGTGGTTGTCATGGCGTCCTCCATTTGCCCCGCGCGGAATGCGCGAGCGTGAAGGAACCAAGGGCCAACCGAATAAGCAGCCCACTCACAGGCCGCGCCAGCGCCGCTTTGCGGGATAGGTGGGCGAGAAGCCCCAGCCATCGCCTTTACGGGCAAGCGCGGTTGGCCAGCATCCGTAACCTGTGAGCCATTCTGTGCGGGCCAAGGGGGACGCCAATGACGCCCCATTCACGCGTTCATTTTTGTTCACCTATTGAGCCAATTTTAACGTTTTCTTAACCATAATCTGTGCAGAATGTGCATATAAATTTCACGCGCGCACGGGGTATCTATAACCGCCAAAATGACAGTCAGTGAGGGTCAACCGACCCTATCGGTTGACCCGGAGGCTAGCCTCCGGGCGGAGTTGACGGGGGCGATTGCCGCCGCGCAGATCGACATTGCCAATGCGATTGCGGAACTCGCGCGCAGCGGTGCGGATAGTTCCTCTCTCAACAATCAGAGCCACGCTTTGCAGCAACTGCAAAAGCAGATTGGTAGCGCCAATCTGGGCAGCTTGCTTGCGTTGCGCAGCGACGTGACCATCGCTGCCACCAGTGCCACCGCGCTTGCCAATCAAGCAACCAGTACCGCCGCCAGTGCAGCCGCAAATACCAACCTAACGCCCTCCCAGCGCACCCGCGCCAACATCGAGGCTTTGAGCCGCGACTTGTCCGAGAAGCGTGTGCTTGATCCCTATTTGCAGTTTGCGTCAGCCGAAGATGAAGAGGCCTACCGCAAACGTGAGCGCGAACGCGATGCCGAGGTTAAGCGCGCCTTGGCGCTGCGCACGCCCGAAGGCGACCGCCGCGCCACTGAACTTGTTGAGGATCAATTGCGCGATGCAGATGCGCATGGTGCGGAGCGCTCGCCTGACTTCGCCGCTATGTTGAACCAAAATACAGCCGCCAAGGATACACTTGTCAACGCCACACCCGCAGCCGCACCAGAGGCTAGCGAAACCAAAGCACCGTCGCGCGAAGTTTCTGACATCGCGGCTGCACTTCGCGCCGCTGGCCTGACAGGTAACGCACCAGCGGTTGATAAAAGCGGACACGGATTGAGCTTTGACAAACTGTCGAACCCAACACGCACAGTTGAGGGGCGCAGTTAGCTACCGCGCCCAGCCGAGCGCGCGGCAATCTACCTGCGTTTGTTGGCGATAGTCGGCATATTGATGAAGCTGCACATTTTCATAAGCAGCCGAGCGCGTCATATCGTCATTCATTTTCCTGTTTGTCAGCCCCTGCAACTCGCCAAGGCGTTTCCACGCATCAAACACCACGCGCGCGGTAGCCTTGTCGCTGACATAGGTGTTGAAGACCATGCAACGCGCCGCCATCGCATAGGCTTTGGCATAATCGGGTTTTGATGCAGTTTTTGGTGGCGGCTGCTTGGACGCCGCCGCCGTAGTGGCGCTTGCCAAAACTATCGCCACCACCAAAAACACCCCTCGCATGGCAAAAATCCCTCACCCAGCCAAAAAACGACCAAGTAAGGGTTACATTATGCGCAATAATGTTGCGGCGAGTGTGGCGGGAATCCAGCAATAGGGGCATGGGAAAGCGACCTTTTAGTAGGCGGTATCGAACGCATAAAAACCGAAAAAACTGGCGCTCGCACGCATATTTTTGAGGTTTTAGCCTTGCACCATTATTGCGCATTGTGGTGCGTGGCGCAGAATACGAGCCACACCATGAGCTATCGCGGGCAGAACGGAGACGCGCCTTCGCTGTTCGATGCGCGCGGACAGCGCAAATATCTGTGTGACAGCGAACGCCGCGCATTCCTTGCCACTGCCAACAAGGCCGATGCGCCGACGCGGATCTTTTGCCATTTGCTCGCATACACAGGTTGCCGGATTAGCGAGGGCTTGGGCCTCACTCCGCGCCATCTTGACGCAGACGGCCTCCGCGCCATTTTTCGCACCCTCAAACGGCGCAAGCTGATATATCGCGCGGTGCCGATACCGCCCGCACTATTTGCTGATTTGTTGACGCTCGCGAAAGGCGGCGCAGCAGACGCGCCGCGTTGGCAATGGCGTCGCCAAACCGCCCGGCCGTGGTGGTGGAGGGAAAGCGCGTTTCCATGGCCCGATCAAAGCCATCGTAAATGAACGTCGTGACATTGCCCTGGCCATCAGTCAGCGTCGCCTGAGTGCCATTGGCACTGTGATCGATTTGGTCACTCAAACAATGCGAAGTTCAC
>JAYUIX010000141.1:0-5425 GCA_043765635.1 Sphingomonadales bacterium
TGAAATCAAGGCGGTACAGGCCGATGCCGCTGCCGCCTATGGCAAGGATACGCCCGAGGCCAAGGCCGCACTTGTTGACATCGCAAACGGACGCAGCACAACGCAAGAGCTTGCCGCCACAGCACAAGCCCGTAGCAGAACCATCGATATTGCCGCACACCTCGCAAACGTCCGCACCAATTATGATATTGAATACGGCGCAGGCAGCTATGACGCGCTCATCGCCAAGGGCAAGATTGAAGATGCGGCAACCCAAGCCCGCGTTGATGCAGCGCAGGCCCGGTTCGATAAAGAAATTGGCTGTGTGATACTATGTCCCGCAGCAATCGCACTCGCGCCGATTATCGCGGCTGAGGCCGGCATTGTCCTTGGCGCTAAATTTGGTGGTGGGCTACTTGCCAACACGTTAGCAACGGGTACAATTGCGGGCGGATTGAATGTTGGTGCGGAGTTTGGTACCAACGCTCTAACGGGTGAGCAAACAACTACGGGCGGTGTCGCAGGAGCCTTTACATCAGGTTTTGTCTTTGGCGGTGGCTTTGTGCGCTATATCAATCCGGCAACCGGGCTGTTCACAACCGTGAGAAACGGGACTGTACTCGGGGCCGCTTCGGGGGCAGGGGGGAATGGTGTGCAGCAGGCGACAGATAAATTTGGTACGGGCCAACCTATTAACACCACCGAACTTGGCATAAGCACATTATCGAGTGGTCTAGGCGGCGGTCTGGTTGCACCAATTGGTCGGTTTATCGTTCCGGGCAATCCGTTTGGTATCAACCGCTTTGAACCAACATTCAAGAGGCTTGAAACCAATCTCGAAAGTGGCATCATTCAAAACATATCAACCACGAGTGCGGTCAAGGGTGCGGTTGGCGCTCAGGTTGGCGAATTGCCCAAAACGGCAGGGCAGGCTGCGATTGACGCCGCAAAAAAGAAACTGTGCGCACAGCGCAAGGATGGTTGCAAGTGATGGGACAAGAGGGTCAAAAGATCAGGAATGCAATCGCGGGCGGACACCTCATAAGAATGCTAGTTTCTGTTCCAATATTTTTATTGATGGCAGCCTTTGGCTTTGAAAATTCTGACTTTTTTGGCTTCTTTGCATTGGGTCTTCCGGCGATGTTCTACACCGTCTATCTCCTCTACGCCGACTATAATGGCGGTATTTGGTGGAACAATGATAAAATCTGGAAACGCAAAAATGATTATCGCTGGTTTCGTGCAACGCCCGTGGCCGCCGATCTCAACTTTGCCGATCTGACGCTGGTTGAACGCGAGGTCTACATCCCGCAGGGCGACATCCGCATGACCGATGTTTACGATTGCATCTCGCTTTATGGCCCCGAAGCCGGCGCGCCGCCCGTGATCAAGCTCGGCTTTCAATATCATATGAAACGCGATCTTGTCGAACTCATGGAAACCCTCAACACGCGCTATCCGGAAAAATGCAGCGACGCCGTCCGCGCCTATATCAATAGCTAAGCCAGACTCACCACCGTACAGGCATACATCCTCTCACTTCACCTTATCGCAGGCAACGCCGTCGCCGTCGCGATCAAGGCCTTTGCTATAGCCCGCCTGACCGCGCCGCATATGGGTAAAGCCTGAGCGGCGCGCGTCAGCGCAACTCGAAAACCGCTGCACCGTGCCGTTTGCTGAACTGATGCGTTTTTTTCTTTCTGGTATAACCAAGCTCGGTGACGGGGGTTGCCGTTACCATCAAGTGTGAGAAAGATGAACCATAGTACCCTGACGTATCAAAACAACCACCGCCACTTATAGTCCAGCGCACCAAGCCCCAATCTCTCGTGCCGCTTGCAAACAACCCTCCATCCCATCAAATCGCTGGCCCTCCCCGTGTCCGTCCGATTGTCCAGTTGACGCCTTGGTCGCGCATGATGCCCGAGACGGTTTTGCCAACTTGGCGTTCGAGAACGTCGCGCCACGGCACCAATGTAAACTCGCGCGACCTTTCGATAAGCGCGAACCGTCCACTGGCGAGGTCGATGTGCTTTTTGAGGACGCCCTCAATGCGTGTGCCAGCCTTGGCCTCAACAAAATTCAGACCAATCTCATCGGAGAGTTGGCCCGCGACGCGCAACAGTTCACGGCGCCGGAGCGTTGCGACTAGACCCGCGTTATAGCTAGTCTCGCCGTCACGCTCTTGCGCCAAGCCTTGATCAAGCAACCATTGTCGCCGCGCAGCCAGCGCGCCTTTGACCTCGCGACCAAATCCAGCGTCGCGGATCGCCTCGGGCTTTTCCGCCACCAGTTCACTGTCAAGCCAAGTTGCGCCGTCAAAGCGAGGCAGGTGTTCAAGCGGCAAGGATGAGCATATTGCAACAGTGACTGGCCGATCTTTGGCGGTGCGCGCTTCAAACGCCTCGACCTGTTTGATATGGTCGGGAGCGATGACCCAGCGCCCGTCGGGTTTGCACAGCAAGCTGTTGTCAACGCGGCGCATCGCTTCGAGTCTGCGGACATGGCTTTGCGCAAAGGCTTCGCTTGCGCTGGGATCATGCTTTAGATGAATATCGACGCTGTAATGCCCGTCACAGACGGCAGCGATTTGGGCAATCCGGCGGTCAGTATCGGTGACGTCGTGGGTGCGGGCCGTGATCGTTACAATGCCGTTAGTGGGCAGCATGGCGGTAGCCTCACCCTTCCCAATCTCAACATAATGGCTGCGGCCATCAATCCCATCGATGATGAGATGATGGCGGTCACTCAGCTCATCAGCGAGGCCGCGTGAGACAACCCGTCCAGTGATCCGCGTTCCCGGTTCTGGCACCGCGTCGTGGATGACATGATCAACGGGTGCAACGTCGCGTTTGTTTGCGCTTAGCGCACGCTGCATCGTGCGGATGATGTCGCCGCGTTCGCTTATTTTGCGCAGTGTATTGTCGAACCCTTCGGTGAGTTGCCAACGTCCAGCCCCCGCTTCCTTTGCCAGCCCAAGATGTTTTAACTTTTGCAAGCGCCCTGCGCGCAGCGATTGATCGAAGGCGCTGCGTCCAGCCGCACTTACAGTCCGTTCACTATCCATGTCGCGGATAAGGTTGCGGTCAATTGATGTTAGCCGCTCTTGAGATATTTCTTGTCGGAGCTTGGTTTCGACGTCTTGGGTCGTGCGTGGCCCGAGATCAAGCGTTACCAGTTCTGACAGGCGTTGGCGCATTCCGCCCGCGATATAGTCGCGCGCGATGATGAGGTTCTGCCCCTTATCATCGACCCCGCGCAGGATGATATGCGTGTGCGGATGGCCGGTGTTGTAATGGTCAACCGCAACCCAATCGAGCTTGGTGCCAAGGTCAGCTTCCATCTGCGTCATAAACCTGCGGGTCAGTGGCTTTAGGTCGTCATATTCAGTGCCGTCTTCGGCTGACACGATGAAGCGGAACTGGTGACGGTCACCATGCGCTTTTTCAAGAAAGACTTTGCCGTCAGCATTATCCATATCGGCGCTGTAAAGCTGCCCCGGTGCGCCCTCACGGGTAACACCGTCGCGCTCGATATATTTCAGATGCGCAGCCGCTGCGGCTCCGCCTTTGCCGCTAAGGCGAACGATGCGTGATTTAATGATGGCGCGCCGCGACCGGAAGGGCGCATTGGGGTCGCGCTGGCCGAGTACTCGTCCAACAGCACCGCCGCGTCCAATTCGACTGCCATCAAAGCGCCGCGCGCCTGTTATCTTGAACCCACCCGCAAGTGCAGTGGCCGCAAGGATGCGGCCAAGATATTTTCGCGCGCGGCCAGCGCCTTTGTTGCGCATTCGCCCAAGACGCGGTTCAAAGTCCTCATCATCAAACATGATAGAATCGCAAACCGTGAGATGATGACTGACGCGCTATCCAAGTGCTGCAAACCAGCCAAACACCCTCAAGCCTCATGATTTCGGGGTCAAAAGCCGCTAAATCCAGCACCTCGCAGAAAAGCGCCTCACCCAGTGATACAGGTGCCTCACCAAAAAAGGATGTGCAGACAATAAGATAGCTATGCCGGTGAGGCATTGCCTTTATCTTGCCTTCTGCGTTTTTACGATTTTGTGCCTGAATTGCCCATTTATGAACTGTTGCCACCCACCCCCTTTGCAACCAGGAGTTTGGTAAAAAAAGGGGACAGGACGCTTGATGCGCGCCACGTCCCTGATTGGTGATGACGCTGTCACCCGACATCTTCAAACGCCTTCTGCACATCGCGCGCACTGCTCACATATTTGCAATCGAGCATGGTTTGTATGCCGCCGTCGCCATCAACAACGCAGGTCGCGACATAGAAACGTCCCGCCAAAACCCCGATCACGCCGACGCGTTCAAGCTCGCTCCCGTCATCATCTGGTGACAGGTAAGCTCCCAAATGCCGCTCGCTGATCCGCGCATCCCAGTGAAAATCTGCTGCTTCTGCGTCGATATAACGCAGTGCCAGACCGCCGATTTCGCTTGTTCCAAACTCAACTTCAAGCCCTGATACCAGCGTCTCAAACACAGTATTTTCGATCAATTCATGAGCCATGACAGCCTCCTCAAACATCGCTCTCACAATTGAGAACATGGTCAAAGAGACGGGTGGTGCAGTGGCTGTCAGGGCCACCGCAGGTGCCCCGTAGCGGCGACGGAGGAACCGATTTTGCTGCGTAAAAACAAACAGACTCGCGTGCGTAGCGCGCTCCCATACGCAGTAAAATTGGCGGGGCCGTCGGCCTTGACAGCCGCTGCGCCGCCCGTCACGCTTGGCCTTACCGAGATGCTCCACCTCTCCGCGCACGACCGGCAAACCGCTCACCGCCTTTGCACCGGGTCGCTTATGCGGACGACAAACAAACCCGTGCCGCTTGCTTGTGCTGTGATCGCACTGGTTTTATCGTTTGGTGTGTCGGCATTACTTACGACATAAAACAGGCCGGCACTGCGCGGATTTGTCAGCGATTGTGTGCGTGATTTAGCCGTTACGGCGCTACCGATCCCGCGCACTGCATCGGGGGTTGCGGTATCCGGTTGCGTGACCGGCGCGCCTGTAATCCGCGCAACATAAGCAACAGTTTCGCGCGGAAGCCGTCTTCGCCCCTTGAGATATGCCGCATAAGTAGCGGGGCCGCTGTTATAGGCTGCAAAGCAGCCCGGCGCTCCAAAACGGTCAAACATCAACCCCAAATAGGCTGCGCCCGCCATAATGTTGTCGTGAGGGTTATCGGGATTGCTGCCAAGGCTAAGCATTGCCCGCATATCCTGCCATGTTGCTGGCATAAGCTGCATCAAGCCAATCGCACCAACGCGTGAGCGAATTGGCTGCCCTTTGCGCGTCACCTGCCCAGCGCTTTCGGCGCGCATCACGGCGATGATCCAGCTTTCAGGGAGGCCAAAGCGAAGCGCGGCTTGCGCGATATAGGGTCGCCACCGCTCGACTGGATCAGCGCTGGCAGGACTTG
>JAYUIX010000142.1:0-1951 GCA_043765635.1 Sphingomonadales bacterium
GCGAATATTTTAAGGGTGAAGCGCCTGAAAAAGGCGGTTATGAAGTCGCTGACGCAGCTCCTGCTGGTGAGGGCGGCGGTGCCGCAGCTGCTGTACCAACCAATTTTGCCGCAGGGGACGTTGCAAAGGGTGCTGAAACCTTCAAGAAATGCGCGTCATGCCACAGCATCACATCTGGCGGCGCAAATGGCATTGGCCCCAATCTTTACGGCGTTATGGGCCAGAAGCACGGCCATATCGCTGGCTTTGCTTATTCGGCTGGAATGCTCGCGAAACCGGGCAATTGGGATTTTGAGGGCATGGATGCTTGGCTGAAAAGTCCCAAAAAATATGTCGAGGGCACCAAAATGAGCTTTGCCGGTCTTTCGAAGCCTGAAGACCGTGCCAACGTAATCGTTTATCTCAATGCGCAAGGTTCAAATTTGCCAGTGCCAGCTGCACCCGCCGAGGGCGCACCTGCAGCCGCTGAGGCAGCCCCAGCCGCAGGTGCTGCACCCGCCGCCGAAGCGCCAGCGGCCCCAGTTAAGGGTTAACCGCTAAACCGTTTCGTAGAATTTCTGAACGATCGCCCACGCGTCTTCGGCGGTTTCGACGAAGTGGATCAGGTCAAGGTCATGCGCTGAGATCACACCCTCTTCGACCAGCGCCTCAAAGTTGACGACGCGCGTCCAGAAGCTTTTGCCGAACAGGATTACGGGGATCGCCTTGATCTTGCCCGTTTGGATGAGCGTTAACAGCTCAAACATTTCGTCAAATGTACCGAATCCGCCGGGAAACACCGCCACCGCACGAGCACGGAGCAAAAAGTGCATCTTGCGCAGCGCAAAATAGTGAAACTGGAAACTAAGCCCCGGCGTCACATATTGGTTGGGGGCTTGTTCATGCGGCAGAACGATGTTGAGGCCGATTGATTCAGCACCAACATCGGATGCGCCGCGATTGGCGGCCTCCATAATCGATGGGCCACCACCCGAACAGACGACGAAATGACGCGTGCCATCGGCTTCATGCGGCACTTGGCTGACGGTCTGGGCGAGCGCGCGCGCCTCATCATAATAGTGCGATTTGGCTTCAAGGCTTTTGGCAACATCGGGATTTTCATGGCCTGACATCACGCCGGGTGCCGGAATCCGCGCCGAACCGTACATCACAAATGTTGAGCCAATTTTGGCCTCATCAAGCAAAAGCTCAGGCTTGAGCAATTCAAGCTGGAAGCGCACCGGGCGCAAATCCTCACGCAGCAGGAATTTTTCATCCTGAAACGCCAGCTTATACGCCGGATGTTCGGTTTGCGGGGTTGATATAGCCTTTTTGGCTTGAGCAGCATCTTCGGCGGCGGGCGCAAATACGCGCTTTGGTAATTTTTCGTTTTTCATTGAACTGGTGTTAGCGGCAAAAAGGCTTGCCGCCCAGATCGAAATGCAAATGATCGAAATGCGCCGCATTATAGTCAGGACTAAGTACCGTCTGGAACCGTTTGCACGCATCCCCGCGAATAGTGCGCAGGAATTCCCGCTCATCATCTGACCCGTTCCAGCCCTGCCGAATTGAGACGCGCCTTCCATCAGCGAGCACGAACGCACCAATATCAACGGCATTGCCTGTGGCATGTTCTGACCTGCCCGTGCCGCGCCCACCGATAATGTTGCGGCATGAATAGCCGCCCATGCTCTCAATTTTGATGACGCGACTACCAAAGGCATCACGAGCGGCAGGCTGGAGCGTCTCACGCGTCCATAGCGCAAGTGCGCGCGCCATAGGGCAGCGAATTGCGGCCACATTAGTGATCGGCACCCCAACGCCGAGCAGTTGGACATTACCAATCGTGCTGCACCCACCGCCAAGCGATTGATCGGCAATGGCCGTATAACGCGCGCCAAGCCGATCAAGCTCACCGACACATTGTTTAATATTTTCGTTGACCGCGACCGGCGGTTTGCGCGGCTTGGTA
>JAYUIX010000143.1:0-1951 GCA_043765635.1 Sphingomonadales bacterium
TGACGAAACAGGTTCGCATCGGCGTCACCCGGCAACGCCTCATCCAAGCGCCAGTCAATCCGCTCAATCAGCAAGCGTAGCGCGGCGTCAGAAAAGGCAAGCCTTTCGTTTTCGTTGAGCGCGGCTGGCATCCAACAGTTCCTTCATAAAAATTGGTTGGCCTGCCGTCCGGCGCGCCTTTTCAAGCACATTGCGCCAGACGGCAGACATTCGGCGCGGCACCCCCAATGACCAAAAGCCGCCGCGCCGAAAGCGCTATTCGAGTTGTTCGGTACGCGGCCCCGGATTATCGGCGGCGCGCTTGGCCGCGATGGCCCCGATGATTTCGGCCTTGGTTGCACCTTCGCCAATCGTGACAGTCTCAGCCTCCGCAATCGCGGTAAGCGCCTTGACCGTCATCCTGGGATCAAGCTCGGGCAACACCGGATCAACGATGGGATCGGCAAAGATTTCAGGCGTTGGCTTGCCACCCGCTTCGCCCGCGACAGCATCGCCGTCCACCGGATCGACAATCGGGTCTTCAAAAATCACCGGAACCGGCTTGGCCAAATCGGCAGAAATCTGGAACGCTAATAGATTTTCTGGCAAGGGAAGCAGTTCACGCTCAAAATAAGCGCCAACAATCAGCCCGCCAAGCTCCGCCTTTGAGAGCGGGCGACCTGCACGAGCCTCAAGAACAGCGAGGCTGCTTGACAAGCCTTCAAGCTTGACGACTTCACCAAGCATCAAAGTAATTGCATCATCGTCGCTGGCTGGTTTTTCGACGAGGACAACCTCATCGACACCAAGCGCGCCAGAACCACTACACCACGCACTATGTTGCGCGGCAATATGATCAGGCACAGGATCGCCAATGCCATAACGCACCCCGCCCGCGCGGAAATTTTCAATTGCGGCAAAAGCCATGATCAATCCCCCCTTAAAATGCTTCGCGGAGCAGGTAGCCCGCCTGATTGGCGATCACCTTTTCAACGACGCTTTCGCCAGCCCGAACACCGATGCCACCGCGCAAGCCCATCTTGGGATTGGGCCATTGCATCGCGACCTTCGGCCCCCACTGGAACGTGCCCATGAAGGTGCAAGCGCCCTTAACTTGGGGGACCGGTGCCTTGTGGAGCAGCGCAACCGCATTGCCCCACATCCGGGCAAGCTGTGGCACTTGGCCGGGCTTCGCGACATTTGCACGCGCCGAACCAACAAGGACTTCCTTGACCTCGAACAGTTCGGCAACCTGTTGACGCAAGACATTACCAGCCGCCGCACCCGTGCCCTTGATTGCTTCGACGATTTGCGGATGCGATTTGAATTTCGTCCACCCGCCCTGCCCAAAGATAATCTGGTTCGGACGGACAAGCGGCATATCAAGCGCTTCATTCATGATATCGATGATATTGGCCAAGGGGTTGCTGAACTTATCGCCCGCTGCCAGCACTTCCTGAAGCTGCGCATCGTAAGTCGCCGGGTTCATCACAAGATCGGCAACACGTTTTTCACGCCGTGCCATCACCAATTCGGACAGCAACATCGTTTCATCGCCGAGCGGATCGTAAACCTGTCCACCGTCATCAGACTTATAGGACTCAGCGTTCTTGATGTCGTTCTGCGGCACACCGCCATCAAGCCCGTGATCTTCGGTCATCCCCGGAACTTCGGACGCCTCAAGATTGACCTCGTTGGGCGCACTGCGCCTGCCGACGCGGGTTTCGGGCAGCGCGTAAAACGCGTCAGCCTTATATTGCAGCCAGGTGAATTGTTCTGCGCCCACAGTGATACGCGGTGCCACCATGTCGGCGATATATTCTTCATTCTTATACGCCACCGCAATGGCGGTAAGCGAGGGATCAATTGGATATGCAGAGGTTGACATAAGTGTCTCCTGAAATGTTTGGGGTTAGCCGCGCACGCGCGATGGACTGAGGTTGACGCTGCCAATGTCACCAAGGACACCGGC
>JAYUIX010000144.1:0-5362 GCA_043765635.1 Sphingomonadales bacterium
CTGCGGCGCTGGCATCGCTTGAAAGCGGTTAACCTTCGCTTTGAATGGGGTCGCGCAGGCGGCAACCGAAAGCAACGCTAGTGGCATTATCAGCCGAGCAAAAGTTTTAGTCCGCGACATGAAATTGGCCTTTCGTTGCACGAATCAATCTTCCGCAATTCGCGAGTAACAACTGTATTCTGCGGTTCGGCTGCTGAATAGGGGTTGAATGGAACCGCGACGATGCTGTGGCAAATCTGCCATAGGCTGTCATAAAATGACACATGCTGCGCTGCGTAAGATTGACCCGAGTCCTCCGACAGCCCAAACCTGTCACAAATAATCAATAAAGGGGTTTTTGATGCGCGATCAGGCAAATGATAATCGGTGTGCAGCCAATTCGGGAAGATGTACCACGATAGCTGCGCTGCTTGCTTCAACGCTGCTCACCGCAGCGCCAGCGCTGGCTCAGGAAACAGCGCCAGCCGACGAAGCTGACTCGACCGAGATTATCGTCACCGCGACCAAGCGGTCAGAAAGCCTGCAAAATGTACCGATCAGCATTCAGGCGTTTAATACTGAGAAACTGGCTCAAAATCAGGTCGCGACCTTCGACGACTATGCCAAGCTGTTGCCGAGCGTTAGCTTCCAATCATTTGGCCCCGGCCAGACCCAAATTTTCTTTCGCGGTGTAACGAGCGGGGGCGATGGACTCCGCACGGGTTCGCTGCCAACCAGCGGGCTATATATTGATGAAATTCCGCTGACAACGATCGGTGGTTCAGTCGATCTCCATATCTATGACATCGCCCGTGTTGAGGCGCTTTCGGGGCCACAGGGCACTTTGTTCGGCGCAAGCTCGCTTTCGGGCACACTCCGCGTGATCACAAACAAGCCTGATCCGAGCAAATTTTCGGCTGGCTATGATCTCCAGCTCAACAAATTCCAAGACGGTGAGGCCGGTGGTTTGGCCGAGGGCTTCCTCAACATTCCAATTAACGAGCGCGTCGCGCTTCGTGCATCAGGATTTTATCAGCGCGACGGCGGCTATATCGATAACATCGCGGCATCACGCACATTCCTACTCGGTGACACTAACCCGACGACAAACCTAACGGTCAACAACAGCACGCTGGTCGAAAAGAATTTCAACAATGTTGAAACTTATGGCGGACGCATTGCACTCGGAATTGACCTCGATGATAATTGGACGGTGACACCCGCACTGATTTATCAACATCAAGAATCAGAAGGCGGGTTCTTATTTGATCCGCGCGTTGGCGATCTTCAAGTTGCTGATTTTACCCCATCAAGCAATAAGGATCGCTTCTATCAAGCGGCCCTTACGATTGAGGGGAAGATTGGCGATTGGGATATCACTTATGCCGGGGGCTATTTCGGTCGTAAGGTCGATAATTTGCAGGATTATTCCTATTACACCGTGGCTTATGACCAATTGCTCGGCAGCTATTACACCAATTTTACGAACGTCACGACAGGCCAGTTTATAGATCCGACGCAAACTCAGCTTTTGCGCGACCGTTATACGAAGATCAGTAACGAGCTTCGCTTAAACTCCCCTGCCGACAAGCGCTTCCGCGTAACTTTCGGGGGCTTCCAGCAACGTCAGCGCGATAATGTCAGCGCTGACTATATTATC
Source organism: Sphingomonadales bacterium (assembly GCA_043765635.1). Taxonomy (GTDB): domain Bacteria; phylum Pseudomonadota; class Alphaproteobacteria; order Sphingomonadales; family Sphingomonadaceae; genus Aquisediminimonas. The sequence continues at coordinate 1,640 of JAYUIX010000144.1, forward strand.
CCCGGCCTTGGTAACGCGATCAGAGGCGGCGGCAATGGTATTGCCAATGTTCCCGGTACGGTTGACAATATCTTCCTGACCCGCGCCAAGCGCGTTGATCGCGATTATGCGGTGTTTGGTGAGGCAAGCTTTGACATTACCGAAAAGCTGATCCTAACGGCGGGTATTCGCGGGTTTAAGGCCAAAAATACCTTGTTTGGTTTCTCAGGATTTCGCAGTGATGCCTTGGGTGCGGGATGCTTACCGACGACGCAAACTGACCGGCCCTGCAATAATTTTGACAAAACCTATCGAGAGTCTGGCGAGACCCATAAGGTCAATCTTACTTACAAAATTGATGGCCAGAAACTTGTCTACGCCACTTACTCTACAGGCTTCCGCCCCGGCGGTAATAATCGGCGAGCAGGCATTGATCCTTATGACGCCGACACGATCGACAATTATGAACTTGGTTTCAAAACAACTTGGCTTGATCGCAGGCTGCGGATTAACGGCGCGATATTTTATGAGGACTTTAATGACGTCCAATACGGTCTGAGTCCAGCGGGGTTGGCTGGCGTAACGCTCATTTACAACGCCGGTAACGCCCGGATTTACGGGCTGGAGAGCGATTTCAGCCTCAAGGTTACGAAAGGTCTGACGCTTTCGGGTTCGGGCACTTATATCGATGCACAGCTCAGCACTGATTTTTGTGCGCTGGATCCTGCGACCAGAAACCAAATCGATGCGATTGGTGCGCCGTGCACGCTCGGTGTGCTTGCGCCCAAGGGCACCCGCCTGCCGGTGCAGCCCAAGTTCAAAGGCAATCTCAGCGCGCGTTATGAATTTGATGCAGGCAAGAACAAAAGCTTCGTTCAGGCAACTGTCCTGCACCAAAGCGGCACCCGTTCCTACCTGACTGACGGTGAATTTGCAGCCCTTGGCCCAACACGCCAGTTCACAACATTTGATTTTTCAGCCGGAACGAAGATCGGCAGCTTTAACGTTGAGGCGTTTATCCAGAATGCCTTTGACAAACGCGGTACGCTGACGATCAATACCGTTTGCGTTCCCGGCATCTGCGGAGGTGGCGCGCGAAATTTCCCGATTAAGCCGCAAGTTTTTGGGATCAAGATCGGGCAGAAATTCTAACGGGTTAAGCCCGCCGCAGCATCCGTCCAACGAAGCTGCGATCCGCAAGGATTTCGTGTGCGGCGTTGTGCCCCGGCGCTCCGGTGACGCCGCCGCCGGGATGGGTGCCTGCGCCGCACATATAGAGTCCTTTGATCGGCCCACGATACGCGCCGTGGCCGAGCATTGGCCGTGCCGACCAAAGCTGATCAAGCGACATATTGCCATGCATAATATCACCACCAATCAGCCCAAACTTGCGCTCAAGACCCTTGGGACTGAGGATCATCTTACCAAGGATTGACGCTTTGAAACCTGGCGCGAGAGCGTCAACTGTGTCAATGATCTTGTCCGCCGCCATCCCTTCTTCGGCATCCCAATCACGACCATCGGGCAGCACAGGCGCGAATTGCTGACAGAACAGACTCGCGACATGGCATCCCGGCGGGGCAAGGCTGTCATCGACAATTGACGGGATCAGCATCTCAACAATCGGCACACGTGACCAGCCAAAGACTTTGGCATCGGCAAAGGCGCGATCCATATAATCAAGCGTCGGTGCGATGATGATGCCTGACTGGAGATGCTCTCCCGGCTCAGGCAGACAGGTGAAGCGCGGCAATTCTGACAGCGCGACGTTCATCCGGAATGTGCCGGAGCCAGCCTTAAAGCCCTTCAGCCTGCGGACAAATTCTGGCTGGAGATCAGCCGGATCAATCAGGCGTTCATAAAGCAATTTCGGCCCGACATTGGCGATCACGATATCGGCAAAAATCTCCTCGCCGCTCACCAGCCTCACGCCGGCGGCCTTGCCGCTATCAACCAGCACACAGTCAACCGGGCTTTCAAGGCTGATTTCGACGCCCGCATCACGGCACACTTTGGCCATCGCCTGTGTGATCGCGCCCATCCCGCCAACAGCATGGCCCCATGCACCCTTTTTCCCGTTCACCTCGCCAAAGACATGATGGAGCAAAACATAGGCACTGCCCGGCGTATCGGGGGAGGCATAATTGCCGACGACCGCGTCAAAGCCAAATGCGGCTTTCACCGCCTCGCTCTCAAACCAGCCGTCAAGGAAGGTACGCGCCGATTTGGTGAAGAGATCAAGCACATCGCGCTGACGCTCAAGCGATAGCTTCATCAGGCTCCCGCCCTGAACGATGCCGTCAATCAAGGTCTTGATCCCGCCGCCGACATTGGGCGGTGATTTCATTGCCAAATCGCGCAGCACGTCAGCAACGCCCTCAAGCGCATCATAGTAAGCCGGAAGCACGCGCGCATCTTGTTCGGAAAAGCGTCGAAATTCGGCCTGCGTCGCTTCAAGCCCGCCGCCAAGTTTCAAATAGCCGCCATCTTCCTGCGGCAGGAAGTTGGAGATTGGCCGCTCAATCACGCGGTAGCCATGTTCGGCCAAGCGCATATCGGCGATCACCTTGGGCTGAAGCAGGCTGACGGTATAGCTCGCGACGCTATTGCGGAAACCGGGGTGAAACTCCTCGGTAACAGCCGCACCGCCAACGGTATCGCGCGCCTCGACAATCCGCACTTTAAGCCCAGCGCGGGCGAGGTAGAATGCGCAGACAAGGCCGTTATGGCCTGCGCCAATAATCAGGGCGTCGATGCTCATGCTGTGTATCTTTCTGGTGCGGCGGCGTTTCGGCTTTCAGGAATAATCATCCGCAATTTCTCGGCAAAGCTCCGCAAACAGACTTCGCTCTCGCCGAGTGGGCCGGGCGTATAATTGGCGCTCTCCAAGCCAGCCTGTACGCCCGCGATCAGGGCTGTGTCCTCCGCATTCACCTGTCGGTTGATCCGCCAGTTGAGGTAGCGCGCGGCTTTCATCTCGCGGCGATCATCGGGCAGCGCGTAGGCAATTTCGCGGATCAGCGTCTGCGTCGCGGAAACGGGAATGAACTGCATAAAATCAACCTGATCAGGATAAATGTCGAACGCGACGTTGGGCCAGAGTTTGAAATAGAGCCATTGCCGCTGCTGTGCCTTGGTCAGATGATCGGCAGGCGGCAAGAAATGCTGGTAAGCACGTTCGGACAGGTTGGCGCTTGGCCGCTCCACTAGATCGCCCCACATCCGGTCAACATGGGGCGCCGCCTCGATCCCGTAGCCGCGCCCGAACAACCGCGTGAGGCCGGGGTGCGCGACTGGAATATGGAGCGCATCGGAATAATTATCAGCGATAGTCTTCCAATTGACCGCGCGCGACCGCATCGTCACCCGCCCGAACGCGCGCATTTCTGCGAAACGGTAGGGCGCAATCATTGCCTCATAGGGTGCCATCATCTGTGCGACGCTTGGGCCGTTCCCCGTCAATCGCACAAAGACAAACCCCTGCCACACTTCGCAATCGACTAGCTTCAGCCCGAGCACGCTCATATCAAGCCCTGAATAATCCGCGCGGTTGGGTATGCCGATCAGGCGACCGTCACTTGCGTAAGTCCAGCCGTGATATGGGCAGACGAGCCGTTTCGCGCAGCCGCTGCTGCCATCAACTAGGCGGCTCGCTCGGTGGCGGCAGACGTTGTGGAAAGCGTGGACGCGCGCATCCTCACCACGCATAACGATGATGCTCTCGCCAAGCAGTTCAAGGCTGTG
>JAYUIX010000145.1:0-1923 GCA_043765635.1 Sphingomonadales bacterium
CGGACATGACCAGTGCCAACGACATCGGCCTTGATCACGCGCATCGGCCCGGCGGCGACGCGCGGTGCGGGCCAGCCCATCCCGTAAGGGCCGCCCGCCTCAAGCGCCTCAACCAGCGCAGGCGTAACCCCGCCAGGCGCAACCAGTGCATCAAGGAGCAGCGCCCGGTTTTCGCTCGCTCGCGCCACGTCAGCCGACAGCCGTTCGTCAAGAAAATCAGCAAGTGCGTCGATTTGGTCGGCCATCACCGTCAGCCCTGCCGCCATCGCGTGGCCGCCGCCTGCAACGAGCAAGCCCTCATCCTTCGCTGCGAGCACTGCCGCTCCCAGATCAACTCCGGCGATTGATCGGCCTGAACCTTTGCCAATGCCAGCGTCATCAACCGCAATGACAATGGCGGGGCGACCAAGCTTTTCCTTGAGGCGACCAGCGACAATCCCGATGACACCGGGGTGCCAGCCGTGCCCGCTGACGAGGGCGACCGCGCGGTTGCCTTGGCCAATGATGCGCTCGTCAGCACCTTCCTGAACGGCGGCCTCGATCGCGCGGCGCTCTCCGTTAAGCCGGTCAAGCTCTTGCGCGATTTCGCGTGCCTCGTGCGCGTCATTGGTGGTGAGCAAGCGGACGCCAAGGTCTGACTTGCCGACGCGCCCGCCCGCGTTGATCCGCGGGCCAAGCGCAAAGCCAAGATCGGAACATAGCGGCGAACGGTTGAGCCGCGACGCCTCAATCAGCGCGTTCAGTCCGATGTTCTTGGCTGCCGCCATCACCTTGAGTCCTTGCGCCACAAACGCCCGGTTCAGCCCTTTAAGCTGGGCGACATCGGCCACTGTGCCGAGCGCTACAATATCAAGCAGCTCAAGCAGCTTTGGCTCATGACGCGCGGCGAAAAACCCGCGTGCGCGCAGCGTCCGGATCAGCGCCGCACCAAGCAGGAAGGCAACGCCAACCGCCGCCAAATGACCATGCGCTGCGGCGTCAACAGCTTCATCAAGCCGATTGGGATTGACCAGCGCAAAGGCCGGCGGAAGCGTCGTCGCGCATTTGTGATGATCGACGACGATTACATCAATGCCTGCGTCCTTGGCTTGCTGAAGCGCCTCAAACGCCTGAGCACCGCAATCGACGGTTACGATAAGCGTCGAACCCGTTTGCCCAAGCGCAACCAATGCCTGGCCTGACGGGCCATAGCCTTCCATCAAACGGTCTGGAATATAGGCCGAGGCAACGAGTCCGAGATCGCGGAGCAATCGGATCAGCAGCGCCGCCGAGGTCGCCCCGTCAACATCATAATCGCCAAAGATCGTGACTGTCTCGTCCGCAAGTACCGCGTCCGCAATACGCGCGGCGGCGCTATCCATATCATGAAAAATTGACGGATCGGGCATGAACGCGCGGATAGAGGGCGTTCTGTACGCCTCAAGCTGATCAGGGTGGCAGCCGCGTGAGAGCAGCAACTGAGTCAGCAGATCTTTCTCATCAAGCCCGCCGTCGCGCGCATCAGCAGACGCCGCGCGCCACCGCCAAGCCTGGCCAGTGATTGAGTTGGTAATGGAAAGGGGAGATGGCACGACCAAGCGCATAGCGGGAAGCAGGCAGCGCGGGCAAGGGCTGTGTGGCCGGGTGAGCGGGTGAGCGGATAAACACCCCAAAGATATATCGTCACCCACAAGGAACACGTCGCCCCGTGTCGAGCACGGGGCGACGGGGGATGCTGGCTTCGATACATTCGTATTGCTTTTGTTCTGATTATATGCTAGGTAATATCCTATCTTATAATCCCAGCCAAAAGGAACCACCCATGCCTCGCTCACCCTCATCCTCACCTCGCAAGCCCGCCGCTGATTATCGCACTGATGCCCCGCGCGTTGACGGGTGGACGTTTGCGCGTCAGGCGACCTTTTTGATGACGCTGTCGGAGAC
>JAYUIX010000146.1:0-19650 GCA_043765635.1 Sphingomonadales bacterium
TGTGGGGGGATAGTCACGGTGTTGAGCTGGCGTGGGCGATCTCGGAAGATCTGACACAGCGGCGGGAGGCGCTGATCCAGCGGACGCGCGGCAGTTGCCCGCCAATGCTGGGCTATGGCAATGCGGGATGCAACGCATTCAACGCGCAGGTACTTGATATGATCGCGGCGAACCCCAATCTAAAAACAGTTGTTTTTGCCGGATTCTGGGTCGATCCTGCTTATGGCGGCGGCGGGAACCCGCAACGGCTTGATGCGACGATCCGGGCACTGCGCCGCCTAAACCGTGCCGTCATCCTGATCGGCGCGGTGCCGCAACAGCCGTTTGACGTGCCGCGCCATCTCGCCAGACTTGCGCAGAGCGACGATCCGACCGAGGGGGTGGGCGTATCGCGCGCAAAATTCGATGAGCGGAGCGCATGGCTGCGAGCGCTTTACCCCGGCTGGCGCGCGCTGGGCGTGCGTATCTGGGAGCCATCCGATACGCTGTGCAACGCCCGCTATTGCGCGGTGATCCGGGGCGGCGTCCCGCTCCATTTTGACAAGCATCACCTAAGTCTCGCCGGCGCGCGGCTGATTGTGCGATCAAATCGGATGGCACGGTAGCGCCAAATCCGCTACGCTCTCCTCATGTCCCGCTATTATTCCGGCCCGGTCTCCGATCATTTTGATGGTAAGCGCTTTTTTGGCCCACAGCAAAGTGGCGGCAAGAGCCTTGGCGATTTGCTCAAATGGATGACCTCGGGCGAGAAAGCGAAATGGCCGCGCTGGATCGAAAATACGCCGCAGCCGCCCCCGCCTGAGCGCGTCTACAGTGGCGACATCCGCCTCACCATGATCGGCCATGTCACCGTGCTGATCCAGACCGCAGGGCTTAACATCGTCACTGATCCGGTCTGGTCAAAATTTGCCAGCCCCACGCAGTTTGCCGGGCCACGCCGTGTCCGCGCGCCGGGCATCGCGGTGGCGGATCTGCCGCCGATTGATCTCGTGCTGGTATCGCACAGCCATTATGATCATCTTGATACCGCCTCGCTCAAGCAACTCGTGGCGCTTCACGATCCATTGATCATCACCCCGCTTGGCAATGATGCGATCATTGCCAAGGCCGCGCCGAACGCACGGATCAAGGCGATTGACTGGGATGAGCGCGTGACATTCGGAGAGATGATCATTGAGGCCGAACCCGTCAACCACTGGTCGGCGCGCAGCGTGTGGGATCGCAATGAAGCGCTGTGGGCAGGCTTCACACTCCACGGAGGCGGCAAACGCAGCTTCATCAATTGCGATAGCGGATTTGCCGGGGGCTGGTGGGCCGAGCGGTTGATGGCCAAGCACGGGGGCATTGACTGCGCGCTGCTCCCCATCGGTGCTTATGCCCCGCGCTGGTTCATGGCCGACGCGCATATGAACCCCGAGGAAGCCGTGCGTGTGCACCAGATGCTCGGGCATCCGCCCACGCTTGGCTACCACTGGGGCACGTTCCAACTGACCGACGAGGCGATTGACGAGCCGCCCGCGCGGCTGACGGCGGCGCTCATCCGCGAGGGGCTAGACCCGACACGCTTCCGCACGCTTGATCCGGGTGAGGGCTGGCTGATCTAAGAGACCGACTGATCGCGCGCACCTGCGTTTTGGATCGCTTCGATCTTGCGGAGGATGCTGCCCTGCACTTCGGCAAGCGTGCGTCGCCTGCGATAACGCCCGCTGAGCTTGGCATCGCCGCGCACGGTATGGCGGTGGAGACGGAGCAGTTGCAGCGCCTGCTCGGGCGTCACGCGCGGCATCGGGCCGTCATGCACCACCTCGGGCGGATCGAATGTGTTGCACGCGCTTTCGACGAGCGCCATTTCAAGCCGGACATATCCCGTCTCCAGCGCCTCCTCCCAGCGATCGGCAAAGCTCTGCCATTTGCGCCGGCGGACATAGGCCGATGCCGCACTTTTGCTGACCTCGGCGCACGACGCTTTGACGTTGCATGTCGCCGCCAGCGTCTGGAGAAACAGCGCTTCGCTCTGCGGCGACCATTGCCGGACATGCGCGCGTGCCACCTGTACCTTGCGCCCGTTGGTGCCGCGAATGACGAGCATCTCACCGTCAATCGCGCGCCACTTGCGCGGGGGTATCATCAGCGCCTCCCCCGCGAGCCGCGCCCGTGCGCCAGCAACACACGCCTCCATCTGCGCACGAAATGCGGGATCAGCCGCGCGGTGGAGCGAAACCCAACTCCGCGAAACCTTCGCCCGTTCAGCTGAAATCGTCTGGTTCCCCGTTTCAGCCAGCGCCGAAAAAAACGCCGCCCGCCGGCGCGCCGATGTTTTGGCAGACATAAGTGAAGCTCCTCCCGATTCGTTTGCGAGGACAGAAGGATTAGGCAGGAATGATGGTTGTAGGACAGCGGTTTTTGCGCCCGTTTGGGGTTGTCACATTGAATCAAACATGCGATGTTTCGCAATCGTTCCGTTTAGCCTATCGTCACTCTGTAAATATCTGGAGCTTGAATGTTGTTTGAACAATTAGGCCTGACAGTTGAAGACGTGGTAGGTTATGATGCACTTACCGCCGAACAAAAAACTGCGTTTGCAGTAACAGGAAAATTACCAATTGGAGCAATTCAGGCATTGCTGTTGGAAAAGCAATTGGGCAATGTTTTACAAATGGAGTCTGCTCAGAAGATTAAGCGTGGAGCGTCACTTAACGCGTTATCTTTCTTTTCTGGCGCGATGGGATTGGATTTAGGCCTTGAGAAGGCAGGGTTTAAGCTGCTGCTCGCGTGTGAAAACGACAAGGCTTGTAAAAAAACTATCGCCCTCAATCGGCCAGATGTGCCCCTCATAGATGATGTGAATTCTTATTCGGCTGATGATATCAGGCGTTTTGCCGGATTGTCGGCACATGATGAGATTGATGTTATCGTTGGTGGGCCGCCGTGTCAGGCGTTTTCAACAGCAGGGGCACGGCGTGGTTTCCACGATGAGCGTGGAAACGTGTTTCTCAAATATATTGATCTTATTACGGAGTTGCAACCACGTTACGCAGTAATTGAAAATGTGCGCGGTTTGCTATCAGCACCGCTTTCACATCGGCCTCATGCGCAGCGCGATGCGGGCTGGTCTCCTTCAATGGGCGAAAAGCCTGGCGGAGCCTTGCTTTACGTACTCGATACATTGCGCCAGAACGGGTACGGTGTAAGTTTTAATCTATACAATTCTGCTAATTACGGCGTCCCTCAAGTGCGCGAGCGGGTTGTGCTGATTTGCCACCGTGACGGCGAGAAAGTGCCGCATCTTCAGCCGACCCATGATCAACAGGGGCGATTTGGTTTGCAGAAATGGCATACCCTTCGTGATGCACTGGATGGTTTGAACGAATGCTCTCATGCGGAATTTCCCGAAACGCGATTGCGTTTTTATCGAATGCTCAAGGAAGGACAATATTGGAAACATCTGCCCGATGCGCTCCAGAAAGAAGCGATGGGCAAATCCTATTATTCAGGAGGCGGCAAAACAGGGTTTTTTCGCAGGCTCGCGTGGAATAAGCCAAGTTGCACGTTGGTAACGTCTCCAACCATGCCTGCAACTGACATTGGCCACCCTGAGGCTGACCGCCCACTCTCGGTTCAAGAATATAAACGCATCCAGCAATTTCCCGATGATTGGCAAGTGTGCGGATCGCTGACGGATCAATATCGCCAGATTGGGAATGCCGTTCCTGTCGGCTTGGGTGAGGCTGTGGGGCGGGCAATTCTGAACCATGCAAACGGCGTGCAGCAAAATGCGCCAATCGGTTTCCCTTTTTCGCGTTACAAGGGCACCGATGAAATCAGTTGGGAACGAATGATAAGAGGAGAGCCTCTCTCACCTGCCACTAAAACGCCCCAACAAACGCAAATGGCACTGTTTGCTTAAACGATTATTCCGCTTTCAGTTCCTCAAGATAGTCCTTCACAAAATCTTGGAACTTCGCTTCTGATAAATTAGCGCATATCTGTTCATCCGGAAAATTATGCCAGTTTGTATCGCCGGTTCGGGAATAAGTTCTGAACCATTTTTCAATTGTGGTGCCTTTGCGAATGGCGCTTGAAGATGAATTCTCCGAATTGTCGCGATTTTTGACTTGCAATACAGTCCAAATGTCAGCCTCTGGTAGCGGCGGTTTTATAAAATCGACTGATTTCGCGATAGACCCTGCGCACCATATCCAGCCAGCGGGTTCAAGCATTTTGGCCAGATAGCGTTCCAAGAGATCACCAACCATATTCTCCGCCGCCATCGCAAGCTGATGCTCTTTTCTGGCAAGCTTCAAGTTTTGCTCCGGCACATTGAAATAATGTTCCAAGATGAATGATACCAAAGGATCGGGAACGGTTTGCGGTTTTTCCGGACGGTTAGGCAGGCGCGCCTTATGATAGGTTTTGACAAGAGATTTTATATGATCAACACCGCCTGTCGGTTGCTTCCCCCTCTTTTCGGGTAACGAAGCTGGACTGTAGGCATAGAATTGAAGGATGTGCATAAACGGATTGATTAATTCAGGATTGAGATTGAGAAGCTCCTGCTCTGCAATAACGGCTGCATTCTGTATTAGAGCCATTCATCATCCCCCCGACATTCTAATAATATTTCGAGACTGCATACATTAACGCGTCATTACGACAAACATAGCGCAATGTTGGCTAGCTCAGACCATCTGACGCCATTACTAAGGCTATCATGACCAACAAAAAAGGGGTGCCCTCTGAACGCTCGCGGCGAGGGCCATGGTGGCCGCCTTTGCGATATGCCCCTTAAAATTCATCGCCTTTCATGGGCGGCTTGCCCTTGACGGCCTTCTCCAGAATCTTTAGCGCCGCCGGAATATCGGCACGGGCGGCGCGCTCGGCGAAGTAATCGGCGGTGCGGAGTGCCGACAGCTTTTCTGCCACGGCAACATTGATCAACTGGTTCAGCGCTACGCCCTCTGCCACCGCCACCTTTCGGATTTCCTCAAAGAGTGAGGGCTGGAGCCTCAAGGCAAAATTGCTCTTCCTCATCTTTAATACTCCAATATGTGGACAGCCTGTCCTAGTTTCCAATAGCATAACTACCAAAAAAAGGGCCACCTTTCGGCAGCCCTCCTTTAATTAACGCTGTCCGCGAAACCTTGGAACGCGATGACTTTCAGTTGAACCGTATGCGTCTCCCCGTGCTCGACACGGGGTTAGGCTTCTTCTTTCGACTGTCTCCAGAAGAAAAGCCTAGCCCCGTGTCGAGCACGGGGAGACGATTCGGTGTAATGTGATTCCGCTATAAAGACCTCCTCCGCGCTCCTCCGCGCCCTCCGCGCCTCCGCGCAAAGTAAATCAACACTATCAATCACGATTAGACTAGATTTGATTGGCGCGGAGGCGGGGAGACAATTCAATCTAAAGTCATCACATTCTAAAGCTATTAATCACAAAAAAAGGGCCACCTTTCGGCAGCCCTTCCTTTAACTAATGTTACACGCAAACCCTTAGTCTTCTGACTTCAGGAATGCGGGGACGAAGTTGGGGTCACCACCTTCACGTCCGCCTTCGGCGCGAGGAGCGCGGTCGCCACCACCATCGCGGCGCGGGCCACGATCACGTCCGCCGCCGCCGTCACGGCCGCCGCCATCGCGGCGAGGGCCACGGTCTCCGCGACCTTCGCCATCCCTACGTGGGCCACGGTCAGGGCGATCACCGCGTGGACGCTCTTCACGTGGTGGGCGCGTGTCTTCGAGTTCGGCTCCGGTTTCCTGATCAACAACGCGCATCGACAGGCGAACCTTGCCGCGCGGATCTATTTCGAGAACCTTGACCTTGACTTCCTGGCCTTCGGACAGAACGTCAGTCACCTTTTCGGTGCGCTCGTTGCGGATTTCGCTGACATGGACGAGGCCGTCCTTGCCGCCCATGAAATTCACGAACGCGCCGAAATCAACCATGTTGACGACCTTGCCGTCGTAGACTTTACCGACTTCGGCTTCTTCGACAATGCCGCTGATCCACTTGCGTGCGGCTTCGATCTGGCTGAGGTCTGACGAGCTGATTTTGATCAGGCCTTCGTCATCGATATCGACCTTGGCGCCCGTGGTCGCGACGATTTCACGGATGATCTTGCCGCCCGTGCCGATGATGTCACGGATTTTGGCCTTGTCGATCTGCATCGTTTCGATGCGCGGGGCGTGCGCCGAAAGTTCCTGGCGCGTCTCGCCAAGTGCCTTCGCCATTTCGCCAAGGATATGCGCACGGCCTTCCTTGGCTTGAGTCAGCGCAGCCTTCATGATTTCATCAGTGATGCCAGCGATTTTGATATCCATCTGCATCGTGGTGATGCCTTCGGACGTGCCCGCAACCTTGAAATCCATGTCACCCAGATGATCTTCATCACCGAGGATGTCGGACAGAACCGCGAAATCCTTACCTTCAAGGATCAGTCCCATCGCGATGCCGCTGACGGGGCGTGTGATCGGAACGCCCGCGTCCATCATTGCGAGACTGCCGCCGCAAACCGACGCCATTGATGATGAGCCGTTGCTCTCGGTGATGTCTGACGTAAGCCGGATCGTGTAAGGAAAATCTTCCTTGCTTGGCAGGACGCCGTGGAGCGCGCGCCAAGCGAGCTTCCCGTGGCCAACTTCGCGGCGACCCGGCGCGCCGAAGCGGCCAACTTCACCAACCGAGTAAGGCGGGAAGTTATAGTGCAGCATGAAATGCTCATATTTCAGGCCGGTCAGACCGTCGATCATCTGCTCTGACTCTTTGGTGCCAAGCGTGCAGGTGGCGATGGTTTGGGTTTCGCCGCGTGTGAAGAGTGCTGAACCATGCGCGCGGGGGAGGAAGTGCGTTTCGGCGACAATCGGACGGATTTGCGTGGTCGTGCGACCATCAATGCGCGTGCCATCCTTAAGGATTGCGCCGCGCACGATTTCGGCCTCAAGCTTCTTCATCAGCTTGTTTGCCGCCATCTGATCCTGCGGGCTTTCGCCTGCGAACGCGTCCTTGGCCTTGCTGCGGGCTTCGTTGAGCGCGTTTGAACGATCCGATTTGTCGGTGATCTTGTAAGCAGCGGCAATATCTTTGCCGATTAGCTTCTTGAGCTTATCCTTGGCGGCGCTCAGGTCAGCCTGTTCGGCCATCGCCCAAGGTTCCTTGGCAGCTTGTTCGGCGAGCTTAATGATGGCCTTGATGACTTCGCGGCAGGCCTTGTGCGCAAACTGAACCGCGCCGAGCATGATTTCTTCCGAAAGCTCCTTGGCTTCGGATTCGACCATCATCACCGCATCATAAGTCGCGGCGACAACCAGATCGAGTTCGCCCTCGGCAACCTGTTCGTCGGTTGGGTTGAGGATATATTCGCCGTTCAAATAGCCAACGCGCGCGCATCCGATGGGGCCCATGAAGGGCACACCCGAAAGCGTCATAGCAGCCGAAGCCGCAACCATCGCGAGTACGTCAGGCTCATTTTCGCCGTCGTATGAAAGCACCTGAGCGATGCAGTTGATTTCGTTGTAAAAGCCCTCAGGAAACAGCGGACGCAGTGGACGGTCAATCAGACGCGAAACCAGCGTTTCCTTTTCGGTTGCACCGCGTTCGCGCTTGAAAAAGCCGCCGGGAATACGCCCGGACGAGAAATATTTTTCCTGATAATTGACGGTGAGCGGGAAGAAATCCTGACCCTCTTTCACCTTCTTTGCAGCGGTGACCGCGCAAAGCACGACAGTTTCGCCAAGCGTCGCGATGACCGCGCCGTCGGCTTGACGGGCAACCTTGCCCGTTTCGAGGGTCAGCGTCGCGCCGCCCCACTCGATTGTTACAGTTTTCGTATTAAACATCTTATTTCCTTCAAACCGGCGGCCCTATGCCGAGCGGTTTTCTTACTATGCGGACGGTTCGTCCGCCGCGCCGATCAATTGCCGAATTGCATTTGCCGGAAAAGCAAAACGGCCCCCATCACCGGGAGCCGCCTTGAGTTATTTACGAAGACCAAGCTTCGCAATGAGTGCCGCATAACGCGCATTATCGATCTTTTTAAGATAATCGAGCAGCGAACGGCGGTTGTTAACAAGCATCAAAAGGCCGCGACGCGAATGATTATCCTTACCGTGGATTTTGAAATGCTCGGTCAGGTTCACAATACGCTCAGTGAGGATTGAAACCTGAACTTCGGGGGAGCCTGTGTCACCTTCGTGACGGGCATGTTCTTTGATAAGCTCTTGCTTGCGCGTGGCGGTAATCGTCATTTATGTTTCCTTCGACATCGAACCTATAAATTAAATCGCCGCACTGACCGGACGTTGCCGCCCAAAACCTCTACTAGCGCGAGTGGAATGTCTCCGCTCAGGGCAAGTTGAAGTCCGTCGCTTGCTGCGATCCCGGTCAAGACCTGTCCCTGATGGATCAGCTCTGCCTGTTCCGGGGTAAGGGCGAGTGCCGGGATGTCGTCCAGCGCTGTCCTTATCGGCAGAGTCACGTCTTCTATTGCTCGCGCCTTAGACTTTTCAAAGAGAATGTCCAGCGAAATTGCCTGAGCCAGCGTGAACGGCCCCGCCTTGGTGCGCCGCAGCATGAGGACATGGCCAACAGTGCCGAGTGCACGAGCAATGTCGCGCGCAAGGCTGCGGATGTACGTGCCTTTGGATACATGCGCGGTGAGGGTGATCTCATTTACTTCCTCCGCGCCTCCGCGCCTCCGCGCGAATGAGCCTGATTCACGCGGAGGCGCGGAGACGCGGAGGGAATGGATAACGACATTGCGGCTTGCCAGTGCAACCTGTTTCCCCGCCCGCGCCAAGTCATAAGCACGCTTGCCATCAACCTTGAGCGCCGAAAACGCCGGGGGCACTTGCGCAATCGGCCCGGTGAAGCGGGGCAGTGTTGCCTCTACAGCGTCCATCGTTGGTCGGACATCGCTTGTCGCAATCACCTTGCCTTCAAGATCAAGGCTGTCAGTCTCCTCACCAAAACCAATCGTGAATTCGTAAATCTTATCGCTATCCAACATCCGCCCGGCAAGCTTGGTCGCCTCACCAATCGCAATCGGCAGCACGCCCGTCGCCAGCGGATCAAGCGTACCACCGTGGCCGACCTTAACCTTGGGATAGCCGCCCTCACGCAGCGCGCGCTTGACCGCGCCCACCCCCTGCGTCGATCCCATACCAAGAGGTTTATCGAGGATGATCCAGCCGTTCACTTGGGAAGCGGCTTTTCCCAGAGCATCACGACGAAATTGGGCACGCGCTCAAACTTGGGATCTTTACCGCGATACTCACCCTGCGGCATCGGCTCCAGAAACGTCTTGAGCGTAAAGCCGTGCCGCAGTAGCATCTCAAAATAGGTACTGAACGGACGGTGCCAATTAACGATATCAATCCCGTTCCAGCGCTGGTGCACCGTGCGTTCCTGCATATAATTGTCGACGCCGTAGTGGCGCGGCTTGCCCGTCAGTCCGTAATCCCAGACGCCCGCCGAATTGATGCTCGATAGGTTGGCGATCAAGAATGCGCCGCTGGGTTTGATCACGCGCGCCGCCTCCGCAATTGCTTGATCAAGGAGTTCAATATCGATCAGCGAAAGATAGCTGACGCAGAGATCAAACGACGCATCGGCGAAAGGCAAGGCTTCAGCCCCGCACACATGGTAATCACTGTTGGGGGCTTTGGCCTGCGCCGCCGCGATTAGCCGTGCGGTCGGATCAATCCCGCTGGCGGTAAAACCCATCTCCCCGAGCATCCGCACAAACCGCCCCTCGCCACAACCAATATCAAGTGCGGCGCCCGAATAGCCACGCGCAAGATCAAGCATCACCGGATCAAGCACCGCGCGCCGCCCCCAATCGCCCGCCTCACCCATCGTTGTGATCCAGGCATCTGCAGAGCTATCCCATCCTGTGTCTGTTTTTGTCATGAGTTTTTCCGATACCGCGCCGTGAAATCCCCCGCAAACGCAGCCAGCCGCCCCTCGGCAATCGCCGCGCGCAGCCCCGCCATCAGTTGCTGATAAAACCACAGATTATGTTCAGTCATCAACATCGCGCCAAGCATTTCGCCCGATTTGATGAGGTGGTGGAGATAGGCCTTGCTTGCGTTTGCGACGGGCGAGGCGGGATCGAGCGGGGTTAAATCCTCAGCATATTTGGCGTTGCGCAGGTTGAGCGGGCCGTCCCACGTAAACGCCTGGCCATTGCGTCCGCTGCGTGTTGGGAGAACGCAATCGAACATATCGACCCCGCGTTCGACCGCGCCGACGATATCATCGGGCTTGCCCACGCCCATCAGGTAACGCGGCTTATCAAATGGCAATTGCCCCGGCGCATAATCAAGCACGGCGAACATTGCCTCTTGTCCTTCGCCCACCGCAAGCCCGCCAATCGCATAGCCATCAAAGCCAATTTCAATGAGCGCTTGTGCTGAGCGCAGCCGCAAATCTTCGTCAAGCGATCCCTGCTGAATGCCGAACAGCGCAGCGCAGGCTGCGTGGGTCTCTCCGCTGTCAAAGCCTTCACGTGAACGCCGTGCCCAGCGCATTGATCGCTCCATGCTCACCGCAGCTTCACCCTGCGTCGCGCCGTTTTTGGTGCATTCGTCAAACGCCATCACAATGTCAGATCCAAGCAGCCGCTGGATTTCCATTGACCGTTCGGGCGTGATCAAATGCTTTGACCCATCAAGATGCGATGCGAATGCCACGCCTTCCTCAGTCAGCTTGGTGAGCGCGGAAAGGCTCATCACTTGATAGCCACCGCTATCGGTCAGGATCGGGCGGGGCCAATCCATGAAACTGTGCAATCCGCCTAGTCGCGCCATCCGCTCAGCGCCGGGACGGAGCATTAGGTGATAGGTATTGCCAAGAATAATATCGGCTCCAATCGCGCGGACAGCGGCGGGCTTCATGGCCTTGACTGTTGCCGCTGTGCCGACGGGCATGAACGCGGGCGTGCGGATCTCGCCGCGCTGCATCGTGATCGTGCCAGTGCGCGCTTTGCCGTCGGTTGCGGATATGGCGAATTGGAAACGGGGTTGGCCAAGCATGGCGCGCCTTAACCCACGTCACGCGCGCCTGTCGAGGTGTCGCTTAGACCTGCCGCTTCACCTCGACCTGCTGATCATAAAGTTCAGCACTGCCAAACACCGTCATAAACGCAATATCGGTGGCATCGCGGCCAACGCCGATGCGGACGATTTCTTCGGGCCGGGCCATGCCAGTTGCGTCGATCAAGTGCCAACTGCCCTCAAGCCACACCTCAACCACCGCGTGGAAATCGGGCGGATCAACGCCGGGCGCGTAGGCCGAAACGAGCCGCGCCGGAATGCTTGCCGCGCGGGCCATGCTGGCGAGCAAATGCGCAAAATCACGGCACACGCCCTGCCGCTGGACGAAGGTGTGCGCCGCTGTCGTGTCGCCGTCCGAAGTGCCCGAAACATAATCAATATTGCTCATCATCCAGCGCTGCATCGCCGCGATCTTCGCCCCGCCCTGCACCCCGCCAAATTCGCGGTTCACGAACGCCTCAAACAGGTTGCTCTCGCAGTAGCGGCTCGGCATCAGATAGGGGATGACGAGTGCCGGCAAATGACGCGGAGGATCTGACCTGAATTGGGAGAAATCAGGCATTGGCCGATCAATCGCGACGACGCTATCATATTCGACGTTGAACGTGCCTTGGCCCACCGCCCATGTCCGCTGACCAATCGATTCCTCGCCCTCGACCGCGATGAGAGCCTCAGGCGAACCCACGATCAAGTTGCTACTCACCAGCCGCTGATCGGCCATTGCTGCGGCTTCTATCTGGAGCAACACGTCGCACGGCTCGACAATGAAATATTCAAGCCGCACACGAATTTCGACGATCATGATGATACGGCCTGACTGGTGGAATGAGTGGACACGGTGCGCATTGATTTTCGATGATTTTCGATGCGCTAAGCCATTACCGCGCAAACACCAACTCCCAAGTTTCGCCGAGTTCGGCCTTGCCAAATTCCTCGTGCATTTCAGTGGCGATGATTTGGAAGCCCGTCGCCGCATAAATGCGCCGCGCGCTCAGCAACACCGCGTGAGTCCACAGCCAGATGCGCGCATATCCAGCGTCTCGGGCAAATTCCACACATGTTCGTACCAGTGCTTCGCCGATGCCAAGACCGCGCGCTTCGGGCTCGACATGGAGCAAGCGGAGTTGGGCCGCACCGTCCCCATCATCAACACAGAAGATCGCGCCGATCATCCGTCCGCCGCGTTCGGCGACCCAGCATTGCTCCCGCCCCGGCTTGAAATCACGCAGGAAATTGGCGGTAATCTCACCCTCAAGCGCCTCTAGCCGCGTGCCCCATCCCCAATGCTCATGATACAAGATTGACTGGCGCGCGGCGATCATCCCCATGTCCCCTGGCTTGAATGTGCGCAGATGCCAAAGCAGCGCGTGCCCTTCGCCAAGCAGTGCAGCAACCGTCTCAAGCGCGCCGACCAGTTGCGCACGGTCATTTTCGGTGAGATGCGCTATGCTTGCCTCAATGTGCGTGCGCGTCACATCGTCGAGCGCATCAAACGCGGTTTGGCCCGTCGGAGTGAGCGCAATTGGCCGCTGTCGCGCGTCGCTCCCCCGCCCGCGCAATATCCACCCGCGTCCCTCAAGCCCTTTAAGCAAGCGGCTCGCATAACCCGCATCAAGCCCAAGTGCTACGCCAAGATCAGCCGCGAGCGGCCTGTCGCGATTGACAATCTCATAAAGCAGCCGCGCCTCAACCAGCGACATCGCGCTCCCCATATATCCCGCATCAAGCGCCCCAATGAAGCGGGTGTGGAATCGGTTGAAGGCGCGTAGCGCGGTAACGGTATCAGGCATAGGAGGAATATAGTAGAATAGTTGACTGAGTCAACTTATTTAAGTCAAGCATTAACGGTAAGAGTTGAGACAATTAGGTGTCTATATGATTAACTATGTCAATGGGGAGAACATCAAACAGCCTATTACCATCAGGCAAAAGGCAATCGGCGGTACGGTCAGCGGAAATAGTCCCATTTTTGACGCGCTTGAGCAAGCCGTTCCGGGTTTGAACTGGAACAGCTTCCCACCAGCTCGGCTTCAAAAATAGGTTTTCGACATGTTCAAATGCAAATCTTAGAAGGGCGTCGGCCATCTCGATTTTAGGAAGCCGCAAGAATGATTCTGCGAAGCGTCTCGAAAATCCGTTGTCACCGCCTAACCAACCGAAAACGCCAACGGATTGGCCCTCAATCACTGAAACGTTGAAAGCTATGTGATCCATTTCTAGAGTCAGACGACCAATAGGTTGTAATTCTTGGCCATCAAAACCAAATTCAGGCATCACTCCACCACAAACTGCGAAAGGCAATATTTCGTCAAAAACTATGGCAATATAATGAAATTTACTATAATCTTTTTCGATATATGCAGTATCGTACTGGGCTTTCCATTGACTAGTATCTTGAATCGCTTTGCGCGTTCCAAGCAACGTCCAATGAATTATCGACTGAGTCCGCACCTGTGAATGAAAAGGCTGGCCGCAATCAGCCTGCCTTTGAATATCCGACCATCGCTCAGCAGCAAGTTTGGCAAACATTTCATAGGCGACGGCACGGAATGAAAGCAAAAAAGCTGTCTCGTGATTTAACTTTACATGACCATGCTCCACAGGCCTAAACATTGCGCCATCATGGCGGTCGCAAAAACCCATAAATGTTGAGGCACTGCGTAACCCTACAGAAACAGGTTCTGTTATGCCTTGTGGCGGCTTTGTATTACGAATTCCATCCTTCAAAGAAAGGACATGAGAATTCTCAGCAATTTTAGATAACCCTCCATTCCTTTGCACGGTATGAGCACGAATGATTTTAGCACTGCACAGGTCCGGTGCATTCGGATGCAAGCACATTCCCTCCGTTGCTATGTTGAACATGTCAGCAATCAGCTTAGCAAAAGGTTTAGGTACCTGATTCTGTCGGTTTTTGTGGCACCATTTCCACTTTTTCCCGGAGCCGCACCAACAAGGCTTGTATGGATCCATTGTCTCTTGCGGGATTAAATCCTGATCATCAAACGGTTCAATTCGAGACGTGGACATAAACGGCATTGAAGACCTCTTCTGTTCTTAATGCGGAACATATAGAGGTCGTTACAAAGAGTCTAGGTCGATTACCAACTTAAGAACTTGACCGATAAATCCTCCTCTGAACATGGAGGGGAACCGCCCGGAGGATGGTGTTGGGGTCGATTGATGTATGGAAAGACTTCGATCTTTGGCATTCGCTGACAGCGCCCCCACCATCAGGCTTCGCCTGACGCCTCCCCGTCCTGAGGAAAAATAAACGGCGCGCCACAGCTCATCACAAAAAAAGGAGTTCCCACCTTCCAGCAGAAACTCCTTCATGCCTTGAGAGGCAAATTGGGTGACACGTTTATTTTTCGCCGTCATCTTTCACGCCAACAGTCGGCACATCAATCGTGGTCGTTTTGGTTTCAACGGTTGGCACTTCAACCTCAGTTTTGGTAGTGCCGACGACAACTTCTTTTGAGTCGAGATCAACATTGGGGAGCGCACCGCCCTTGATCGAGACTTCTGGCAAAGCGCCTGACTTGGTTACGTCTGCGCTCCAAAAGCCGCTTGCAAAAAGCAAGCCGACGATGACGACTGCGGCAAGGACGACCAGCCCGATTGTCATTCCGCTTTTATTGCTTTTGACGTGGTTCGGATCATTATCGTCACGCTTAAAATCTGCCATAATGTTCACTCCTCTGTTATTCAGAGTCGACAACGCAGAGTCTGAGCAAAGGTTCCCAATGTGCGCAGGGCCAAACTGTGCCTAACAATAGCGCTCCATCAACGCCTTGACCTTCACCCGCGCGTTAAGCTTGCTTGCCAGCAAATACATCCCGCCAAATTTACGTTGGAGGAAAAGCGTTTCAATCGGCGGGATGTGCCAGAAATCGCGCGCTTTCGCGATTGCCATGCCTTGATCACGTAACCCTGCCATCACGCTATTATTGCCGAAATCGAAGGCGCCGCCTGCACATAAAGGGGCCATTGCCATGTCAAACATCGTCATCACCGCATCCTGATGCTTTGGCTGAGTCTGTTCGTCAAAGTAGCCAATTGCGATCATCGTTTCGCGCGCAGTGGCACGGTCGCCCGCAAGCCCGGCCTGCATTAGTCGTCGATAACGCGCCGAGGCATCAGGGGGAATGTCACGCGTCGCGCCGAAATCCAGCAGGACAAGCTGTTTCGTCTCAGCGTTGTAGCGGTAATTGGCAAAATTTGGATCAGTCTGCATCAAGCCGTAATCGAACAGTTCGCGCAGCAGCAGCTCAATCAGCAAAGTGACCACCCGGTCTCGCTCAGCCTGTGGCGCAGTCGTCAGTATCTCAATCGCGACGCTCTCGATGTAAGACATCGCAAGCACGCTGTCCGTCGTCAAATCAGCATGAAGCGCTGGAACATCAAATTCCGCAACGCCTTCCAACAATACGCCAAAGCGCTCCAAATACTGCGCTTCCTGCGCGTAATCGGCCTCTTGATGCAGTTGCCGCTTCGCCTCAACCAGCATCGGCGCGAGGTCAATTGTATCTGGCACTAAGCCTGACAGCTTCATCAGTGATGCGACGTTATTCACATCGCTATCAATGCTTTGGCGGACTCCGGGATATTGCACCTTGATCGCCAAG
This sequence comes from Sphingomonadales bacterium, assembly GCA_043765635.1. Lineage (GTDB taxonomy): Bacteria > Pseudomonadota > Alphaproteobacteria > Sphingomonadales > Sphingomonadaceae > Aquisediminimonas. The sequence continues at coordinate 15,680 of JAYUIX010000146.1, forward strand.
TCGCGTCCGTCTTTAGTCATGGCGCGGTGGACTTGGCCGATTGAGGCCGCTGCAATCGGCGCAAAACCGAAACTTTCAAAACGGTCTTCCCAGCCCTTCCCCCAATTGCGGTTCAGCACGGCCTGCAATTGCCCGCGCGGCATATGCTGCGCCTCGGCGCGCAAAGACCCGAGAATATCGGACAGTTCGGGCGGCAGCAGTTCGCCCGCATCCATTGACATGAGCTGACCAATTTTCATTGCCGCGCCGCGCATTTGCGAAAGCTGATGCGTAACCTTGATCGCGTTTGCGGGCGTGAGCAGTAGCTCACTGAGTGAGGGGCGTTTGCCTTGCGCAACTTGACGCGCGCCATTTAGAAGCATTCCGCCCGCCACTCCAGTCGCGAGGCCGCCAAAGCGCGCAAATCGCGACAAACGGCCGCTTGGTACGGCAACACCTTTGCCGAGGAATTTCTGATCAGACACGGTCGGCTACTCGCGTATTAGGGGCGGTTAATTAGCTCTAGCGCGATGGCAGCAACAGGCTGGCGTCGCCATAGGAATAAAACCTGTAGCCGCTACCGATTGCATGGGCATAAGCGGCCTGCATAACATCGCGCCCCATCAGCGCACTCACCAGCATAAACAGCGTTGATTTGGGGAGGTGAAAATTGGTCATCAGGCCGTCAATGCCCTTGAAGCGGTAGCCCGGCGTGATGAAGATCGCGGTATCGCCTTCAAACGGGTGGATCGCGCCGTCCACGTCCGCAGCACTTTCGATCAGGCGAAGCGAAGTCGTTCCAACCACGATCAGCCGACCACCGCGTGCACGCACTGCATTTAGGCGCGCGGCGGTGGCAGCGTCAATCCGGCCCCATTCGGCGTGCATCTTATGATCATTGGTATCGTCGGCCTTGACGGGGAGAAAGGTGCCCGCCCCGACATGAAGCGTGAGCGTTTCATGGGTGATCCCCGCCGCGCTGAGAGCGGCCATTAGTTCAGGCGTGAAATGGAGCGCTGCTGTCGGGGCGGCAACCGCGCCGGGCACATTTGCAAACATCGTCTGATAATCGCTTGCATCGCGTTCATCGGTTGGGCGTTTACCCGCGATATAGGGCGGCAGCGGCATTGTTCCTGCGCGTTCGAGCAACAGCTCAACGGGTTCGTCTCCTAGAAAGGACAGGCACCAACTGCCATCCTCCCCGCGCGCTGACGCGGTTGCGCTGACGCCGCTACCAAAATCAATGTCGTCGCCTTCGTGCAGCCGCTTGCCATTGCGGATGAAGGCGCGCCAATCGCGCGGCCCTTCACGTTTATGGAGCGTCGCGCCGATCCGCGCGGCACCGCGTGTGCCCTCAAGCTGGGCTGGGATCACACGGGTATCGTTGAAGACCAAGCAGTCGCCCTTGCAAAGCAGCGATGGCAGATCACGCACGGTATGATCAGTGCGTGTATCGCCGTCCAACACCAGCATCCGCGCCGCATCGCGCGGGACGGAAGGCCTTAACGCAATCGCTTCATTTGGCAGATCGAAATCAAACAGGTCAACGCGCATTAGCCTTTGGACTTTTTCTTGTCCTTCTTGGCCTTATTGCCTTTTTTGGGTTCGGGCTGCGGGGCTTCAACGACGGGTGTTGGCACTGCTGCGGGCGCTGCGGCAACCTCTGGCGGCGGCACTACCAGCGTCACCCGCTGGGCATTCTTGCCGTCACTTGCAAGCCAAGCCTTGATGACTTTTGAAGGCGCTGCGGGTGGCTCACCGCGTTCAATCGCATCGACATATTGCATTCCGGAAAGCACGCGACCGAACACGGTATATTTTCCGTCAAGCCGCATCGTCGGCTGAAACACGATGAAAAACTGACTATTCGCGCTGTTGGGATCATCAGTGCGGGCCATTGATACCGCGCCGCGAAAATGCGGCATGTCATTAAATTCGGCCTTCAAATTGGCCAGTGGTGAGTCGCCCGATCCGGTTCCCGTAGGATCGCCCGTTTGCGCCATGAAGCCTTCGATCACGCGGTGGAACAGCAGACCATCATAAAAGCCTGAACGCGTCAACGTCTTGATCCGCGTGATATGGCCCGGAGCCTTATCGGGGCGAAGCTCAATTGTGACTTCGCCGCCAGTTGAAAGCTGAAGATGGAGGATATTTTCAGGGCTTGGCGCAGGCAGAGCCACGGGCGGTGTCTGAGCAACGCTGAGCGAACCAAGGCTGAGGCCAAGCCAAACAAGGATAATTTTGAACAAACGCATCTCAGTCACATCTCCCACCAAGCAAGACGCGCTCTTTGCCAGATTTCACATGAATGGCAAATGAGTTGGTGGGCCGGCTCGTCGCAACCTCATCCAAACCAGCGCCACACCCCCGCAATCGGCGCGCCAAACGCGGGGTGGAACCGCGTGGCGATGAGCCAAAGGGCAATGCCTGTAAGCAGCACCGTACGCTTTGGCATCGCGGCGGCCCATCCGATCCGGCCTGAGATTTGCCCGGCGAAGGGAATGAAACTTGTCCGGCTTTCCCAATCTTGCCAATCAGCGCCCATTAGAATGGCCTTCTTGCGATCTTGCCCCGCTGAACCCGCAATCGCGAGAAAGCCGAGCGCGACGGAGAGTGCGATCATCTTTGGCTGCGGGCTGACGAGCAAATGACACAGCGCCCAACTGGCAAAGCCCCACATCATCGGGTGGCGCGTGATCGCGAGTGCGCCCTTAGGTGTTGCCTTGGTCAGTGCCGCCGCACCCGGCGCAGGCAGCGCGGGATTACCGACTATTGATCCGGCAAACAGGATTGATCCAGCGAGCATGAGCAACGTTGCCACCGCCCATAAGCCGTTACCAACCGCCCAGAGAGGCGCGCCGTCGGGCACCTCTCGGTAAATCATCAGCGCCACAACGAAGGTCGCGAGTGAGATGACTGAATAAACAATCTGGAAACCCTTGGCACCAAGGCCGCCTACCATCTTTGCGCGCAGCGGGTGTGACATCAGGAAATGTGTGCCGACAAATACTGAAAGCGCCATGATCAGTTGGGGCATGGTTCTTTCTCCCTAACGATCAAATGCCTTTGGCAAAGCGCCCTCTTGCGGCGTGGCATAGCGGGCGCGCAGACGCGTCTGGCGGGTTTCAAGCGGCTGCGCGACGCCGTCAATCCAGACCTTCTCAACTGCCGACGTCACCTCAAGCGGATCGCCGTCCCAGATGACGACATCGCCGCGACGCCCCGCGCGCAGCGAGCCGATTTCAGCACCCATGCCAATCACTTCGGCAGGCTTTGAGGTGATCGCGGCGAACGCATCATTCCAGCTTAGCCCCGTTGCACCCGGCACTTTGTTAAGCGCCACAAGATTACCCGCATATTGCATACTAAGCTGAGCCTGCCGTTCATCATTATCATCAATCATGCCGATGGCGACGTTGACGCCCGCTGCCTTCATCCGTCCGATATTCGACTGCGTCGCGGCAATCTGTTCAAACGAGTCAGGCAAATCATTGAGCGCCGAGGCAATCACTGGCACTTTCGCCGCCGATATTTGCCCTGCAACACGCCAGCCCTCAGTCACACCGACCAGCACAACATTGAACAGCGGATAATCACGTTTGAGATCAAGCACAGCGAGAATATCCGTAGCACTTTCAATATGGATCAGCAGCCGTATCTGTCCGTTCGCAACCGGGATCAGCGCCTGAGCATCTGCGCGTTTGAGCAAGGCATCTTCGCGGAACACACCGCGCGCTGCATCACTCGCCTCGGCTAGTGCGGTACGAAAATTAACGAACAACGCCGTCCTTGCGCCGCCTGCACGCCGTGCGCCAGCCTCACCAAATTCAACGAACTGAAATGCCTTTGCCTTGGTCACAGGCGAAACATCGCTGCCTGTATCAATCACCGCACCCTGCCCGGCAAATATCGCGTCACCTGCCGCTGGTGAAACGATCGCACGCGTAACCCCCGCTGCACGGTTGACTGCGATGGCCGCAACATTGGGGTTA
>JAYUIX010000147.1:0-19501 GCA_043765635.1 Sphingomonadales bacterium
GCAATATGCCCGCGAGCGTACCCGTCTTCAGTTCCTTATGAAGCGGTACAACCGTCCCGACAGCGCCCCGCCGCATCACGACATGGCTGCCGCGCTGACTCACTTGAGCAAATCCTAATCTCTCCAATGCCTTAACAACATCTGATCCCGAAAGCAGGGGCAGTTTAGGCATGTTCAAGGATATTGAGCGTCGTCACAAGCGGGGCGGCACCAAAGGTCATCGGAAACTCTTCAAGATAAAGCTCAACCGCTTCCCGCAGATTGGTGAGTGCATCCTCAATCGTATCGCCTTGGCTCGTCGTGCCCGTTTCCGAATTATAGGCGACAAAGCCGCCCTCTTCAGCATGGGTTAAAATCGCGGTTACTTGCATGGCATTTTTTCCTTCAGCGGGCATTCTAGCGCGCCACCTTCATCAATGCCAGCGCTCAGCGGCTCTCCCGACTCTTTAGTTCTACTCCGTCTTCTCCAGTACCCGCTCCAGCACCCGTCCAAACGTCTCGGCATCCTGCGCGCCGGGGATCATGTATTTGCCGTCGATGATGAAGGCGGGAACGCCAGTGATATTCTGATCCTGCCAGTGCGCGACTTCGGCGTCTACAGCGGCGGCGTAACGGCGATCGGTGAGGATTGCCTGCGCTTCATTGCGGGCTAGACCGACACCCTCCACTGCATCAAGCAGTACGCCATCATCCGAAATATTGGCCTGGCCCGTGAAATACGCCTGAAACAGCGCGAGTTTGAGTGCGGTCTGTTTGCCCTGCTCGCCTGCCCATGTAAGCAATTCATGCGCCTTGTGGCTGTTATAAATGCGACTATCGGGTTCGTAGCGAAAATCAATGTCCAACGCTTTGCCAGTATCAACCAGACGTGCACGATTTTGGCTGCTTTGTTCGGGCGTTGCGCCGTAACGTTCGCGGGTATAATCGGTGAGCAACTGCCCTTCAGGCGGTGTCGCGGGGGCCAACTCAAACGGATGCCAGCGGACGACAATATCCACGCGGTCAGCAAGCGTTTCCGCCGCAGCCTCAAGCCCGCGATAGCCAATGATGCACCACGGACATACAACATCGGACACAATATCAACGGTCAGCTTGCGTCGCTCTGTCATAAATGTCTCCGCGTAGATCGTTAAGCGATATCACAACCAAGCCATTCACACAAAACAACCCGTCTATTGCTACTGCGAATAAGTCTCATAAAATAGTTGACTGAGTATCATTTAAGCGGTTGTTCTGGGACTGGAATCGGCTTAGTGCATCGCCAAATTTCGCTCACGGCTCTAAGGAGGAACAATCATGGCACGCAAGAAAATCGCGCTCATCGGCGCGGGCAATATTGGCGGTACACTAGCGCATCTCGCGGCTTCGAAGGAGCTTGGCGATGTCGTGCTGTTCGATGTCGTAGACGGCGTTCCTCAGGGTAAGGCGCTTGATCTGGCGCAGTGTGCTCCAGTGGAGGGCTTTGATGTCAACCTTAAAGGCTCAAACGATTATGCCGACATCGCAGGGGCTGATGTTATTATCGTCACTGCTGGCGTTGCGCGCAAACCGGGGATGAGCCGCGACGATTTGATCGGTATCAACCTCAAAGTGATGAAGGCCGTCGGCGAAGGCATCAAGGCCAATGCGCCGGGTGCGTTCGTTATCTGCATCACCAATCCGCTTGATGCGATGGTGTGGGCACTGCGTGAATTCTCAGGCCTGCCGCATCATATGGTATGCGGGATGGCAGGCGTTCTTGATAGCGCGCGCTTCCGACATTTCCTTGCTGATGAATTTAAGGTCAGTGTGCAGGATGTGACTGCCTTTGTACTCGGCGGCCACGGTGATACGATGGTGCCAGTGGTTGAATATTCAACCGTTGCGGGCATTCCGATCCCCGATCTGATCAAGATGGGCTGGAGCACAAAAGAGCGTATAGATGCCATCGTTGCGCGCACCCGCGCAGGCGGTGGCGAAATCGTCGCGCTGCTCAAAACCGGCTCGGCCTATTACGCCCCGGCGACCAGCGGTATTGAAATGGCCGAAGCTTTCCTCAAAGACAAAAAGCGCGTTCTGCCGGCTGCGGTCAACCTTACCGGTCAATACGGCGTCAACAATCTTTACGTCGGCGTCCCCTGCGTCATCGGCGCAGGTGGAATTGAAAAGATCGTTGAGATTGAGTTGAATACAGAAGCAAAAGCCAATTTTGACGTTTCGGTTGACGCGGTTAAGGAATTGCTGGTTGCGTGCCGGGCTATTGATGGGTCGCTCGCTTAACACCTGCGTGGCCGTCGTCGCCAGAAAAACTGGCGCTGATATAAATGTAAGGAATCTGAATGAGCATCCTCGTTAACAAAAACACGCGCGTAATTACTCAAGGGATGACCGGAGAAACCGGCACATTCCATACTCAGCAAGCACTTGCTTACGGTACGCAAATGGTTGGTGGGGTGACGCCGGGCAAGGGTGGCAGCACGCATATCGGCCTGCCAGTGTTCAATACGGTGGCGGAGGCGGTTGCGAAGACGGGCGCGGATGTAAGCGTCGTTTATGTGCCGCCGCCATTTGCGGCGGATTCGATCCTTGAGGCTATCGATGCCGAAGTGCCGTTGATCGTGTGTATCACTGAAGGCATTCCAGTGCTTGACATGGTCAAGGTTAAGCGCGCGCTTTTGGGCTCCAAATCGCGATTGATCGGCCCGAACTGCCCCGGCGTACTCACACCGGACGAATGCAAGATCGGCATCATGCCGGGTTCAATCTTTTCCAAGGGTTCAGTCGGCGTTGTTTCACGCTCGGGCACGCTCACTTATGAAGCGGTGTTTCAGACGACTGCGGAGGGGCTTGGCCAGACAACGGCGGTTGGCATTGGTGGCGATCCAGTCAACGGCACTAACTTCATCGATGTGCTAGAGCTTTTCCTCGGCGATAATGCAACGCATTCAATGATCATGATTGGCGAAATTGGCGGCAGTGCCGAAGAAGAGGCCGCACAATTCCTGATTGACGAAGCCAAACGTGGCCGCAAGAAGTCAATGGTTGGCTTCATCGCTGGCCTCACCGCGCCTCCGGGGCGGCGGATGGGCCATGCGGGCGCGATTGTTTCAGGCGGCAAGGGTGGCGCTGAAGACAAGATCGCCGCGATGGAAGCGGCGGGCATCCGCGTTTCGCCGTCACCTTCCGAACTTGGCACGACGCTTGCCGCGCTTTTGAAGGGGTAACTTTCCCTATAATTCCTTCCTAAGGAAAGTGAGTATCATGGGTATCGAGAACCACAACTTTGAGAGCGAGCAAGGCCCAAGCTGGGCCCGGCCCAATTGGCCGCCCTCGACAACGGATGATTTGACGGCGGCGCTTGATCCAACCCAAATGGCAGTTGAGATTAAAGCGGCGGCGAAGGCGGCAGGCAAGCCTTTGTCAGAAGGCGAAGTGGAAAGCGCAGCGCGCAACTCGATTCGCGCGATGCTCCTCATCCGTACCTACCGTGTGCGCGGGCATCTTGCCGCCAAGCTTGATCCGCTCGGCCTTGCCAAGCAGGATATTCCGCCCGATCTCACGCCCGAATATCACGGCTTTGTTGAGGGTGAGCAGGACGCACCGGTCTATGTCGGGCGCAATCTCGGGCTTGAATGGACGACGGTGCGCAAGCTCGTTGAAATCCTCCGCACCAATTATTGCGGGCCGGTTGGCCTTGAATATATGCACATTTCGGACGTTGAGGAACGACGTTTTTTTCAGGAGCGGATGGAGGGGGCCGACAAGTCAATCGGGTTCAGCCCCGAAGGCAAGCGCGCGATCCTCGCCAAGGTGATCGAGGGCGAGCAATACGAAAAATTCCTAGGCCGCAAATATGTCGGCACCAAACGGTTCGGGCTAGATGGCGGCGAGGCGATGATCCCCGCGCTTGAAAGCTTTATTAAAACCGGCGGCGCGCTTGGTGTGCGTGAAATCGTGATTGGGATGCCTCATCGGGGTCGGTTGAACGTTCTCGCGAATGTGATGGCCAAGCCGTACCGAATCATCTTCCATGAATTTTCAGGCGGATCGGCCAATCCCGATGATGTCGGCGGATCAGGTGACGTCAAATATCATCTTGGCACCAGCACTGACCGTGAATTTGACGGGATCAAAGTGCATATGTCGCTTGTCCCCAATCCATCACATTTGGAGGCGGTTGATCCAGTTGTTCTCGGCAAGGTTCGCGCAAACCAGACGATGCGCGATGATCTTACGAACCACGTTCAAGTATTGCCAATTCTGCTCCACGGTGATGCGGCGTTCGCAGGGCAAGGGATTGTTTGGGAATGCCTCGGCTTTTCAGGCATTCGGGGGTACAACACAGGCGGTTGCATTCACTTTATCGTCAATAATCAAGTTGGTTTTACGACCAGCCCGCAATTTGCGCGGTCATCCCCCTACCCGTCCGATGTCGCGAAGGGGGTTCAGGCACCGATTTTCCATGTCAATGGCGATGATCCCGAAGCAGTGACTTTTGCTTGCAAGCTTGCCATCGAATATCGCCAGACATTCCACCGCGATATCGTGATCGACATGTGGTGCTACCGCCGCTTTGGCCATAATGAAGGCGATGAACCAAGCTTCACGCAGCCGTTAATGTATGCCAATATCAAGACACACCCACCCGTGAGTGCAGTCTATGCGCCGCGCCTTATTGAACAAGGCATAATTGATGCAAATTGGGCGGAGGCTCACGCCGCCAGTTTTGTCACAAGGCTTGAAGACGAATTTATCGCGGGCACCAATTACAAGGCGAATGAGGCCGATTGGTTCGGCGGGCGCTGGGCCGGCCTGAGCAAACCAGCCGATCCTGAAACTGCACGGCGCAATGTCGAAACCGGGATTTCGCGCAAGCTGCTTGAAGGGCTTGGCCGGACGCTGACAACAGTACCAGATGGCCACCATATCCACCCGACACTTGCCCGCGTGCTTGAGGCCAAAAAGGCAACCTTTGCCAAAGGCGAAGGGCTAGACTGGGCATCGGGTGAAGCGCTCGCATTTGGTTCGCTGTTGTCCGAAGGATACGGCATTCGCTTGTCAGGCCAAGACTCTGGGCGCGGCACTTTCAGCCACCGTCATTCCGTTTGGGTCGATCAGGGGACTGAGGCCAAATATATCCCGCTTTCAACAGTGCCGCATGGTCGGTTTGAAGTGCTTGATAGCCCGCTGTCAGAGTTCGGTGTGCTTGGTTTTGAATATGGTTACGCTGGCGCTGATCCAAAGGCATTGGTGCTATGGGAAGGCCAATTTGGCGATTTTGCTAACGGTGCGCAGGTGATGATCGATCAATTCATCGCCAGTGGTGAAAGCAAGTGGCTCCGCGCCAACGGCCTCGTCATGCTGCTGCCGCACGGTTATGAAGGCCAAGGGCCGGAGCATAGCTCGGCTCGGCTTGAGCGTTATCTGCAACTATGTGCCGAGGATAATATTCAGGTCGCCAACATTACGACCCCGGCCAATTATTTCCATATCCTGCGGCGACAAATGCACCGCCCGTTTCGCAAGCCACTGATTATCATGTCGCCAAAATCGCTGCTGCGGCATAAGATGGCGGTTTCAAGTATCAATGAATTCCTTGATAACAGCCATTTTAAGCGCATTCTCTCTGACCCTTGGGCACCCAAAGATGAAGATATAAAGCGCGTTGTACTCTGTTCGGGAAAGGTCGCGTTTGATCTGTTTGATGCACGCAATGCAGCGGACGATACTGACACTTCAATTTTAAGGCTTGAGCAGCTTTACCCCTTTCCAGGTGAACCACTGGTCGTGCGGTTTGACCGGATGCCAAACCTTGAAGAAGTGGTCTGGGCACAGGAAGAGCCAAAAAATAATGGCAGTTGGTCTTTCGTTGAACCGTTTATTGAGGAATATCTGACCAAGGCTAAGGTTGCGCCCACCCGCGCGCGCTATGTGGGACGCAAGGCAAGCGCATCGCCCGCCACCGGGCTTGCCAAACGCCATCAGGCCGAGCAGGCAGCGCTTATTGCCGATGCGCTAGGACATAATGTTCGCGCCGAAATCAGACGCCAGCGGAAAGGCTGATTATGAGTACCGAAGTCAAAGTTCCCTCCCTTGGCGAGTCTATCGCCGAAGCCACGCTTGGCCAATGGCTCAAGAAACCGGGCGATGCCGTAGCAATGGATGAACCAATCGCGAGCCTTGAGACAGATAAAGTCGCGGTTGAAGTACCGTCTCCTGTTGCCGGGATTATGGGTGCGCAAATGTTTGCTGAGGGTGCCACAGTTAATGTGGGTGCAGTTATCGCCGCGATTGAAGCAGGATCAAACGCACCTGCGACTGCAATTCCCGTTGCCACTGCGCCAGTTACTGTGATTGAAGCTGATGCGGGCGATCTTACACTTTCGCCGTCAGTACGCCGCCTCATCCTTGAACACGGCCTTGACCCATCAAGGATCAAAGGCAGCGGCAAGGACGGTCGCTTGACCAAGGAAGATGTAATGGCCGCCGTTGCTGCACCCGCGGTGAGTGCGGCCATAGCGTCCACCCCTTCCACACCTGCCTCTACATCATCCGACCGTGCCGAAGAACGTATTCGCATGACGCGGCTGCGCCAAACCGTCGCGCGACGATTGAAGGAAGCCCAAAATACCGCAGCAATCCTCACCACCTTCAATGATGTTGATATGACCGAGGTGATGGCGGCGCGAACGAAGTATAAGGATTTGTTTGAAAAGAAGCACGGCGTCCGCCTCGGTTTCATGGGCTTTTTCACCAAGGCCGTTTGCATGGCGCTGCGCGACATTCCCTCGGTCAATGCTTCGATCGAGGGTGAGGAAATCGTTTATCGTTACTATGCCGACATTTCGGTTGCGGTGAGTGCGCCCAATGGCCTTGTCGTCCCTGTAATCCGCGATGCGCAGGATTTGAGCGTTGCGGGCATTGAAAAGGCAATCGGTGATTTCGGTGCCAAGGCCAAAGCCGGCACAATGACGATGGATGACATGAAGGGCGGCACTTTCACCATTTCAAACGGAGGTGTGTTCGGATCGCTGATGTCGACCCCGATCATCAACCCGCCACAAAGCGCAGTTCTTGGCCTCCACCGCATCGAAGACCGCGCAGTAGTGCGTGATGGACAAGTGGTCGTCCGCCCGATGATGTATCTCGCGCTTAGCTACGACCACCGCCTGATCGATGGCCGAGAAGCCGTGACCTTCCTTGTTGCGGTGAAAAACGCGATTGAAGACCCGACGCGGTTGTTGATTGATTTGTGAGGAACGCGAGATGACTGACACTCCCTATGATCTCATCATCATCGGCTCCGGCCCCGGTGGTTACGTTGCTGCAATCCGCGCGGCACAGCTTGGGCTTAAGGTGGCCTGTGTAGAGGCGCGTGAGACGCTTGGTGGCACCTGCCTCAATGTCGGCTGCATCCCGTCCAAAGCCTTGCTTCATGCCTCAGAGCTCTATGAGGAGGCGCATTCGGGTGCGCTTGCTAAGTTCGGAATTGATTTCAAGGGCGTGTCGCTCAACCTTGATACGATGCATGCGGAAAAGGCCAAGGCCGTCACTGAACTCACGGGTGGCATCGCATTCTTGTTCAAAAAGAATAAGGTCGATTGGCTTAAAGGCCATGCCGCCTTCACATCCGCGAGCACCATTGATGTTGCGGGCACCAGCTATACCGCCAAGAACTTCATGATCGCGACAGGATCATCAGTCACCCCGCTTCCTGGCGTGACGATTGATCAGAAGATTGTGGTTGATTCCACTGGCGCACTCGCTCTGCCCAAAGTGCCCAAGCATATGGTCGTCATTGGTGGCGGCGTGATCGGGCTTGAGCTTGGCAGCGTCTGGCGGCGACTTGGCGCAGAAGTGACGGTGGTTGAATATCTCGATCAAATCTTGCCTGGTATGGACGGAGAGGTTCGTAAGGAATCGGCTAAGATTTTCAAGAAACAGGGTTTTGTCATCCGTACAAGTACCAAGGTCACTGGCGTTACCGTCAGAGGCAACGGCGCAATGCTTACCGTTGAACCAGCCACTGGCGGTGCTGCCGAGACGATACAGGCTGACTGCGTTCTCGTCAGCATTGGACGACGGCCAAATACCGACGGCCTCGCGCTTGAAAAGGCGGGGCTTGCAACCAACAATCGCGGCCAGATTGAGGTCGGCCATGATTTCCAAACCTCAGTGAAGGGCATTTATGCCATCGGCGACGTGACGCCGGGCCCAATGCTCGCGCACAAGGCCGAGGATGAGGGAATTGCAGCGGCTGAATTCATTGCTGGCCTCACTGGCATCGTTAACTATGATCTCATCCCCGGCGTCGTCTACACCCATCCTGAAATCGCGAGCATTGGCCTGACTGAAGAAGAGGCCAAGACAAAGGGCGAGATCAAGGTTGGTAAATTCGCGATGATGGCAAACAGCCGCGCCAAAACGAACCGCGATACTGATGGCTTTGTAAAGGTGATCGCCGACGCCAAAACCGACCGCGTTCTCGGTGTCCATATCATCGCGACGCTCGCCGGAACAATGATCGCGCAGGCAACTCAGGCAATGGAATTCGGCGCAACCAGCGAAGACATCGCCTACACCTGCCACGCCCACCCAACACATTCCGAAGCAATCAAGGAGGCGGCGATGGCAGTGATGGGCAAGCCGATCCACATGTGATCTTTTAGAATGCACCTCAGCTCAAAATGATGGCCCCACTTATCTGGCTTGACCTGTTTGGGATCGCCGTATTTGCAGCGTCTGGTGCGCTCGCGGCGGCGCGGGCGCAGCAGACACTCGTGACGTTCAGCTTCTTCGCGCTGATAACTGGGGTTGGCGGCGGCACAGTGCGCGATTTGCTTATCGGCGCGCCTGTATTCTGGGTGCATGATTGGCGGGTACCTGCGGTTTGCCTTGCCACGGCATTGCTGATCTGGATCACGCCCGCCCGAATGTGGAATGCGCGCGCACTTGATTGGTTTGATGCAGTTGGCTTAGCCGTATATGCCGTATTTGGGACAGCAAAGTCGCTTAGCCTTGGTATCCCGCCTTTGTCTGCGATGATGATGGGCGTTATCACAGCCTGCGTTGGCGGCATCATCCGTGATGTGCTGGCTGGCGTACCTTCGATCCTGCTACGGCCCGAAATCTATGTGACCGCTGCTGCGCTTGCCGCAGGATCATTTGTGGCCATGGTCTGGCTGGGGATTCCGGTGGTGCTCGCCGGCCTCTTCGGCGGGTGTGCCGGGTTTGGCCTCCGCGCGCTCGCGATCACACGGGGATTATCGATTCCATCTTACCGACGTTAGGCACCAAGCCTTGATTCTGTCCGAAAATGCGACAGTTGGTTACGATACGGCTAACCAAGCCATTGACTTGTCATTGGGGTGACATAAACGGACTCTAGTGGCGTTGGCATGACGCAGAGAATTACCTTGGGGGCTAGAGTGAAAATTTTGAAAGCGCTTGCGTTGGCTATCCTCGCGTGGAGCACTGCTCCTGCGCAGGCGGCGACTGTTTCATTCGGTTACATTGGTGCCGACCGTACAGCCCCGACCATCGTTCCGGGCCAAGGTCAGTTGATCAGGATCACTGACGGCGTAGGATCATTTTCCTTTCTTCCGCCATCGCTTGTTGGACAGTTGACCCCGCAATCGGGCACTTTTGGCTTGGCTGATCTGGCAAGCTTCACGCTTGACACAAGCACAGTTTTTACCTTTTCTGAAGTCAACCCATCAGGTTTTCCTTCGAGTGGTTTTTTTAATTACGGGCTTGCTGACCTTACCGCATTTTCGGCAACTTTTGCCAATGGCGCGCTGACAGCACTGAGCTTCGATACCAATGCGCTTTCACCAATTAGCACCGACGGCAACGGTGATTTTGGCCTGCAAAGCTTCCGGGTGACGGGCCTTGGCCCAGACGGCGCATCAACTTTCAATGGTGATTTCCAGCTTCTCACATCGGGTCAAATTGAGATTGCGGCGGTTCCCGAGCCAGCAACATGGGCGCTGATGATCATCGGCTTCGGCATGGTTGGCGGCACGGTTCGCGCGCGGCGTCGTCAGGTTATTTTCACCTGACACACTGTTTTGACGGACTAATTGCATTGACTTGAGTTGACCCAGTAGCGCAGTTATTTGCGTGACCGGGTTTACGTTTTGTGCGTTGCCCCTTTTTGAGAGGTTTGGCACAAATGCGTATTTCAATATTGAGCGTTTCGATTTTGGCGCTTGCGCTTTTTGCGCCGATTAGCGCGACACCTGCACTTGCCAAAGTGGCGGCAATCAATAATCAGGATGCCGCAATCACGCAATTTTTCGAAGATTATGATGCGGCGCAGCTTGCGCGCTCACCTGTTGGAAAATCTTTCCGTGCAATTAAAGACGGTGATTATGCCAAATGGGATGATTATTCGGACGCCGAAGCAGTGCGCCGTCAACAATCAGATCAAACCGCGCTCCGGGATATGCGCAAACGCTTTGCACCGGCCAAGCTAAGCCCGGAAAATCGTTTATCATTCCGCCTGTTTGAAAAAATGATCGAACGGCGTATCGCAGCATTCACTTATCGCAACTATGGCTATGCCTTTGATCAGATGAATGGCCCACAAAGCCAGCTTCCCGCGTTCCTCATCAATATTCACCGGGTCGATAGCAAAGCTGACGCAGAAGCCTATGTAAGTCGCCTTGGCGGGCTTGGCACCGCAATGGATCAGATCATCACCAAGGCAAAGGATAACGCCGCCAAAGGCGTAATGCCGCCCAAATGGGTCTATCCCTATGTGATTGCCGACGCGCGCAACGTTGTCACGGGTGCGCCCTTCACAAGTGCGGCTACTGATGCGCCGCTGTACGCTGATCTGAAGACTAAGCTTGCCAAACTCACGATTTCACAGGCGGAAAAGGATGCGCTACTTGCAGCGGGCGCAAACGCCCTCACAACTTCAGTAAAACCAGCGTATGGGCGTTTGATTGCCGAAATGATGGCGCAGGAAAAACGTGCAGGGAGCGATGACGGGGTATGGCACTTTGCCAAAGGTGCCGCATATTATACCGAACGGCTTGGCAATTATACGACAACCAATCTGACGCCAGACCAGATCCACCAGCTCGGGCTTGATCAGGTTGCCCGCATCCACGGCGAAGTGCGCGAGATCATGGCACGCGTAAAATTTGAAGGCGATCTATCCGCATTCTTCAAATATATGCGCGAGGATAAGCAGTTTTACGCCGCCAACACCGACGAAGGCCGCGCGCAGTATCTCGCCGCAACCGAAAAGGCGAAGCAGGACATTACTGCGCTGCTACCGCAATGGTTCGGCGTGCTTCCGCAAGCTCCAATGGTCGTCAAACGCGTCGAAGCCTTTCGCGAGAAGTCAGCGGGAAAGGCTTTTTATCAGCGGCCTGCGCCCGATGGATCACGCCCCGGCACCTACTATGCCAATCTTTATAATATGGCCGACATGCCGATGACCGAGGTTGAGGCGCTCTTTTATCATGAGGGCATTCCCGGCCATCATCTGCAACTCGCGATCCAGACCGAATTGAAAGGCGTGCCGCCGTTCCGCAAATTCGGCGGGGTGACGGCTTATTCCGAGGGCTGGGGGCTTTATTCAGAGAAGCTCGCCAAGGATATGGGGCTTTACACTGATCCGTACCGCGACTTCGGCCGACTTCAACTTGAGCTTCACCGCGCAATTCGATTGGTGGTCGACTCTGGGCTTCACCACAAGCGCTGGAGCCGCGAACGCGCGATCAAATATGTCGAGGATAATTCGGCAGACGCACCCGGCGGCATCGTCAAAGCAATCGAACGCTACATCGTTTATCCCGGCCAAGCGACCGCATACATGATCGGGCGGCTAAAGATCACCGATCTGCGCACCAAGGCTGAAAAGCAGCTTGGCAGCCGATTTGACATCAAGGGTTTCCATGATGTCGTGCTCAAAAGCGGGCCTGTGCCACTGGATGTGCTTGAGGAACAGGTGAACGCGTGGATGGCGACGCGCTAACCAGTTATAGTTAGCCTAGGCGCGCCTCAATCGCACGATATTCCTTCTCCTTGGCATACATATAATCGCGCGTCAGCGGCACAACATCGCGTTTGCGCGCTAGCTGGATCTGGACATTGCAGTGCCCGTCATGGCGAAAGGCGATAATCGCTGCTGACAGATAAAACGTCCACATCCGGTAAAAGCGTTCGTCATACAGCGCCTCAATATCGGCGCGGTGGGCAAGCACGCGCTTGTACCACTCATCAATCGTGAAACCGTAATGCAGGCGCAGCACCTCAATATCGGTGGGCCACAGCCACGCTTGTTCAATTGGCGGCAGGATTTCCGAAATCGCGGGCGAATAACCGCCGGGAAAAATATAGCGCGCGGTAAATGGATCAGTTGCGCCGGGGCCGTCAACGCGCGCGATCGTGTGGATCAGCGCGACCCCTTCAGGAGTCAGCCGATCACGCACAGTATCAAAAAACGCATTATAACGCGGACGCCCCACATGCTCAAACATCCCGACCGAAACGACGCGATCAAATTGGCCGGTGACGTTGCGGTAATCAATCAGTTCAAACTTCACCTTATCCGAAACGCCCGCCGCCTCGGCCCGCTGGCGTGCTACCAAGAGCTGCTCTTCAGAAAGCGTAACACCTGTAACTGACACACCCGCCACGCGGTTGAGATAAAGCGCTAGGCCACCCCAGCCGCAGCCGATATCAAGCACCGTCTGGCCCGGCTCAAGACAGAGCTTGGCCGCAATGTGCGCGAGCTTATCCTTCTGCGCGGTTTCAAGGCTGTTCGCGCTGTCAGTGAAATAGGCACAACTATATTGCCGGTCAGCATCGAGGAACAGATCATAAAGCCGATCCGAGAGGTCATAATGATGCGCAACGTTTGATTTGGAGCGGGTGCCGTCATTGCGCGGCAGCAGCCGATTAATCCAGCGGGTATTGCGCCACAGCGAGACGCGGCTCTTATTATCCCAATCCCAACGCATGTTGTAGCCGACGAGATCAAGCAGGCCGAGGACATCGTCATTCTCAATGGTCAGGCGGCCGTCCATCCACGCTTCGCCAGCACCAAGTGCGGGATTGCGTGCGATGGCGCGGGCCGTTGCCGCATCCTTAATCGCAATCTTAACAGGTGTGCGCTCTGAGTCAGGCGTACCGTAGCGAACGGTGGCAGCGCCGGGGCCAGTGACAACCAGTTCACCGATTTTGATCACTCGGGTGAGGAAACGTTCAAGCAGCATAAGATGGGTTTGCCTTTATCAGCCTGTCAGGGGCATTCGTGGCGGTGCGATATGGGCTAAGCTAGCGCGCTGCAATCCACTTTCGCATCGTGAAGCGATTGAAGGGCGCCAACACAAATTTATTTTTAAGATCGTATTTACCATCTTGCCATTTCAAAAAGTGAGGAAGCCCCACGCGTCGCGTGATGTACGGGTGACGTAGCGTCAGTGAAGCGAGTCACGGATGCGACGAAACGAGTCTCACAACCGTAATAAATCGCTTGCGTCTCGCCAAAGATTGATCACTATAGGTAGTGGTTAGTCACGGGGGCAACCCAACAGCTTGTGTTCGCAAAACGGCGGGGATTAGTCTTCGCTGCAGGTTAAGATTCGCTGTTAGTGGGGGCACAAAAGCAAAAATAACCACGGGTCGATCAAAAAATGCTATCAGGGATGTTCGCGCTCTGATGGCCTTGAAATCATGCGAACGCGTTGTTTTGAGTATAGGGGATGTGAGCAGTGGATTTTCGTGAATCACAATTAGTTAGCGATAACGATGTGGCGACCTTGATTGAAGACGTGAGCGTTGAACGGGCTGACAAAGGCACGATCACTGATTCGCGTAGTCGGCTTGAGTCGTATCCGCTGATCAAGGATAATGCGCGCGATGCGCTATTGACCGAATTTGGCAAGGATACGCTCAAGGATCGTTATCTGCTGCCGGGCGAAAGCTACCAGGATTTGTTCGTGCGCGTGGCATCGGCCTATGCCGATGATCAGGAGCATGCCCAGCGCATTTATGATTATATCTCAAAGCTGTGGTTTATGCCCGCAACACCGATCCTTTCAAACGGTGGCACCGGGCGCGGTTTGCCAATCTCATGTTATTTGAACTCAGTTGATGATAGCCTTGAAGGCATCGTCAACACATGGAATGAGAATGTCTGGCTCGCGTCGCGCGGCGGCGGCATTGGCACTTATTGGGGCAGTGTGCGCGGCATCGGTGAACCCGTTGGCCTCAACGGCAAGACCAGCGGCATCATTCCGTTCGTCCGTGTGATGGACAGCCTGACGCTCGCGATTTCGCAAGGCTCGCTGCGGCGTGGTTCAGCGGCGGTCTATCTCGACATCAATCACCCTGAAATTGAAGAATTCCTCGAAATCCGCAAGGCATCGGGCGATTTCAACCGCAAGGCTTTGAACCTCCACCACGGCGTCCTCATCACCGACGCGTTTATGGAGGCTGTGCGCAGCGGCGCTGAGTGGAACCTCGTCAGCCCCAAGGACGGCAGCATCCGCGCGACGGTTGATGCGCGTTCGCTCTTCCAGAAAATCGTCGAAACGCGCCTTGCCACAGGTGAGCCTTACATCGTCTTTGGTGACACAGTGAACAAGGCGATGCCGCGCCACCACCGCGAGCTTGGGTTCAAGGTGACGACATCGAACCTCTGCTCCGAAATTACGCTCCCCACGGGCCGTGATCATCTCGGCAATGACCGGACGGCGGTCTGCTGTCTCTCGTCGCTCAACCTTGAAACTTGGAATGATTGGAACGGCGACAAGCGCTTTATCGAGGATGTCATGCGCTTCCTCGATAATGTCCTGAGCGACTATATCGAGCGTGCTCCGCCCGAAATGGCGCGCGCCAAATATAGCGCAAGCCGTGAACGCAGCGTTGGCTTGGGTGTCATGGGCTTCCACAGCTTCCTCCAAGCGCGCAGCCTGCCGTTTGAAGGCGCGATGGCGAAAAGCTGGAACCTCAAGATTTTCAAGCACTTGAGCCAAGGCGTCAACGAAGCCTCAATGCTGCTCGCCACTGAACGCGGCGCGTGCCCCGATGCTGAAGAACGCGGCGTGATGGAGCGTTTTTCGTGCAAGACCGCGATTGCCCCGACCGCTTCGATTTCGATCATCTGCGGCGGGACGAGCGCGTGCATTGAGCCAATCCCGGCGAATATCTACACCCACAAGACGCTCTCGGGCAGCTTCTCAATCCGCAACCCGCATCTTGAGGCGTTGCTGATTGAGAAATCGAAGAATAGCGACAATGTGTGGAACACCATCCTTGAACAGGGTGGCAGCGTTCAGCATCTCGATTTCCTTACGCCAGAGGAAAAGGATACGTTCAAAACCAGCTTTGAAATTGATCAACGCTGGCTGATCGAGCTCGCGGCGGATCGCACGCCTTACATTGATCAGGCGCAGTCGCTGAACCTGTTCATCCCGGCAGACGTGGAAAAATGGGACCTCCTCATGCTCCATTTCCGCGCATGGGAATTGGGCGTGAAATCGCTCTATTACCTACGGAGCAAGAGCATCCAACGCGCAGGCTTCGCCGGCGGCGTCGAGGCGGACAACACCATTGACCTCAAACAAATCGAGGTTGAGGTGAAGGACTATGATGAGTGCTTGGCGTGTCAGTAATGGCTAGCGCGCAAAAATGAACATCGACGGCAACCGATTCCGCCAAGCGCGATTTGCGAGTTTTCTCGCATTGGCTGACCGTGTCCAGACGCCCGGCGCGGCGATCCGTATCTTAGATATTGGCGGCACGCAAAGCTATTGGGAAGGGCTGCGCCCGCTCTGGGCAAACCGCAATTTCGATATCACCATCGTTAATCTCGACACGCCCGCGAGCGACAGCGGCGCATATCATATCCGCCCCGGCAATGCCTGCACGATGCCCGAACACACCGACAATGCGTTTGACATTGTCCATTCCAATTCGGTGATTGAGCATGTCGGGCAGTGGCCGCAAATGGCGGCGATGGCACATGAAGTGCGCCGCCTTGCCCCGCATTATTATCTGCAAACGCCCAACCTGTGGTTCCCTGTTGAGCCGCATTATCGCAGCCTGTTCTTCGCGCTCCTCCCCGAGGCTGTTCGCGCGCGCAAGCTGATGAAGCGCCGCCACGGCTTTCGCGGGCCGCACCCCGATTTCGCGACTGCCATCGCAGACGTACAAACCGTCAACCTGCTTGATGCGCGCGGGCTTACAGCGCTTTTCCCCGATGGCAAACTGATCCGCGAACGTTTTATTGGTCTCACAAAATCATTGACGGTGGTACGATGAAATCGAACCGCGTCGCTCTTATCTTATTGTAAAAGGAGTAGCACCCATGTCACTTACCGTCGCGCGCAACCAGTATAAGCCCTTTGAATATCCTTGGGCCTATGACTTCTGGAAACGCCAGCAGCAGATCCATTGGATGCCCGAGGAAGTGCCTCTGGGTGAGGATTGCCGTGACTGGGCGCAAAAGCTCACTGATCACGAGCGTAACCTGCTCACGCAAATCTTCCGCTTTTTCACGCAAGCCGATGTCGAGGTGCAGAATTGCTACCACGAACATTATGGCCGCATTTTCAAGCCGACTGAAATCAAGATGATGCTCGCCGCGTTCAGCAATATGGAAACCGTCCATATCGCGGCTTACTCGCATCTGCTTGACACCATCGGGATGCCCGAAAGCGAATACGGCATGTTCCTCCAATATGAGGAGATGAAGGCCAAGCATGATTATCTCAGCACCTTCAATGTCGAGAGTGATCAGGATATCGCGCGCACGCTCGCGATGTTCGGCGGCTTTACCGAAGGGCTGCAACTCTTCGCGTCGTTCGCGATGCTGATGAACTTCCCGCGCTTTAATAAGATGAAGGGCATGGGGCAGATCGTCACATGGTCAATCCGCGATGAAAGCCTCCACTGCGAAGGGATCACCAAGCTGTTCCACGCCTTCACCAAGGAGCGTGACTGCCTGACCAAAGCCGTCAAGGATGATATTCTCGACTGCTGCCAAACGACGGTGCGCCTTGAGGATGCCTTCATCGATCTCGCGTTTGACGCCGGGCCAGTGCCAGGGATGACCGCGAAGGAAATCAAGAAATACATCCGCTACATCGCTGATTGGCGTCTCAATCAGCTTGGCTTCAAGCCGATGTACATGATCGACGAACACCCTCTCCCCTGGCTCGCGCCGCTCCTCAACGGAGTGGAACACGCCAACTTCTTCGAAACGCGGGCGACCGAGTATTCAAAGGCGGCGACGCGCGGCAATTGGAACGAAGTGTGGGACAGCTTCGACCGTCGCGGCGGCGCGAAAGCCGCGAACGATGGCGCGGCTGTGGTCGAAGCCCCCGAGGCGGATATGTTTGCACAGGCAGGGATCGCGGCGGAGTGAGTTGAAACATATGTTTCAATTCGATCCCGATAAAGAGGCCGTAAACTTTCGCAAACACAGACTGACCTTCGATGCAGCGCCATTGCTGTTCGAAGGTTCCTATGTTGAGGAAGTCGATGATCGCATTGATTATCGGGAAACTCGCTTTGTCGCGACTGGGCCGATTGCTGAATTTGGCGGTCGCATATGTGTTGTGGTATATACGTGGCGAGGCAATGTGCGCCGTATCATCAGCTTTAGGAAAGCCAATGACAAGGAAGTCAGAAAATATCGTGACGCTCAGCGTTGAAGAGGCACGCGCGCGCGCCAAGGCATGGGCGACTCCGGGGAATTTGGCGAAATTTGATGCGATGACTGATGAAGACATCGCCGCCCAAATCGCCAGCAACCCCGACGCTGCCCCCGAACTCGACGACGCTTGGTTTGAGCGGGCACGATTGGTGACCCCGCTCAAGGGGAAACGCGCGGCGTAAAGGCGAAGAGCGGCATTGCCAAGATGAATATCCGTTCAGAAAGTCACACTAAGGTCTCACCAAAACATTCTTTATCTTTTCCTCTTCGCGTCTCCCGCGCCTTCGCGTGAGATCAATAAGATCCCGCCCCGCGCCGTGAGGTTGCAAATGGTTCACGCGAAGGCGCAAAGACGCAAAGAAGGAAAAAAGAATGCGTTTCTTTGAGGAATACCCGTTTTCAAAAATCGCAGAAAACTCAGGAAGTTGACAGTGAATCGGTATCTGTGTGCACCCCGCACCATAGGAAAAATAGGGCGCAACCGATCCGTCACAGCGACGCGCTGAAAAAGGCAAGCGAGGGACGAACGCAGAAACCATTATTGGAACATATAATGAATATCACCCTGTAGGAAAGTGTTTTGTTTGTGGCCTATCTGGCATCCTCAAACCCGTCGCCCCGCACTTGATGCGGGGCTTGGCTTTCCTTCTTCGCCGCCCAAATCGCCAGAAACCCCGACTCCGTCCACGAACTCGACGATGCGTAGTTTGAGCGAGCAAGGCTAGTGACCCCGCTAAAGGGGAAATGCGCGGCGTGAACTTTTGTTCAGTTCTCGGTATCATCTTCAGCTAAAATATCTCTTAAAAGCTCTAGGTGACGTATCAATCTGTTATATGAATTTAGGTTAACATCACCGATGAGTCTCAGCTCCGCCTTGCATCCCTGCCCCAGTGGCAAAGTGATTAACTCCCCAACATTCGGAGTTTTAAAGGCATTAGCGGCTTCAAACTCGCCCCCTATGATTTGAGTATGGCTTACAGCACCGCTGGTAGGTTGAACTGTAACCTCCGCAACGTTCACAGTGTCAACAGCGTTTTCAGTGGATTTAGGGAGTTCGGGCAAATTAGATATGGTATCCCTCAAAGCCTCAATTAACTCACTCGCTCCAATTGCAGAGAAGCCCTCTTGACGTATTAAAAATGCTATAATTGGTTCATCAGATAGGGGGAGTTTTCCACCAAATTGAGTAATAACTCGGCCAAAGACTTCAGGCTTCGTTGCGGCTTCATGCAACGCTTCTGCTTTTTCGCTGTCATTCATAGGTTGAATGATCCGCATTGTAAGTTCGCTTACCGCAATATCGCCTCGCAACCCGTCTACCAATCCAAACTGTCGTAAAGCCCCTAATGCGCTCGAAGCTGCCCCGCCGCCGCTCCCGGCATAGCCAATTACCTTAGCAGCAGTATCCATATCAACTTTAGAATTATGAACGCCATTGAACAATTTTTTCACCATTTCCAATGACTTAGAAAGGTTCTGCCGAGGATATCGAGGGCTTCGCTTAGTCATTTTAGATATTTCCTTATTGGCTGATAAATATAATATGCGCTAGCTTATAGCAGCTTATAAAAATCTGTCAAAACCCTACAAAATAGGTGTTTAAATATGAACGCGCTTAATTATCCTGAACGGCATTAAAAAAAAAGCCCTCAAGCATATATATTGCTTGCAGGCGCTGTTAAGCCGGGTTATGGTGAACATGCAAAAGGCGGAGTCGCTGTACTGACCCCGCCTTCTGATTGAGAATATGGTGCTGTAGCAACCACTTCTCTGTCAGGTTGAGGAGTGAACCTCGCCCTTGGAAGCGATCTTTTACTCCCTGATTTGCAATTTTGCAAT